>JAWUVV010000019.1:0-12252 GCA_034112165.1 Candidatus Altimarinota bacterium
TCTTCTAGAGAACTTTTTAAATTATAAAGTCAGAGTCTTCCTGCTATAGGAGCATATATATTGAGCGTTTCTAATGCAATTCGTTCTCTTTTATCAGGATTTGGGTGACTCATAAGAGTCTGCATATTATGCTGCCTATCAGAGAGTTTTATAAATATGACTCTGATATCATCTGCCATTGCAATAAACATTTTTCGCAAACTTCAGATGGCTCTATCCTCTCAGCGATATTTAACTTTTTCAAGTTTACTCATTCCATTACATAGGTCAGAGACTTCTTTTCAAAAGATTTCATGTAAATCATCATACGTAAAATCGGTATCCTCAATCACGTCATGCAAAAAACAAGCCTGTATAGTTGCAATATCAGGATTAAGTGATAATAAAATCTCAGTTGCTGCAACAGGGTGAGAAATATACGGTTCTCCTGATAAGCGAGTTACTGACTTATGAGCCTGCTTCGCAAACTCATATGCATCAGTAAGTTGCTCTTTAATGAGTCAATCATCATCTCATCACATATATGACTGCGCACGCAAAATAATAGCGTCTACCTGCATATCAATATTTTTAATATGTTCCTCGTAAGATAGCTGCATATTGTAAGTATGGGAAATAACACGTAAAATTATACCTCAAATACCTAAATTTAAAATTTATTTTTTTAGTATTGTTATAATATTCCTCCCCCCATCAAAAAGTCTATTCTCTAGTACTTTAAATCCTGCTTGAGTCGCAAGCGTATTTAATTCTAAAATAGTAAAACAGTGATAATATCTGAAATCTTTTCAAATTTTGATACTATAATCTCATCATCATAACTCATTTTCACTTCAAGATATATAACTAGATATATACTTTTCTTTATTGAAATCTGAGTTTAGAGCCCAGTTTGTCATATATATTTTTCAGCCTGAATTCAGGAGTAGATATAACTGTTTTAATAAGCTTTGTCTCTCTCTAGTAGTACGTAAATGATGAAAACTCGCTATAAGAAATATATCATCAAAGCTTTGTCACTCGCAAATATCTTGCGTATATAGCATATCTCATTGCCTGAAATTCATATCAGGAAAGCTTTTCGCTGCTTCATCCAATAAGCCCTGAGACAAATCAACTCATATATATGTATCTGGATATCATCAAAGGTTCTTATTATATTGCTCGAGAAGCCTTCCACTTCAACATCAAATATCTAGGATGCTTCCTTTTTTTAGGAGAGAAAAAAAATATTCCAGTTCAGCCCATTTCATATTTTTTCTGGAGCTAGCAAAGGTTTTCGCAAAATTATCGTACTGTACTGTCATATTACATTTCACTAGGAAGAGATATTCAAAGAATATCAAAACTCTCTTCTACTATGAGAGAAAATGCTCAAAGCAGAGCGAGACGTGCATCCCTGAGCTGAAGATTTTTCTCAGAAAGAATCGGGACATTTGCATACAACGATGAGAATAACTTCGTAAGTTCATACACATAGCTACATAAAACATGGGGATGGTAACTTTTTGTAAGTTGCTCTATAATTTCTGGAAATGTAATAATGTGTGCTATGAGATTATTCTCCTCTCCTGTTTCAAATACTAAATTTTCATAACGTATTTTATGATGGGCTGTTTGTAAAATTTTCTGTGCTCTCACGTAAGCATATTGGATGTATGGTCCACTATTTCATTCAAAACTCATGTACTCATCCCAATCGAATATACTATCTGATTCTCGGGTCTTTTTAAGATATCAGTATTTTATTGCTCAGATTGATATTATTTCAGAAAGCTCTTTAAGTTGCTTGTTTCAAATGTCAGTTCTTTTTTCAGATATAATAGCGGCTGCTCTTTTTTCTCACTCATCAAGTAGAGCCTCTAATTTTATTATTTTTCACTTTCTGGTACTCATAGCACCATCCTTAAGAGAAATGAAGCCATTATATGCATGTGTTATCTCTGTATCTTCGCCCAGCCACTGTGCCATTTGAGAGATAGCAAATGCTTGCTCAAAATGTAATTTTTGCCTGACATCAACAAAATATAGTATTTTTTTAGGAGCCCAGTTATCCATTCTGTATTTAACGCTCGCAAGGTCACTTGCAAGATACCCATGTGTTCCGTCACGTTTTTGTAATATACAAGAAGGGAGTTTTAGCTCATCTGGAAACACGACACCAACAGAACCATCTTCATTTTTAGTTGCAATATTTTTAGCTATGAGCTCATCAACGATTGCGTTCATAGGGAATTTTAAATCAGGATAGTCCTCCATCTTTGCGAGTCACAAACCTTCATAAAAACTCTCTCAAATATTATAATCTGGGAATACCTGTAAGCGAGATAGCAAAATATTCATTGCATGAATTGATTTTTTTGTAAATTCAGCCCATATTCATTTCATTTCATCATCTCACAGAGATAATTTTTTAAAAGTATCTCTAAATTGCTGATCTAATTCAGGATCTTTTTCAACGTCTGCTGATATTTGTACATATATTTGAAAAAGATGCTCTACTGCATTTTCTTCAAGTTTCTGAGCGTCTCAATATAACTTAAATCAAGTAATAAGTTTCCCGAAAATAATTCCCCAATCTCAGATATGTGAATCTGAAATTACCTTATAGTTGAGTTTCTTAAATGTATTGATGATAACCTGTCAGTGAACTGGAGTACACATATGACCAATATGAAGTGGTTTTCAAACATTTGCCCCAATATAATCTACATATATTGCTTGATTTGAGTCACTTTTAAGGCTTTGATATATATCATGACTCATAAAATTTGTGAGAGCCTGAGCATATGCTCAAGAGCTCAGAAAGAAGTTAACATATCATCCATCGACCTGAATTGTATCTATTTCAGGGATATTGTACTCTGGCATTTTAAGTAGCTCTCAAAGTTCTTGAGCAATAACAAGAGGTGATTTTTTAAGGTCTTTGGCAAGAACAAAAGATCAAAAACAAACATCTCACATATCCTTTTTAGGAGGAGTAGAAAGCTGTATTTCCTCTAGTTTTAAATTATATTCTTGAAAAACTATTTTAATTAGATGATCTATTATTATTTGTTTCATGCCTTTTTTTACTATATATATTCTTGTATTATAAAGAAAAAATACATATTCCAAAACTCAAAATGTCTTTTATTTATAAATACTATTATTATACTTTTATAATAACATATATATACAAAATCATAATTAAACTTGATTTATATATAAAATATTTACAATATATGATAATAATGTATAAAAATATTACATGTACCAGGAACTCATACAAAAAAATAGCGACTATATTAGAAGTATAAAAAGCTATAGGGGCTTTAGTAGTGAGTTATCAAAACTCACTACTGGTTTAAATAATAACTGAATAGTGACCCTCTCAGGACTCAGAAATACTGGGCGAACAAGTCTCGCACTCACTATGTTACAAAAAACTCAAAAAATAGATGAAAGTTTTTATTATAATGCTGAGCTTGATACACTCTGAATTATAAAAAACAAAGATGATTTTATAATTCTCTTTGATCTCTACGTTCGAGTCTACGGAGTGCCAAAGATTATTGTTCTACAAAACATGAATAATATGGTGTGAATTAAAGGGCTTATATTACAACTCTATAAAACTAAGAAATACAAGATTCTTCTCATATGAAATAACATACAAATACAAGGAGTAACAAATCTTGAACTCTACCCTCTTTGAATGACGCAAAATCATGAAAAAAATCTTAGGTGAGGACTTCCCGTGGTGCGAGTCATACCAGAAAATTCCTATAAAGACTTTTTACTCACAGCACTACGAAATGATATACTAGTAACAGACATAATAGACGCTTATAACATAAAAAATGTATCTCTCTACAGTAACATATTATGATTTTTATCAGAGAATATACAATATAGCTCCATTCGAGAAATTCATAGAAATCTAAAAGACCACTGAATAGACATCTCCCATCTCACTCTTATAGACTACCTCGCATCTGCAAGCAATACTAAACTCCTCTCAAAGTGTTTTAGGTATGATATGAAATCAAAAAGTGAGATATCAAGCAAAGTGCAATACTATTTCGGAGACGTTTGAATCAGAAAGTCTTTTACGGATACTCAAAATAACTTCTCCCAGAATCTCCTATACCTAGAATTACTCTCAAATTGATATGCTGTACACTGATGAATAAATGGAAAGTTTGTATTTGATTTCTTTACTCAAAAATGAGACTCTAGCTTCTGTATTCAGTTTGAATCATCTCTAGACAAGTCAGAGATTCGTAAAACTGCTCGAAAACTTGCTAAGATAGATTCAACAGCTAGTAAGTTTGTTATAGTAGAGAGCAAGGAGAGTATCGAGTGAATGAGGAAGTTTGAAGAGCAATGAGTCCAGATAATAGAGCTCTATGAGTTTGTGAAAATATATCTAAAATAAAAATCCCTTAAGGGATTTTCATTAGTATGATTAATTAGTATCACTATCACTAGATTCTTCTATTCTATTTGCTTCTTGAAATCATGTTACAATTCAATTATGTTGTTCTTCTGGTACTCATTCATTTGCTAGTCTCTCTCTAAGGGTAGCTTCAGTTATGAGAACTCAACTTGGCATTGCTTCTGCTCTATCTTTTGCATTTCAACTATTGATATTAGTAAAGTTAATATTGGTTGTTCAAGGAGTAGTCGGGGTAGATTGTTCAGGTACTCCTGTTGATGCAGTTTGCTGCGCATCATTAACAAGAGTTCATACATATCTATCAACTTCTCAAATAGAATTTACTCTTACTTCTCATCATAGAATTGAATTTTCTTGTATTGTCGCTAGCTTATCTAATTCCATTAGCGCTTCTCTAACGTTACCTATATTTCATTTTGAGTTTCATAATTGATCAATCCAATTGTTTGCCTGTTCTTGACTTCTAAATCAGTGAGTTGCAGAGTCTCATGTATTTACTCATTCTAAATGCTTTACTAATCATTGTAATCCAGAATTACTATTAGCTAATTCAGTAATTGCTCAAGTTCATAAAATATCTCTTATTGTGTCAGCTGAATTTGCTGAACTAGTTACAGCTTTATTAGCTAAATTCTGATATCATCTCTCATTCTCAGATGGATTAGTAAATCATTGAGCAAATTCAGTACCTCTCTGTTTAGCTTGTTGATCTATTCATCATGCTATATTTGAACCAAAGGTTTGTAAACCCGCAACTCACATAGATTTTCAATTTCCAGTCGGAATAATCGGAGCATAGGTCGGAGCTTTGGCTGCGAGTTCTCAGACAGATTTTCAGAACTGAGCAATGGGCTCAACGATAGCTTTGGTTGTCTTGGATGCTCAAAGTGCTGACATAACCGCTATCCAAAGGATAACAACTCAGAATATCTCTACGATGAGTTTTCCTATTATTGTACCATCTTGCGTTCCATCATCTGATTTCTCTCCATGTGCTCCTATGAGTGTAAGTGAAAAACCTCATGCTTTCAGAGTGTCTGGTTCATCACCTGCTTTAACCTTTATTCATTCAGCAGCCACCATTATAAATACAAGTCAAAATGCGAGTGCAGCAGATACATAAACAGGAACGAGAGCTAGAGCAATAAATTCCTTAATGTTAAATTTATCACCTGATTCTCAAACTCATTCACTTCATTTTCAAAAAAAGTATAGTAAACCGAATGCTGGAGAAAGCATCATATATATCCAAAGACGGACTCATCTAACAAAAAGTGCTAGGAGTAATGCTATCATAAGTAAGAGATACACTACTATAAAAAGTACATCAAATACAATTTTGAATATCAAATCTGCAATACTTGTAACGGTCTGTAATTGACTCTCATTTATAGTATCTAGCTCATCTATTGCTAGAATACCATAAGAATAAATACTAATTACTCAGAATATACTATTTTGTAATCCTTTAGCATCTGCTGAAGGATTACCTCACTCATCTAATCCTGTCATTAATTCCTTAATAGTAATTTTACCTGTATCTCATTCTCATCTACACTTTATATTTTCATCTAATTCATTCGAATCTTCTCAAAGCTGTGATGTATCTTCATCTCAGAAATCTCTGTTAAAGGAAATAATAACATCTTTACAGATTTTTTTTCCTCAAAACTCTTGATTTTCTATTGCCTTTATAAATAAATCTTTATTTCCAAATGAATCATATGGCAGTGTTAAAACTCACACTGTAAGAATCGCTGAAATAGAAAGAATAAATTGAACAAAGAACCACGAAAATGGAACTATGAGTACTCACACTATAAACTTAGGCATAGCTTGCTTGAGTTCCCACGTTCATTCTCCTTTTCCAATAATATTCATGAAAGCAATTGCAATCAGAATAAATGCAAATATAAAATATACTATATTGGATATAAGAATCCATATGGTTTTAAGGTAATCTTGCAATCCAAAGAGCGTCCCGTTGGTCCAACCAGGGTAGAGAAACATTGTTATAAATGATGTCACCATTCACATAAGAGCTGCAGCTCATGTTATTATACCGTTGAGTATAGCAACAACCTTTTCACTATCTTCTTTTGATAAAACAGGTTCTTCTGCGGCAAATAGTGATTCACCACTGAGAAGGAAAAATCATAGGAATACTGCGATATAGAGCAGTAAAGCCTTATATTTTTTGAGGAAATGAGTCACAATTTGTATATGCATTGGGAAATATTTTGGATTAATATAGATATATACTACCACAATAAAAAATATGTAGCAAGTATGGAGCTATCAAAAAAGCACAGTTTTCACTGTACTTTTTTAAAAATTCGTAATTAAATTAGTTTTTAATGCAATAGTTTTAATCCTTCACTGCTTCGCAGAGCTTCCTTTGGAAAAGGAAGCCTAGGAAAAACGTTTTATTAATACTGCAGCCTCTCTCCTTTTCCAAAGGAGAGAATTCAAGTGTGGATTCATAGTATGGATTTATTCCTAATCTAGTTTCTTTTTAAGAAGCTCATTAAATATTTTTGGGTTTCATTGTCCTTTGGATGCTTTCATGCATTGACCAACAAGAAATCAGAATATTCTCTCATTTCATCATTTATAATCAGCTACTTGTTCAGGGTTTGTAGATATAACTTCATCTACTACTGTTTCTAACGCTCACATATCATTTTTTTGTCTGAGTTTTTTAGTATCAACTATACTATCAACATCTCCCCCACTGAGAAATAACTCCTCTATTACTACTTTTGCATTTGTTGAAGAAAGTTCATCACTATTTATGAGAGAAATTACTTTTGCTAAATCTGATACCGTAAACCGTAAATCTGATAGATTTGAAATATCATCTGATTCGTTCATAAGTGCGAGTAGTACGCTGGTTACGATACTACAAGACTTTTTTTCATCCTTTGTAAGAGCAACAAGCTCATCATAATAACATGAGAGTTTATAATCTGCTGTAAGAATTCTAGCATCATCTTCTCAGAGTTTATACTCCTCTAGATATCGTTGTCTTTTTACTATTGGTAGTTCAACTACTGATTTTTGCAGCTCTTCTAAGAAATCATCCTCTAAAATTATAGGCAGGATATCCGGCTCTGGGACATATCTGTAATCCATAGCATCTTCTTTTGATCGCTGTGAACTACTCGTTCCACTTTCATCATCCCACCCTCTTGTTTCTTGGTCCACTACTCATCCAGTCGAAATAATCTTTAACTGCCTTTTATATTCGCTATCAATACAACGTCCTATTGCTGAAAACGAATTTACATTTTTGTGCTCCGTTCGATTATTAAGCAGCTCTGTTCCCTGCTCTCTCACTGACATATTTACGTCGCAGCGCATTTGTCATTTTTCCATATCACCGTCACTCACTCCAGCGGCTCTCATTATTTTTTGAAGTTCTTTCAGAAACTCCATTACTTCTTCTCTCGAGTGAAAAACAGGCATAGTTACTATTTCCATAAGTGGACTCCCAGCTCTATTATAATCACAAAGTGTTTTTCAGCCTACATGAGAGAGTTTTCCAGCATCATTTTCTAAATGCATATGATGAATATCAAATCTCTGGAGTTTTCACTCTACCATAGTTTCAACGTATCACGCTCACACTATAGGTTCATAGAGTTGTGTTGTTTGGAAACTATTTGGGAGATCAGGATAAAAATACGATTTTCTATCAAAACGTGAAATTTTATTAATTTCACATTTCATCATCATTCATGCTAATACTCATAGGCGAATTACCTCACTATTCACGGCAGGTAACATGCCAGGATGTCACATACATACTGGGCAAACATTTATATTTGGATTTGATTCTAGGGCAAGAGAGTTTTTACATCAGCAAAATAATTTTGTTTGTGATTTTACTCGCATATGTATCTCAAGTCAGATTACTTTTTCGTACTCCATAATAGGTTTTAACATAAAATATATGTAGATATAGTATTATTTTTTTGTATTTTTCCAAGTGATTTTTATGTATTTATAGCTCAAAATTACTTCAAAGTTTTTTTTAGAGTTTTTTCTTGATTTTAATATTTGATATGATACACTATACGGGACGTTTAGAGATAGTTGTAACTGCATGAAAACAAATTAAGCCTTGTAAAAATATCATGTAAGACATATATCGATTCAGAAAAAAGAAGAATTTTAGTTAATGGTTGCGCCCTGAAAGCTAAAAGTAAATCTTATTTTCCATTATAATTTAAAACAAAAACACATGGATATCCAAGTAGTGGTACATACGAATGATGAAGAACATTCTAAAGCAGTAATTATGAGATTAGTAGAATCAAATATGTCTACGAAGCTTGATCAATACCTCAATAAATTTGATAAATCAGACGCGGAGGGAATGATTGAAGTTACTGCTGATAAGAATAAAAAAGGTCTTTTTGATGGTAAAATCCAATCAACACTCGATGGAAAATCTTTCCGTTTTGAGAGAGAAGATTACAAAAATCTTGATGACCTCATTAATCATTTATTCGACCATTTCAAACAAGCTCTCAGCGATATGTAATATATCGTTTAGAAATAAAAAGCTCTTAATATTAATTAAGAGCTTTTTATTTCTTTTCTTTTTCAAAAAATAGTTTACAAGCGTCGATCACATTTTTAAACCTATCTGCGTAAAGTTGTATTCCTCAAAAATATCTCGTTACAACAAGCATAATACCTGTAGCATCTTCCCTTTGTAGCTCACGCAAGATACACATCCCTGCTCATTGCTCACCATCATCATTTTTTCACTCTATGATACTCCCATTCTCCTGAACGATCCTATATGAGTAACTATTATGACTCGCTTTTCGAAAATAAGGGTCAGATATAAGTTCTTTAAATTTTATTTTCACATCTTTTATGTCTGTAACTTTTATAGCTACTACACTGTATTTAGATTTTCTATCTATAATGATATCTCGATGCTCTACCCTATCACTTGAGAGTGCGAAATTTCATCACATATCTAGGGAAAATTGATCTCAGTTGAAAACCATACGTATGAATATTAATTATAAACCTCATTCAATTTTCTCCTTAGAGGAGAAATGAGGCTGCATGTTACATTAACTTTATATTCTGTTCCCTCTCCTTGAGGAGAGGGTTAGGGTGATGTTTTTATTTACACGGACTAGAAAGATTCAAAAGCGTATTTTGTTTTGTAGTAGAGCAGGTAATATATGAAGACATTTTAATAAATTCACTATCGTATCAAGATTCCATATCTAATACTGGTATGATTTTAGCATTAAAAATATTTTTACTCCCTATGTCATACGTTACGAGTTCATCATCTTCTGAAATAAAATTTTTATATACAATATTATATCCAGGAAGAATCTTCTTTTCAGCCATAGTAGATGCTACGAGTACATGAGAGGATAGGTAATAAGGATACGTGTCACTATAAAGCTGTTGTCCCTGCTGAGATACTAAGTATGCAAGAAAATCTTGAGATAAATTCGAGAATGGAGTATCTTTGTTTATTACAAAATAGTCGTAGTTAATAGATACTTTTTTTTCTGATCCATTATATTTTGGGAATGGACTAGCAAAAAGAAAACTATTCTGATATCAGATTTTATCTATTTCAAGTAGATCTCTTGGATATCAAATCATAGCAGCAACATCTCATTTTGTAAAATAATCAATATCTCTATCATCTTCAAATGGTGCTGAAAGAATATTATAGCGATTATCACCGTCTCTTTGTCAAAATCAGTTATACATTCATAGTACTTGTCTTACTTGATTACTATCCGTTAAACTGAGAGATGTCTGCCCCTCTAATACAAATAAACTTGTGATAATATCTGCAGCTCTGTTGACTCAAGATCAATTTCATAGAGCTACTGGTATAATATTTGAATATTTATTTGAAATACCTTGAACTTCCTTTAAAAAGCTAGACCAATTTGAAATTTCAGAAGGCTTCAGGAAATACTTTCTATTATAAAATATACCAAGAGTTTCATATCCCGCAGGGATTCATTTAAGAAATTCTACCGTTGCATCAGTTTCATCAGATACTACTAAATCATCTCAAAAAATAGGTTTAAATTGTAATCTGAAGTCATTTGGACTTACAACTCATGGATCTACTCATAGGGTTTGGTTTTCAAACGCAGAAATTTCTTGATTACTTTGAACGAATATATCTGGGGCTAAACCTGAAACAATAGAGGATGTGAGGGTATTAGTGTACGTTACTCTATCATTAAAACTTTCAACAACAATATTTTTAGAAGCGTAACTAGGAAACGCGGCTTTGAAACCCGTAATGATTTTTGAAAAGTCTCAGGCATTATCATGTAATATCCAGATACTAAAATCTCAAGCTGCAGTTTTATTAGTCTTTACTGCTGCCTGACTATTTAAGTTTGTCACTAATAGAATAACGAGTCATAAAATGAGCGTTCAAACAATAGCAAATATTATTTTATTTGTATTCATATATTTGTATTTTAATAATAATTTTCAGGTGTCTCTACAGTTGGACTTATTCTAATGATACTCGTATCTTCTCACAAAAAGAAGATACTTAAAAGTCCCGTGATAGAAAGGATAATAAGTAACACAAATAGAATATTTGTCGCAGGTGGAATGTTTGTACTAAATTTTTTAAACTTAAGAGTATGATGACGAGCCACAAAAAAGAAGCCCCAAATAGCTACAAGCAAAACTACGTAAATTCATATGTATATTCAAAACATAGAGATAGGGCTAAAAAGTATATATAAATTATAGGGAGAGTGTTTTTTTTTGCAAATCTTAAACATCACTGTTATACTCTATGAGTAATTATTGTTTTAAAAATAAAAACATGGCTCAAATACAAAAAGACGACATAACATTTACTATAACAGATGAACTTCAGGCTAAATATCCTGAACTTATAGAGCTGATTATAGCAACTGAATCAATGGATAATGATGAAAGACAATATTGGTTTGATATCATGCCATCTATGACTGACACGCAAATAGACAGGCTCTACGACATTCTCGAAACAGAACGTAAAAAGCTCTGAGAACTCGAAGTAAAATATCAAAAAGAAATCAAAACGCTCAATGAAAAGCACCTCATCGAGTGGCAAGAGATGCAAGTGAAAGAAGGAAAGAAAAAAGTTGCTGCAGCAAAGCAGGAAGAAGGAAAACAAGAAGATCCAGATGAGATACTCGCTATGCTCAATGATCTATAAAAACTTTCAATATAAAAAAACTCTCAGAATATTCTGAGAGTTTTTTTATGAGTCTTTACTTATAAATATCACCTCGAGAACCTGATTTATAAACATATATTATAAGCTCTGTGTCTTCTAGCTTATACAGAAATCTATATTTTCAGATTCTTAATCTATATGTATTATCATATCATCGTAATGGTTTTATATCTAGACTATTTTGATAAGGATCTTTACTCAGTATTTCCATTTTATTAAAAAATATTCCTAGAAAATGTTTATCTTGTTTTTCTAGGAATTTCACTACTTGCCGAGTAAATTTGTAATGATACATATTACGTTTTAAGTAACTTTTCTAATAGTTCTTTCCCTGAAACTGTTTCTATATCGTCTGTAAGGCCTTGATATACTGAAATATCATCTTTTGATGGTATCACTTCATCATATTGACACCAATCCATTCCATCCCAATAGATTCCAACAAACTGATTAAAATCAATCCTGTTTCCAAATTGTTTCTCAAATGATTTCGGAGCATTTTCTATTGTAACAGTAGACATATTAATTTTCTTAAAAATTATTTATATAATTATTATAT
>JAWUVV010000020.1:0-12864 GCA_034112165.1 Candidatus Altimarinota bacterium
GAAAAGAAAAAAAATCTTGAATTATATCTTCTATATTATATAATCTCTCTCGCTTGTTACATGGTGCTATGGCAGATCGGTTATGCAGGGGCCTGCAAAGCTCCGTAGCCCGGTTCGATTCCGGGTAGTACCTCCAATGACATTTAAACGCTAAAAATCCCTATTTTAAGGGATTTTTATGATTTCAGAAGAAAACCTGTTTTTGAATATTTTTTGAAGAAATACTTTAAAGTAGGGAAGAGACATGGTTCGACTCCGGTGGGTATTAAATATATATTGACTATATATGATATTTATATATAAGTATCATATATTAAATAAAGTAAATAAATAGAATGGATTCGAATAGTAGAACACATACGAATTTCTGACATGTTACAGATGTAGTAGAAGATGATTCTTATTATTATAATCCATACGATAGATTTAGCGATGAGCAGGAAGCTCGAGAAATGACTCGAAAACTTATTGAAGAGAAATGAGGATTTGAAGATATAGATCACAATATGATTGAACCTCTTGATTTATCACCACTAAGGTCCTATGTACTATGAAAATATTGAGAAATACTTGAAGAGACTCAATGAAAAATATTTTTTACACCTCATGATTATAGGTTAAAAACTTCTCCTGAGGATTTAAACGAAACATGACTATGGGTAAAAGACTTATTTTCTTGAAGAAGTCATACTTTTTTAACACCAGATGCATCAATTGTTTGGAAATGATGAGATATATATTGAGAGAATGGTTTTAGAGAAATACAAAGAGCTCATAGAACATTTACGTTTATATGATGTGAAAGGAGTAAAAAGCTTGAATCGGAACATAAAGCTGCAGCATATATTCAGACTAAAGCTATAAAACTACTATGAAAACCTTTACCTACATGCCTACCGATATCTGTAAGGTCAATTACAGAATGTTATGATGAGGATTGAAACATATGAGACTATAGAAGTATTTTTAAGGATTATTCACATTCTTCTGAGGATATGAAGTTTACATTATGGAAATGTTTAGAAGATTTATGATGAGATAGAAATTTGTTTTTAGGATTAACCGAGGATCAGATATTACAGGAATATTTAAGACTTTCAGGAGAACATGGAGTATATAATTATATACTTGAGTGAACTAACACTAGAGTTCAAGATATTATGAAATACCAAAATCCAGAGGACGCAATTCTTCAATTCAATAGACATTGAGATAAAGAAAAAATATTAAGAGACTTTATGGCTAATGTTGCAGAATACTATGGTTTTTTACATGGTATATGAGTTTCCTATGAGACTCTTAGTAATTGCCATAATGTAGATACTACTATAGAAGGATTTAGCTTAGATATAGATTGAGTTCATTATGCTAATGAACTACATAATCCATGAGCTGCAATGCGAGCAATATATTGTAAAAATATATGTTTCAGTTTCTGAAGTATACTATGATTTTCAAATGAACAATTAGTAACAATTTTTATAGAAGTTTTTAAAGAGTCGTATTATAATACTATGAAAATAGGAGCTCAGGATAGATGATATTCAATTGAGGCAATTCAAATTATATTTGAGCAAGTTATAAGCTTTGGTTTAACAGAGCCTTTTAATGAAAACAAGGAATCATTCAGTTTTTTCCTAGATGAAGATTTAAGTTCTTAACCTTCTCAAATAGTTCAACTCAAACGACATCAAGAACCTCCAATCACATTTAAACGCTAAAAATCCCTACTTTAAGGGATTTTTATGATTTTAGAGATTAAACTAAATTTTATGATTTTTGGCTTAATAGAAAATAATGTGTGGCTAAAAGTGAGAGTATTTGGCATACTATAGCTGAATACTTCTTTACTTTTAACTGTATGTATAAAAGTTACCAGAAAAGCTGTAAGGTATGCGGTTCAGTTTTCATCAAAAAGGATGGAAAAATGCGAGGGAAACAAAGATATAAGTGCAAAGATTGTAATCATGTATTCCAGAATAAATCTCGCAAGGAGAAGGCACAGAGAAATCTGGTGCAAGAATTGTGGAACAAGTATTGTTTCAGAAGACAAACCTATGAAGATTTATCTGAAGAATACAAAATATCTCTTCGGAAGATTCAATCACTCTTAGATCAGTATGAGTTTATTCCTCCTGAGATAATTCCATGCAGCATAGTGCTTATTATGGATACTACTTATTTTTGAGATATAGGAATCATGGTATTCAAAGACTCACACAGTAAGAAGATACTGCACTATGAATTAGTGAAAAATGAGACAAATGCTGTGTATAGAAAATGAGTTCAAGAACTACAAAATAAAGGATGGAAGATAGAGGCTATAGTATGTGATGGAAAGAAAGGACTTCTTTCAGGATTTACAGAAGATGGAATACCTACTCAAATGTGTCATTTCCATCAAGCAGCTATACTCAGGAGGTACATTACTAAAAAACCTATCCTTGAAGCTAACAAGGACTTGAAATGGGTATGAGAACTCCTCACATGTACAGATAAAGAAAGCCTTGAGTATTACTTGGGCTTATTTTACCAGAAACATGAATCCTTTCTCAACGAGAAACGAATCAATAGTAAATGAAAAGCTGAGTGGGTGCATAAAAGGACACGCTCTGCTTACTTTTCTCTGAAGAGAAATTTGAAATATCTCTTTTGTTGGTATGATTATTACTGAGTTATAGATATACCTAATACGACCAATGCTCTCGAATGAGTATTTGGCCACCTCAAGGGAAAAGTTAGTTTGCACAGAGGTCTGAAAAAAGAGAGAAAAATAAAACTTATCCTCTCTCTTCTTCATTGAAAAAACTAACTATTTCCCAGCCACACACTTTTTGCTATTAAACCTGATTTTTTGAAGAAATACTTTAAAGTAGGGAAGGGATATGGTTCGACTCCGGTGTGTACTAAATATTGACATAAATATAATTAAGTATATAAATATATTATTATAATTAATTTCTAACTATGACTAGTATTAATAGTGTTAATTTTGGTTGACCAAATAATATGGATGGGACTGTGGTTTTTGACTCTGGTGTGGATGGTCCTGTAATAGGAACATCAGCCTTAATACATTGAAATGAATTATTTTGATGAGATGTGTTACATAATTTTCTCGAAAGTGTAAAAGCAGGAGAAATTACATTAAACAAGTGAAAATTAGTTGCAATTTTAGAATGAAATTCTGCAGCGCGTATGTTTTGAAAAAGATTTTCAGAAGATGATTTAAATCGTGTAGTAAATTGAGTTCCTGAAGATGAACGTAGGGATAATTATGAGCAATGACGAGGTGCTGATATAAAGCATCTTATTGATGTAACTGAACCAAGTGCTTGGTTAGATCTGCACTCATTTAGTGCCCCTAAATGAAGGCCATACGCATTTTCGAGCTTACATGGGTATCATGCTTTAGGATGAGAACTTTGAATTCAAAATATGGCAATAAATATGGCAAATGCGAATAAAAAATCAGATTGATGAAAATTATTGTGGAGATGAGTAGCTGATTATGTAAATGATACTTGAGCTAATGGTTTCACATTTGAAGCATGATTTCATAAGAATCCACAATGTTATGTTGATTCATATCAAGCTCTTATAAACTTTCTTGTTACTCAGGATATGATTGACCCCAGATTAGTAGAAGCAAATTCAAATGAAACTAGACTTATACCACATAATGATATTGTAAAAATTGGATGAGTTGAATCTTCACATGTTCATATAGAGGAAAAACACCTATTTACAGGTTGATTTGAATATGTATGAGGGCATCCGCAAAGTTTTAATAGATATGAAGAGTGAGATTTGATTTGATATGATATATTTGAATGAACCAAAGTAGCTGTGAGAGCTCCATTTAAAGGCTATATCATTATGCCAAAAGACCCAAGTATTTGTATAAAATGAAAAGAGGTTTTCTATTATTGAAAAGATATGTCAGAAGTGGAAACTAAATAAGTAATTTTAATCATTGGATCTTACCAAATAGTTCACACAAAACAACATCAAGAACCTCCAAAAAATAACGATAAAAGATAACCCCTCTTTCAAGGGGGTATCTTTTCTATATTAAATCATTCAACAATAACTTCTCATCTTCCACACCCAAATACTCCCACTTTCCACTTTCTATATCCAGTTTTAAACTCCCAATACTCACTCTCTGTAATTCTAATACTTTTAAAGGAGTCCCAAATTTAGGATCTTTCATTGCTCCAAATAAGCGTCGAATATGTCGATTTTTCCCCTCATCAATTTGTACTCGGAGTTTTGTTTTTGCTCACCCACCGCCTATTTTTTCAACGAGGAGAGCTTTGAGAATTCCGATAGGAGTATCGATTCACTCCAGGGCTGAAGAAATATGCTCATCTGTAACATGACCTCTCACCCATACCTCATATATTTTAACGCATCATCCTGGTCGGGTTAACGCGTTTCCTATTTTTCCATCTTGCGTGAACAATAAAAGTCCTTTAGACTCTAAATCTAGTCGCCCTATGGGCATCCATCCATCATCAAATGCCCAATGAGGCAAGAGGTCGTATACAGTTTTTCTCCCTTTCTCGTCAGAGCGAGTTACTATATAGCCCTTTGGTTTATTGAGCACTAATAAATTTTTTGAATGGGCTTTTGTGTCCATAATTATGGTTTTAAGGAATCTATGAATGTATTTTATAAATAAAAAATATAAGACAAGGGGACGTGCTGTTTTTTATTGCCTAATCACTATTCTCCACTATAATCCAGAGGATATATATTTTTACAATTCAGTATGCCAAGAAAACCAGATAGAATTCTATGAAAATTTCAATGTAAAAAATGAGACTTTTGATTTGTAATACCAGATGAGAGAGAATACTGGGGAGGAGACTTCTTCGTACATAAAAATAACTTTGCAGGGGCTATAGATGGAAAAAGGGTAGCAGCAGAGGTCATGGATAGAGTGAGTGGAAAAAAACCAGAGGCAAAAATCCTAGAGGTATTTTCTGGAAAAAATAAAGAAGAAGATTTCGGCAAAGCAAAGAGAGAGATTGTATGAATCGTTGAGTGAGTATATAGCTGAGGAGATGGAAACTTTGGATTTGTTGATGTAGAGGGACAAGAAACAGGGTACTTTATATATGGACTCAAAAAAAATGGAGCAAAAGATGGAGACAAAGTACGAGCAGAAGTCTATGTATTCAAGGGGAAAAACGAAGGAGTAGTCATTGAAGTACTTGGAAATGATATGGAATTACTTGAGTGAAAATATTCTGACAACGAAAAATTTGGTTTTGTGAAACCAGATGATAAGTCAGGAGATATATTTATCGCTGGATCTCGAAAGGGCTATGCTCAAGACGGAGACAGAGTAGAAGTACAAATCATCAAAAGAGGAGGAAAAAACCCAGAAGGAAAAATTACTCAAGTGTTATAAAAATAATAATAAAAAAGACTCGTGTCATATATGATACGAGTCTTTTGTAGCCTAAATGAAATTTTCTAGAATTCTATATTATCTTTTTTCACAGCAATCATGAACTGGTCAGATTTTTCTAGTATTCAGTCAGATATTCTTGCAGCTGAATCAAATGTATCGTCAGAGAATGCGCTAACTATTTCCCTATAGGTTCATACAAATGCTAAACATTCAGCAGAAGCATGGGTAAGGAGAGTACATGCTTGATCTTCTAGAGTGGTAACTGCTTGTACTACTCGCTCATAGAGAGCAGTATTAGATGCGAGAAGCTGTTGAGCATTATTCATTAATTCTTTCACTTCACTTTCATCCATAGTAGGATTTTTTTCTATTTCAAAGAAGGAGCCTCCAGCTTTTTGAAAGTTTTCTCAGATACTGGCCATATCTTCTGCAATTATCTCTATGTTAGGATTGTATATGTCTACAAATGCATCTGCTTGTTTCCCGTCAATATAGGCATTAATATTCCATATGGCAATAGCTGCAAAAAATATCAGGGGAACAATTTTACTAAGAGAGGGAGATGAAAAGAGTCATGTTTTTTCTCGCTGCATCTTTCACATATCTTGCTCATATACGGTTGGTTTCGTTTTCTTTTCGTTTTCCATAATTAAAAGTTGGTAATAAAATTATTGTAATTGGGAGATATAGTAATCCACAGGAGCAAAATCATCAGTGAGAATTTGAGTATCTTCAGGAAGTTGCAAGTATCTTTTACGAGAAAGGTATTCTATATGCTCATCATTATTTGTGATATAGTTAAGCGCATCAGGATTTTTTGCAGCAATGAGCATTATATTCTGCACTCTCTCACTGTTAAACTGATCTCTCACAGGGAGTACAAATACTTCTGGGAATATTTTTTGATACGTTTTATATTCTGCTTCTAGAAACTTTGCTTTTTCTCATTCTAGACTAGAAATAACATTCAGTATAACGATTCCATTTTCCCCCAGCATATTATATTTTTTCTCAGCAACTTCAAGTGTTGTAAGTTGATAGGGAATAGAGAGATATGAACCAAATGCATCTCAGAGAATTGCGTCATATTTTTTATCTGAGCTATTGAGATAGACTCTTGCATCTTGATGATAAATAGTAAGCCTCGGATCATCTACTAAGCGAAAGTGTTTACGAGCAATTTTGGTCGCCGTTTCATCTATTTCAACCACATCAAGATTTTTATTTGGATACTTTTCTAGAAAGCTCTTAGGAAATGAATATGCAGAGCCTCATAACATCAGCATATTCTGAGCGCTTGGTAGGAGCGTATCAAAGAGGTGGTAATAGCGAGTATATGGATATACGAGCTTATCACTCTCTAGATACATTCCAGCATGTGTGACATTATCTATTTTGAGATCCTTTATTTTTACTGGTATGCTTGCATCTTCATAACGCTCAGATATTTCAATATGAGAGTAGGGAGTTTCGTATATAAATTTATTATCAGCTGCAAACACTTGCTCACTGAGTTTTGCTCCATTAAAGAGTATAAATATAGATATAAGTAAGAGCATTTGCCAAGTGATGTATCTTTTTCGCTCACACATGTAAGAGAGTCCTAACAGGGCCAAGCATAGGAGCACTAGCAGCATATTTATTCCAAAAAACGGGATGAGAAAAAAGCCAGCTCAGAGCGTTCAAACGATACTTCCTATAGTTCATAAACTTGAGATTCTCCCAACAGCTTCTCCACTACTCTCAAGCTCTGTGATACGTAATTTCGTAACTATAGGAGCAATCATTCATAGGAGGAAACTTGTTGGAGAGAAAAGTATAATTACTAATATCAGAGAGCTCACTTTGAGAGAGAAACCCAGAGATACTACTCACGTGAGTACTGGAGTTTTCACTAGCATTAGAATAATAATGGAGAGTGTTGTATAGAGTAGAATTTTTGAGAGACTTCTCATATCAGCTCACCTATCTGCATATTTTCAACCGACATAATATCATAGAGCTAATGCCCCAAGCACTAATGCAATCAAACTAGTCCATATAAATAGAGACGTTCCAACAAATGGGCCCAATATACGTGACCCTAAGAGTTCAAATATCATTAATCAGGCTCATGAAGCAAAAGAGAGTATCTCAGGACGATAGTCTGCCAATTTGTTCATACTATTTTTTCTTAAAAAATTCTGTTCTCAGTACCATTTTTCCTGATTCTATAAGCTCGCTATCATCTGTAAGACGAATATTTTTAAATACATCTCCTCGTTTTATATCTCATGCTCATTTTACTTTGATGTCTTTTATAGCAATAACACTATCTCAAGAATTAAGTTCTCATCAGTTTGAATCAGTTACTCCTCAGCCATTCGAATTTTCATCATCATGTAACCAAGACATGTCTTTTATTTTTTTTGCCATAATGACTCAGTTGAGATATAAAATATGATTATATTATAGAGATATTGTATTTTCTGCAATTTTTTATTGACGCAGCCAAAAATATATATACTCTGTTTATATACTGTATATATTAAAACTATATTAAGATGCTTACAGAAAAACAACAACATGCACTGGACGTTATAACAGACTTTACAAGTAGATATTGAAAATCTCCTACGATAGAGGAATTAAAAAACCTTCTTCACCAAAAATCTAAACGTGGAGTAACACAGTATCTAGAAGTACTTGAAAAAAAATGATTTCTCTCAAGAGGTGAGTGATATAGAAGTATCAGGCTATGAAATTCAATCGGAATGCAAACGACTATGAATATTCCTATATTGTGATACGCAAATGCTGGAACTCCTCTCGCAATTGCTGAGGCAAATGATTATGGAACGCTTCCTATATCTAAAACTATCATAAAGTGAGATGAAAAAAACCATTTTGTACTCAGAGTCTCAGGAACGAGTATGAATAGGCAAGTGGTAAACGGAAAGACAATTGATAATGGTAGTTATGTATTAATTCAAAAAACGAATATTTCACTCAATGAGTCAGATGCCTTTCTGTTTGAAGTTGATGGAGGAGCGACACTTAAGAAGTATAAAAAAAATGCAAATCAAATATATTTGATTCCTAACTCATCAGAGGAACACCACACTCCAATAATACTTTCTGAGCACGATAATGTTTCTGCAAGTTGAAAAGTGGTCGATGTCTTCACCTTTTAATATACCTTCACTCTATTTTGACTTTAAATATTTTACTCTGACGCATTGCTTCTTATAATCTATAAGAAGCTTTTTTAACTAAAATTTATGAAAAAATTAATTACCTTGCTATTTATTTTCTCCATAACGATGCAAAGTACATTTGCATTTGATGATATTGGAGATAATTGGTACAAAGACTCTGTGCAGGAATTAAAAGATTTATGAATTGTATCGGGAGTATGAGATGGAAATTATCTTCCAAGAGATACTATTTCAAGAGCAGAAATACTTAAAATTATACTAAAAACAGCAAACATAGATGCAGTAGATCCAGAAATACCTTGTTTTACTGATATTAGTCTAGATATGTGGCAGGCAAAATATGCTTGTTCTTGAGCTGAGCTATGAATCACTAAATGATATGAAGATGGTACATTCAAGCCAGGATGAAGTGTTACCGCGCTTGAGGCAATAGCCTTTTCAACAAGAGCTTTTGAAGTTGATGTTGAGTCGCTATGAGAATGAGATGAGTGGTATGAAAAATACCAAGCCTACGCGCATATTAACAACTTGATGCCTATTCACTCCTACTGAAAAGATAGATTTATAAATAGAGGACAAGCAGCTGATCTCATAAATAGAATGCGAAAAGTGTCAGAGGGGCAAAAGATCGATTATGCAAGTACTGGATGTAGTATTGCCCCTAGTATCTCGTCAGGATCATATAATAGGACTGTATCATGAATAGATAGAAATTACTTATTATATGTTCCACCATGAATGCAAATATGAAAACAAACTTCTCTCATAGTAGCATTTCACGGACGAACCAATAGTAACCAAATGGTTCGAGATTATATGAAATTATGAGGAGGGAGTTATGGACAGCAACAATGAGATTTTGTAGTTGCCTATCCAGCAGGTATGTGACCAGGACCATATAGCTGGTCTCAATATGCAAATATAGAATTTTTCGATGCGATAGTAACAGAGCTCTCTGAAAAGTTATGTATAGATAGAGACGCAGTATTTTCTGTTGGACATTCACTTGGATCATATATGAGTAATAAAGTATCTTGTCAGAGATGAAATGTTATCAGGGCTATGGTATGAGTAGCCAGCTCTGGGTTTAACTGAGATTGTAGCTGACCAGTATCGAGTCTCATCACGCATCTTCCAGGAGATCCACTTGCGTCATATGCAGGAGGTCAGTGAGCCTACGCTTTAAAAAGTAAACAAAACTTTTGTAGCTCCACAGAAATAAATACAAGCATCTGAGATATACGGAACTGTACTCAAAAAACATCTTGTACTCCTGGGAATACTGTACTCTTCTGTAATGAGTATGCTACCTATGGAAATGACCTGCATGGTTGGCCAAAAAATTGAGCTGATGATATATTAGATTTCTTTAGAGATATTGATGAGTTTGCAAGGTAATTAAAATAAAAACCTTGCATTTTCTCTCACATCTATAGAATACTTTTACAAGCACTTGAGCAATTAACACCTGCGATGCTAGAGGGAAGAACAGATAATTTCTTAGTAGAACCTTCCGGAGTCTGATCTTCGAAATCAAAATAAATTAAGAAACAGCTTTAGGTGGCACCTTTTGTAGATACTACAAACCGAAAGCACATAATATATGTAGAAATACATTATTGTGTGCTTTTTTAAATTTTTAAAATAATTAAATATGCATAGAAGTCATACATGTAGTGAACTTACTGCAAAGAATATTGGAGAAGAAGTGATTCTTTCGGGTTGGGTGAGTAATAGACGTGATCATGGAGGGATCATATTTATAGATATGAGAGATAGATATGGACTCACTCAAGTAGTATTTGACCCTGAGGATGATAAACTTGCGTGGGAAACAGCTGACGGATTTAGAAGTGAATATGTTGTAAAAGCTACAGGAACTGTGAGAGCTCGGCCAGAGGGGCAAGCGAATCCTAAAATGCACACAGGAGAAATAGAAATAATAGTTTCTAAGGTGGAGCTTATTTCAAAAGCTAAAACTCCTCCTTTTGAACTTGATACACATGCAGAAGAGGCAAATGAAGAGATTAGACTCAAATATAGATATTTAGATATTCGAAGACAAAAGATTCAAGACTTCATCAAGTTCAGATCAAGTATGACGACCTATACAAGAAACTGGTTTACTCAGAGAGATTTTCTCGATGTGCAAACTCCAATACTAGCAAACTCATCTCCAGAAGGAGCTCGAGATTTCCTCGTGCCAAGCAGACTCAATCCAGGTACATTTTACGCCCTTCCACAAGCACCTCAACAGTTTAAACAGCTTCTCATGGTTGGTTGAATAGATAAATATTTTCAAATTGCACCATGTTTTAGAGACGAAGATCCAAGAGCGGATAGACATGCAGGGGATTTCTATCAAGTAGATTGCGAAATGAGTTTCGTAGAGCAGGAGGATGTATTTACTGTAGTTGAGGATTACTTACTAGATATCACAAAAGATTTAGCAAGCCAAGAAGTAGTAGCTAAAACGGAAGGAAATGATGTTATGAGAGAAAAGGGGAGATTCTTTACTCTCACGCATCACGAAGCAATAGAGAAATACGGATCAGATAAACCAGATCTCAGGTATGGTCTTGAACTTGTAGACGTTGCAGATATTTTTGCAAAATCATCAAATGAAATATTTTCGAGTATAGCATCTGACTCTACTGGGAATAGAATTAAAGCTATGAAAGTTCCAGGAGGAGATCTCGTGTTTTCAAAAACTCAAATGAAATGATTTGAAAGCTACGTCCGCAGGTTTGGAGCTGGTGGACTTGGGTATTTCCAAATGAAGGAAGATGGTCTTAAGTGACCACTTAATAAATTCTTTGAAGAATCTGATTTGCAAGAAATAGTAGATAGAACAGAGCTAGTTGTGGGAGATGTTATATTTTTTGGAGCAGGGGGGAGGGATCTGGTATGTAACTATATGGGAAGATTCAGAGTATATCTTGCCGAATTATTAAAACTCCAAGATCCAACGAAAATATCATTTTGTTGGATCACAGATTTTCCAATATTTGAAAAAGATGAAGTAACAGGAAAAATAGATTTTGAACATAATCCGTTCTCAATGCCTCAAGGTGGGCCATCTGATTTCGATAAAACCGGGGATGATTTATTAGATGTTATTGGATATCAATATGATCTTGCATGTAATGGATACGAAATACTCTCAGGTGCAATCAGGAATCATGATATTAACTCGCTCGTAAAAGCGTTTGAAACGGTTGGTAGATCTGCTGACGAAGTAAAAGAGAAATTTGGTGCTGTCTATGAAGCGTTTCAATACGGAGTTCCTCCACATGGTTGATTTGCTATAGGATTTGATAGACTCATGATGATTTATAAAAATGAGGATAATATTCGTGATATTTACGCATTTCCAAAATCTGGAAAAGCTCAGGATACTATGATGAATTCTCCTATTGCTGTGGATCATAGTATGCTTGAGGAACTGAGTTTGAAGGTTGAAATAGATGAAGAGTAATCTAGGCAATATCAAAATATTTTACAGTAACTAAATTAATGAATCATATTCCGTAGGTGAAAATATTACTTTTCATGAAGTATCAACTAACGGAATATAGAATCATTGATCTTTTATGGATTGTTTTATTTCTTCTACTCTAGATTCTGATATCCTCTCTAAATCAACTACAAAATATGATATTTCTCAACTCCCAATCCCCGTTCTAATTCACACCTGATTAAAAAATTGCGTTGTTTGATACTGCATTTCTCTTCTTCCATCTATTTTAAATGAGTTTAAATCTCAGTATTCATCAGGAGTTCTAAAACGAAAATCTTGGGAATTTCTTAATTTTTCAGCTTCTGTCAGTATAAAAGACTCTCTTGCATGCTGACTAGATATAACCATTCTTACATCACCGTATTGATTTAATGATTTACTGTAATCAATTGCTCAGAATCAGGAAGTTCATCAAATATTCATTAAATCAGTATAAAAATTTCATGTAATTTCATGTCAATTCCTATCTGGATCATAGCTTGAGACTTCAACAAGATCTATATCATATGGAGTTAGGTCATTAGCCTCACCGCTTCAATAAACTTGTTTAGCAATAGCTCAATTATCAATATAACTTTCAAACTTACCATTATCAAAAGCATGTACAAGATCTCATTCTTCTAATTTTACCAATCATCTATTTTTTTCAGCTTGGTTGAATATATAAATTCATCTATTGTGTGAATCGATAATGCCCTCATTCATTCTTAGTTCTAAAGCAT
>JAWUVV010000021.1:0-10438 GCA_034112165.1 Candidatus Altimarinota bacterium
TCATTTCATTTTATGAAAAACATACAAAAAGGGTTTACGCTCGTTGAGCTTATCGTAGTTATTACGATTCTTGCTATTCTAGGTACTATCGCGTTTATATCTCTACAAGGATATTCTCAAGATGCTAAGAATGCTAAAGTATCTTCTGATCTAGCAACTCTTGCTAAGTCTATAGATATTGCTAATACTGATGGTTCACTCTCTATGAGTGCTCTTATTTCTGGAGATAATACTACTGTTAATGGTGTTACTCTTACAGACACTGTTACTATTTACGATGCTCAAAGCAATCCTAGTACAGGTTCACTTACTAGTTCTAACTATCAAGTTGGAACTGTAAACTTTCCTGCTCTTAGACAAAATGGTGATGACTTCCTAGATCCACAAGGTAACCCATACGTTGCTGCTGTAGCTTATAGTGGTGGTACAGCTTACTACCAATTAGCTGGTCAACAAAAAGAAGCATCAGGAGAATACACTGCTATCGTAAAAGGTAACTATGTACCTCAAAGTGGTGACGTAACTGGACTTATTTCTGCTAGTGGTGCAGTTGTTGGTGTTACTCACAAACAAAATTTAGGTGATGATGATACTAATACAAATCTTTACTAATCAATAATACTGTTATTATTGCAAATTTCTCTCCGTCAAGGGGAGTTTTTTGTTGCTGAAGCTATTTTGCGTATACTAAAAAAATATAAAATATATAAGTTATCCTTTATGAAAAAAAACACCTCCGCTTTCACACTTGTGGAACTTATTGTAGTAATTACTATTCTTGTTGTTCTCTGAACGATAGCCTTTATATCATTGCAAGGATATTCTCAAACAGCAAAAAATTCAAAAATTGCGCAAGACATTAAAACACTTGCAAGCTCTGTTGAGATTGGTATTACGAGTGGAAAAATAAAAAATCTTGGGTCACTTGTTACTTGAGACCTATCTGCTTTAAATGGAGTTTCTCCAGCAAGTAACGTTACTATTTTTGATGAACTAAACGAAACTTCTACTTGAGTGTTAGATGGCACGTCTATAGAATATTTAATATGAAAAATAAACTTTCAGGCCCTCAGACAAAATGGAGATGATTTTAAAGATGCAGATGGAAATGATTATATTATAGCTACAGCTCTCACAGGTTCAACAGTCTATTATCAATTGGCTGGTCAACAAAGAGCTAATTCAGGAGAATATTTAGCAATCATAAAGGGAAATTATAATCCACAATCTTGAGATACTCTTAGTCTTATTTCAGCAAGATGAAGTCAAGATGCTATAACACATAGGGCTAACATGTGAATTGCAGAAGATAATACAAATTTATATTAAGATTATTAACCTAGGTACTTAAAAGCTCTCAAATACTTGAGAGCTTTTAAATTATTATACTTTATGATATTTCTTTAATAAGTCTTGGATTATTCGCATATTTCATACCTTCTTCTACTGTTATCTCTCCCATTTGTATAAGAGATATAATATCATCTTCTAATAATTGCATTCACTCTCGTTTTCCCATCTGAATCGTTGTAGGAATTTGGTGAATATCATTTTCCCGTATTAAATTTGCAACAGCACTATTGTTCGTAAGTATTTCTTTTACCATATGTACTCCTGTTCCATCAATCTTTTTTAACAGTCTTTGAGAAAATACAGCTACTAATGCGTCTGATAGCTGCATACGGACTTGTTCTTTCTCTCATTCAGAAAATATATCTATAATTCTTGAAATAGTCTGAGAAGCGCTACGAGTATGGAGTGTCGAGAATACAAGATGTCAGGTTTCAGCAAGTGTCAATGCCATTTCGACCTCTTTCCTATTACGCATCTCTCAGAAAAGAATTACCTGCGGAGCTTGTCTCATAGCCCCTATGAGAGCTGTTTCGTAGTCTGGAACATCTCTTCAAACTTCTTTTTGCTCTATAATTGATTTCTTATGAGCATGAATATATTCGATAGGATCTTCTATAGTAATAATATGCTTTTTATAATTTTCATTTATAAAATTTATCATAGCTGCGAGAGTCGTAGTTTTTCATGATCCTGTTGGCCCTGTAATAAGTATAAGTCATTGACCGAGCTTTGTAACATCTTTATAGATATCAGTGAGTCATAGGGTATCTATATCTGGAATCTCTGCATTAAGAAGCCTGACGACAACCATATAATTCCCCATTTGAAACGATACATTTCAACGGAATCTCGCTCCTGCATATGAAAATGAAAAATCTAAGTTTTTTTCTTTTAAGAGCCTTTCATGTTGTTTCTCATCAATAATTGATTGCGCAAATTCAAAGGTATCTTTCCATAAAAATTTATGTATCCCATCATCAATACTTGTAATTTCTCATGCAATTTTGATAGCAGGATACGTCCCTACTGTTATAAATATATCACTTCATTTATTGTCAATCATAACTTGCAAGAGTTGATCTCTCATTGAATGTTCTGATTTAATTACCTTATCCATATGTTTTTTTGGAAAATAAAAAGTGTTCTATTATATTAGAACACTTTTTTTGATATAACTCAAGCTACGCGAGAGTAATTGATTTCTTTCTTCTAGATAAATAGTAGAAAGTATTTATAACTAAGGTTGTAAGTACAAGTACCCAAGTTGCCGCTCCAGTTTCAGGAGTCTCTGTTAGCATTGTAGCTACTTCTTGTGTATCTAATAGTTCATCTGATTTTTCAAGAGATACTTCTTCCCCAGCAGCTTCTAGTTCCGTTTCAGGAGTAATAACTTCCTCATTTGGTGTTTGAACTTCTACTACTTCAAGGGTATCATCTATATTCCCAACTTGCTCTACATCTGATTCAGACTCTTCTGTATTAGGTATTTCATCAATTATAGGACTTACAAAATCATATATACCCGTATCAAATTCTAGGAATTCACCAGACACATCCTGCAATTCAATAAACATAAGAATATAATCTTTTTCTGATATAAAAGGGGGCTCTATAGAAATTAAAATCTCAGGAGAGTAAAAATCTAGTTTTTCAATTTTAGTGACACGACTCTCAGCAAGAAGTTTAAATTCAAGCGTAGAAGCTGTAATTGGATCTCTATAATACACCATAAGAGTTCTATCATCGACAACTTCAATAGAATCAATATCTTGCATTTCAACGCTTGATAGATTAGAAGCTGTCAATCATTCAACATTTCACGGAGTAGTAAAATCTATACTCCCCTCAGCACCAAGTACAGTAAGTAAGCTATAAGTTGTATTTGGCATAAGTGGATCTTCTAATATAAGTTCAACCTGACTATCGTCCGTTTCGCTTATAAATACTCCTCTCAGTTTTACGTCATTGAGAACTCTAATTTCTCACTGTATTTCCCCTACTTCTAGATTAGGGTTTTCACTCAATGTAACGCTCAGAGTATTTGCATCTAGTACTTTTATTTCATCAACGCTTAATTCAGCTGAATATGACATGTGAAATATACCTATTAGGATAAGTACTGCTATAATATTTTTTAGATATTTCATAATATGAATATTAATGTTTAATTAAGACTACATATATATTAAATCATTATTTTACTGCTATGTCAAAATATATACTAAATATTTATTATATTAAAAAGTCAATAATAAAAAAAGCTCTCATTTGTGGGAAAATAAGAGCTCATTTTAAAAGTCATTTAGGGTCTATAAAATTTGCGTTTGAATCAAGTATCCTATATACACAAAGTATAATGTAAGAAATATTCCTCACTCTACTCGCGTTATCAGTCCTTTTTTCCCTATAAATAATAAGAATATTACGAGTAAAATTATAGCAAGCAGTTCAATTCACATATCAATGAGAAGCGAATCTGTTACGGGTAGATTTGCAATAGAACCAGTAAATCCAAGAACTAATAGTATATTAAAGATATTGCTTCACACTATATTCCCTATTGCGATATCTGATTGTTTTTTAAGTGAGGCAATAACAGAAGTTACAAGTTCAGGAGCTGATGTTCCAAAAGCGACTATAGTAAGGCCTATAATAGACTCTGGTACGTCAAACGCTGTGGCAATACCTACAGCAGAGTTTACTAATAAATCTGCCCCAACTCAGAGTCAGACAAGTCACAAGAGTATAAGTCACAATGATACTCAAGTACTCTGAGAGTTATCTACATCCTCTTTTTCAACTTCAGTTTTACCAGATTTTGCAAGTCAAAAAGTGTAGGCAAAAAATATTATAAAGAAGAGGAGAAATACAAGACTCTCTCCTCTATATATAACATTTTCACTTGCTCATGAAAAAAATGTATCAAACGCTAGGAAAAATAATGCAAATGAAGCAATAAGAGAAAAAGGAACTTCTTTATATATAGTAGAGCTCTTAGCTTGGAGCGGATACACAAGCGCTGCTACTCAAAGTACGAGCCAGGTATTTGCTATATTTGAACCTACTACATTTCACAGAGCGAGCTGCGTTTCTCATTTCAGTGCTGAGAATACATTTACAAAGAGTTCTGGGGCTGAAGTACCAAAAGCTACGATTGTAAGCCCAATAACTAAAGGTGATATACCAAATTTTGTCGCAAGATTACTTGCCCCCCCTACCAAGACATCTGCTCACTTAATTAAAACAATGAATCATAGAACTAAATATATATAGTTACTAAAAAGAAACTCGGGAAGAAATCACATATCTGCTATTTTTTAAAAGAAATACTATCTAAATATGATTGAAGAATACACTGCGCAGCTATATCATCACGGTGATCATTAAATCCCTGAGAAGCCTGGAAACTTGAAAATCTCTCATCATGTCACAAAATCGAGATATGAGGAAATATATCTGATAATTTCCCTATAAACTTCTGAGTTTTATCTAGTTGACGAGTATCCATACCATATAAATCATACGGAAGGCCTACTATTATATGAGTAATATTTTTATTTTTTTGAAAATACTTTTTAAGCCAAGTAATGATTTCAGTCCGCTTTAGTATATCTTTAGGAAAAGCAATTCCCTCATTACTCGTAGCAATACCACATCTTTTATCTCATAAATCTATAGCTAGATAGCTCATTAGGCTTGAAGTGTTATTTCAGCTATTGCTTTTGCTGCGTAGTTTTCACCAAAATTTACATATATATCATGTTTTCCAAGAGTTTTCAATGCCGAGTGCAGTCCTCATAAATCAATATGTTTTTTCGTTACTGGAATTTTATACTTATTTGAGATATACTCTGCAATATCTTTTGGAAGAATACTCCCATATACCTTATTTCATGAACCTTTGAGCATAAAAGGAAATACCTCCCCTACCAGCATATCAACAAGTTCTTGTTTATTTCAGAGTAGTATTCTTCTTTCTGATTCTTTTTTTTGCTCTCCTTTTTCAATACCTTCCTCTACTTGTTTTGTATACGGTTTTGCTAATTTCTTTGGAAAGAGAAAGTTACTCGCGTATCATGAAGATACTTCTTTTACTTCTCAAATTTTTCCAACATGAAGTACATGCTGCGTGAATATTACTTTCATATAATTTTAGTGAGAGAGTAAGATTTATGATTTTTCTTCGTTTTCCAGTGACGCTTCAGCTTGTTCTCTTTTTTGATCCTCTGTTTGTTCTAATTCTTCTAATGAAATCCTTACTCCTGTCAGCTCCGAAGCTAGATGAACATTAATACCTCCTCTTCCAACTGCTTTCGCTCTTTCTCCAAAAGGGATATATGCAATATAAGAATCCTCATCATCACCTTGTTCTACCTTTACCACTTGAGCCGGAGTAAGACTTCTCGCTATTACGTCTCTGATATCACCACTATTTGGTATGATATCTATCTTTTCTCCACCAAGCTCCTCCATAACTGCTTTTACTCTCATACCTTTTTGACCTATGAGTGTTCCTGCTGGATCTACCTCATCATACGTTGAACTTACAAGAATCTTTGTTTTCACTCCAGGATGACGAACAACAGCGTCAATACTCACTATTTCTTCTGCAATCTCTGGAACATATTCTGCAAAGATAGCGGGCACGAGCTCAGCTCGACTACGAGAGAGTACTACTTTTGGAAGCATACCTTCTTCTTTTGATACCTCAGCAACATAGAGATACAATCTATTATCTGCAACATAATTATCCCTGGATACTTGTTCTCCTCTTGGAAGTGTTACTGAGGTTCCATTATAATCAAAAACAACTTTTCCACCTTCTACCATATCTACTCTCATATTTACTACTTCTCCCTCTTTATCAGCAAATAGGTCATAGATTTTTTCTTTTTCACTATCAGCTACTTTTTGAATAATTACTTGCCTTGCTGCCTGCGAAGCGATTCGACCGAATACATCTCCCTCTTGAGAGAGAACCTCTTCCGTAACATCTATTTCAATAACATCTCCAATACTAAAATCAGCATCATCTATATCATCAATACTAATTTCAATATTTTCATCTTCTACGGTTTGAACAATAGTTTTTTCTACAGAAATTTCTAGTTCACCTGATTCTAAATCAAAGTGTACATTTACGTTTTCATCCTTGTTACCAAAGTCTTTTTTATAGGCCGTTTTTATTGCTGCCTCTATAATTTCTACCAATTTTTCTTTTGGAAGTTTCTTCTCTGCTGCAATCATATTGATAGCTGCCTGTATTTTTTGTACGTCTAACATATTTTTAAATTATTATTTAATATTTTTTAAAAGAAAACGAAGACTTGTTTCCAAATCCCCGTTTCTCTTCCTCTTATTTACGAAAGTAATTATAATGTTATTTTTAGAAGTGCAAATTTTTAATCGAAATTTAAATATGGGGCTCCATAATGCTTAAATATCTTTCTAGATCCCCCTAACATCTGTTCATATTCACCAAGTCCTAATTTAACTACCCAAGATTGAATCGTATCACCATCTGGTCACTCTATCTCTAAAAGTTCGGGGATTCATTCATACAGATCAAAATCAAACTCCATACCATCTAGATTGTAAGAAACTCTATGCTTTTTCTTTTCTCTGACTTTTTCCATTCCATATTTTTCAAGAACTTTTGCAAAACTCTCAATATTTGAAATAGGAGTTTCGTGCTCATCTTTTGCCACTACTCACTCTGCTTTTTTAAGTTCTTTTCTCTTATTTTTAATAGTGTAAATATGTTCTTCTCATTTCTTTCTGAGTCTAAACATTCTCCCATTTGCATCCATTTTATTTTTAGGCGCATCATCTGGAAAATCATAATAGACATCATGAATAAATCCTTCAAATGTTTTTTCTGCTCAAAGCTCTAGAAGTTTGGCAACTATTTCATCTTTATTTATATCTAGTATTTTTATTTCTTTTTCTAACATAATTTTTTATATTTTTAATTTTTATTTCTTTTTTCTTTTTTCTTAGCAGTATGTATAGGGTACCTTGTATCTATCAAAGAGCATTCGCGACCCTCATACTAAATGTTCTTTTTCATGGAGGAGCAATGTTTTAATCCAATCATATATTTTATCTCCACTCTGTCCTTCAATCTCTAGGATAGTTGGTATCCCATTATAAGTATCAAAATCGAAAACAGTATCTCCTAATGTATAAGAAGCTCTATATTTTTCTTTTTTTCTAATGGCTGTCATACCCTGCATTTCAAGCATTTTTGAGAAATCATCAAAATTTCCAACTAGAGTTTCTACCTCTTCTTTTACCATGACATTTTCTGCCTGAATATCCAAGTACTTCTTATATTTTACGGTGTAAACATTTTTATCTCACTTTTGACGAAGTCGAAATATCTTTTCAGCTTCTTCTCTTTTATTCTCTACCTGATTATGAAAATCAAAATATACATCTCTAATGTGTCCTTCAAAAGTCTTTATAGCTCATAAATCTAGTAATTTATTTACTATTTCTAAGGTATTTACCTCTAATATTTTTATTTCTTTTTCAAGCATGATCTCTGTAAAAAGTATATTTATACTAGCATACCATATATTATAAAAAAATAACAAACCTCACGGCTTGTTATTTTTTCATACTAGCATGTAATCTACTTTTCCATACGTTGTAATCCAATTCTCCCCTTTGCAAGGTCAACCTGAATAATCTCAAAATCGACCATATCATCAGCTTTGACAATGTCTTCTACATTAGTAACTCGCTCTTTTGAAAGCTTAGATATATGTATCATCCCAGATTGTCTCCCTCTAAATTCTACGATAGCTCCTACTCACTCTATAATTTTTACTATTTTCCCCGAACCTGTAAATCAAACTTCTGGAACCCAGAGAATTTCAGTTATAACGGCAATAGCTGCTTTTCAAGATTCTTGCGTTTTTGCTGTAATAGTAGTGAGTCCATCCTCAGCAATAGAAATAACCACATCATGGTCAGCCTGGATTTTTTGGATTGTTTCTCATCCTTTTCCAATCACGGTTCTAATCTGCGCTTCAGCTACTTGCATACTCATAATCAGTGGAGCATATGGAGAAAGTTCTGGGGCAACTTCCCCTTGAACTTTAAGCATTTCTCAGAGTATATGCATACTTGCCTCTTCCCCTTGAGCAAAGGCCTTTTCAAATACTTCCATTTTCAGTCCTTTGATTTTTACGTCCATTTGCATAGCTGTGATTCCCTGAGCCGTTCGTGCTACTTTGAAATCCATATCTCAGAGAAAATCCTCTTGCGCTTGAATATCTGAAAGGATTTTATAATCTCCAGTTTCTTCATTATATATCATTCCCATGGCAACTGCTGAAACCGGTCTCTTTATTGGTACTCATGCATTCATAAGACTCATTGTTGAACCACAAACTGATGCCATAGAACTCGATCCATTACAGGTTGTTACCTCTGAAACCGTTCGAATCATATATGGAAATTCTTCCTCACTCGGAAGCACTGGTTCAAGCGCTCTCTCAGCAAGTCGTCCATGTCCAACTTCTCTTCGTCCTACTCCTCGCATCATGCGTACCTCACCAACTGAATATGGAGGAAAGTTATAGTGGTGAATATAGCGTTTCTCTGTTTGGTCATACATTCCATCAACTATCATTTTATCATCGGGCCCTCCTAGAGTACAGATATTGAGTACTTGCGTCATACCTCTTTGAAAGAGTGCTGATCCATGGGTTCTTGGGAGGAGTCCTGTTTCTCAAACAATTGTTCGTACAGCGTTTGGAGCACGTCCATCAAGTCTTCTTTCATTCTCAAGAATATTCTTTCTCATGATTTCTTTTACTCTTTTGTACACCATAGCCCCAACAGCATTCTCATCAAGCACTTCTGCAGCTTCATCTCTCCCCTGGGGAGAGAATTGAGGGAGGGTGAGAAGATATTCTTTCGTTTCAATATCGAGCGTATCGAGTTCATGTTGAAAATCTTTTTTTCCTTTATTATACAGTGCCTCAAGCTTCTCTTCTGTGAGGTATGCTTGTACTTTTTCATACAAGCTTACATCTGGGTTATTCAGTGTTGCCTCTATTTTTTTAATTTCACCAAATTGTTTTATATAATCAGCAATAAAATCTAGTTGCGCGTTACAAAGCTCTTTTACAAGAGAGTGCGCGTGAGCGAGAGCTGCGAGCATTTGGTCGTTAGTTACTTCATTTGCTCCAGCCTCTACCATAGTTATCGCGTCAAGTGTCCCTGCTACTACGAGCTGAAGTTTTGAAGATTTTTCCTGCTCAAAACTAGGATCAAAACTGTATGAATCATCCTGATTGAGTACTATTTTTACTCCAGCAACAGGACCTTCAAAAGGAGCTCCGGCCATAAGTAACCCCAGAGAAGCTGATGTTATCCCCCAAGATCCTTGCTCAGAGTTATTATCATTTGAAAAGACACTGCAGATAACCTGCGTATCGTTGATAATTCCTTTTGGAAACATAGGACGAATAGGTCGATCTATCATCCGTGATGTCAGAGTAGCAGCGTCACTTGGACGAGCCTCTCGCTTCATGAATCTATTTCCTCCAATCTTTCACGTTGCGTAGTATTTCTCAACATAATCAACAACAAGTGGAAAAAATCCAGCTTGCAGATTGAGTCCTACTTCTTTTATCCCAACTGTTGTAAATAATACATTCCCAGATTCATCACTCATAGTCACTGCCCCATTTGCAAAAAGCCCAATTTTTCCTGTTTCGAAACTTAGGTTTTTTCCTGAGATTTCATATGTTTTCTTGAGTGGTACTAAATCTACAACGTTGCTATCCGATAATCCTTGCATTACAAATACTTAAAAAATAAAAATAATCTCCTATAGTTTTAATCCACTCTATCCTACGGACATCTCTCCTTTGGAAAAGGAGAGAATGAATGACTCAGACAAGAAGAACTGAATATATATGAAGATATCTAAAACTTATGCAAGTCTCTTAAAATAGTTCTAAGAAATTTAAATAAGCCTTTGAGATATCCATATATCAGCGAAAAGAGTATATTAAAAAAACAGAAAACATCAAAAAACTCTCAGAGATGTATTTCTGAGAGTTTT
>JAWUVV010000022.1:0-8284 GCA_034112165.1 Candidatus Altimarinota bacterium
CTCAGAAGCATTTCTTATTATCATTATTATAATTTGAGCTGCTGTTATGCTCTATGTTGCCTACGTAAAATCTCAAGCAAAAAAACTTAGAGCAATAGAAAAAACTATAGAACATAATCATGAAATTGAGGAGAAGAAAAATCATAAAAAGAAATAGTGATAATTGTCGTAACTGCAAGATTTTAGATATTTATAAGAGCATATGAAGCTAGCAGATCTACATAATAAAAAAATTGCTATACTGGGTTTTTGAAAAGAAGGTCAGAGTAGTTTGAAGTTTTTAGTTAAGCAGGGAATAAACGACATCACGGTTCTTGATAAAAACGTGATTAATATTTTAGATACAAATATACAATGCATTACTTGAGATACATATCTTGATAATCTTGATATCTATGATGTTATTTTTAAGTCCCCATGAGTATCACCATTTCAAGATAAACTCTTACCATATAGAGAAAAGTTTATTTCTCAGACGCAGATATTTTTTAGTAACTATGAGTGAAAAGTTATTGGAATCACTGGAACAAAAGGGAAGTCGACTTGTTCTACATTACTTTTCAAGCTATTAAGTACTCTAAGGTATGACGCTAAGCTGGTTTGAAATATTGGGGCCCCCGTTTTAGAGGAAATACATTTAAATACGGGGCATGATTATATTGTATACGAACTATCAAGCTATATGTTGCAAGACTTTTGTCCTAAACTAGAAGTTTGATATCTCAATAATATATATCCTTGTCATTTAGATTGGCATTATAACTCGCTTGCAGTATACAAAGAAGCAAAAGTAAATATTTTAAGGAATTCTAAAACCAAAATTATTCATTGAGATTTTGCAACGGAGAGGGAAATTAAAAGTATAAAGGAAGAGAAAGTATTCTTTGATTCAAAAGGACATTATTCATATGATGAGGATAGTTTTTTTATAAATAATGAGTGTATTTATACATGATTTATAGCTTTAAATGGAGAACATAATAGAAAAAATATAACCTGAGTCATTGCTATACTTTATGAATTATGAATATCAATAGTAAATATTAATACGGCTTTAAAAGAAGTATTACCTATATTTTGAGGACTTCCACATAGAATAGAAGACATAGGAACATACGAAGGAATTCGTTATATAAATGATGCTATAGCTACAACACCCCAAAGTACTATTGCGGCAATTGAAACATTTGATGGAAATCTCCAGACTATATTTTTATGATGAGAGGATAGTGGCTTTGATTTTACCGAGTTACGAAAGCGTATATTAGATTCAAGCATAAAAAATATTATAGCTTTTCCTGATACAAGCGAAAAAATATTTCCTGAAATTAAAATTCGGGATTATGAAAAAGCTTTTGAGATTGAAATAGAGGGGAGAGAACTTCAGCTTATAAAAACAAAGTATATGAAGGTAGGAGTTGATTTTTCATATAAAACAACACTTCCAGGGAAAATTGCTATGCTTTCATGTGCTGCTCCTAGCTTTTCCCTATGGAAAGGATATATACAAAAGGCTCAGGAATTTATATCTGCTGTTAAAAAGTATTAGTTTTTAACAGCAGATATTTCTTTATATAGATTTTTTAATTTTATATCTAATATATTCAATAAATATATTCTTTGTAGAGCCTTTTGATTAGTAACTTCTAGGCTATATCAATTCAAATTTCCATTTACATCATATATATCTTGGGAATATTGTTCATATATTTTTGTTCGATTTTCTTTGATATATTCTCTCACAGCAGTTAATCTTGATAAAGATTTATTTTTTTGGTATCTTCTAAAAGTACTAGATATTTTTATCATAGCAGTATCTACCCTTGTGTTTATTTCTTTTGCGTCGAAGTGTTTTGGTATAATAAAAAATCAATCTAGTACTTTTCTACTTCATACCTTAAGTTCTCTCCCATTATAATTGAAATGTGATGAAGCTCATGCATCTAGATTAAGTCCATTCCAACATCAAATCTCATAGAGTGCTGGAGCAAGGTCATCAAGTGAACTAGAGGAAGTTTTTCAGAAAAATATCTTTGTATTTTCTTTATTACTACAAATAAAGTGTCTAGGTATTTTAGCAGCCATCTTTTTATCATAGAGTCATACGTCATGGTAGTGCTCAAGCATACTTTTACCATTCGCATATAAAACAGGAAAGTTTCAGAGTCATTCAAATATATGTCCCCTTAATTCGCTATTGATTTTTCCCGTTTGATGTAGAAAAGGGATAGTGTTTTCATCCCATCAAAATACAGCCCTCTCCCCTGTATCTGAGTAAAAACTTAAGTCCACACCCTGCTTAAAACGCTCATTAATAGTATAGTTGTTCCCTCAGCATTCACTGTAATCTGCAGGACAAAAGAATACTCAGTTTATACCAGAAATAGCTCAATAATCTCTTGAAATAGTACTTAAACTCTCTGCAGAATCTGAGATATTAACCTGTAAATCATAGTCTAAAGATCACACATTATATGTAATATACTCAAACTTTATATTCCTTGAATAGGTCTCTGTAAAATTATTTCCATAAGATATAGAGGGGAGAGAGAAGAGTAAAAATACTAGTAAGAATTTCGTCATAATCTTTTATTATAATTAATAATATATATTATATAGAGAATAAAATAATATTCTATAAAATGTAAAATTATATATAATAGGGAGTAATAATAATATTTACCTATCACTTAACATAATATAACTTATGTTAAGTGATATAGTAGACACTTCTTGGATTCATAGTATCTCACTATTTACAGTATATTTTAGTTTTTTACACTTTAAGTGAATTAATTAACAGTAATTCTTTTTTAATTAATGTTATATGTATATAATATTAATATCAACTCTCTCCTATTTCTTTTAAAAATAAAAAATGAAAATATTAGTGATTTCAGATATCCATGAAAATTTTGATAATCTTTCAAGAGTTTTAGAACAGATTTCTAATCTATGAGTAGAAATGATATTTTGCCTTTGAGATCTTATTAATGGCTGAATTGCGAGAATGATCGCATCACAAGACATTCCCACTCATTTAGTATGGTGAAATAATGATTGAACGAGAGTTGCGATTACTAAAAAATTTATGGAAGCTAATAATAAATCAGTAGTTTCAGACGAATGTTTTGATATTTGTAAAGTTGGATGACAATCTATATTTCTAACACATTACCCACTCTTAGCTCAATTAGCTGCAAAATCTTGAGACTACAATGCAGTGTTTTATTGACATAATCATATTTTAAGCATGGAAAAGATATGATCATGTGTGCTTTTTAATCCAGGTGAAATTTCAGCTCATAAGACTCAAACTTGTACATTTTGAATATATGATACAGTATCAAATACTGTAGAGATTCATAATATTCAAAATCCTTCAAGTATTAAGACAGAAATATCAAAAGATTTCATGAGAAATTTAAAGTTAAAAAAGTCTGATAGAAAATTTTGATAAAATTATCCTTTCATACTTAAGATAACTGCTAAACGTATGATTTGAAGCGTCTTTATTAGCTCTTGATCTGTTGTAGTATCCTTTTTGGCATCTATCAAAGTAATAATATTTTGTTTCTGTTCTGGAGTATATTTTCTAAGTAAAACAAGTATTTTTTGCACAGTACTTGTGGATGTATTCATTTTCTCTTCTTCTTCTTCCAAAATACCTGCATCTCTAAGAATAGGACTTTTACCTGATGAGAAAACAAGATTATCAGATCGTATATCTTGAATCTGTTGATATAATTTATCTCAAGGACACGATGTATGTGTAGCATCTCTGTGTCATATGAGGACGCTATCTAAATATGTTTCTAGATAGAAAGTATCGCACTTTTTAGAGCTACAGTCCATATGGTAGTATCTTTTATTTCCTAAGTCTATTCAGTACTTTACTACTAAATATTGAATAAGGTTTTCGAGTGCTACATATTGTAACTCATCTATTCAGTCACTTTCATAGTTTCACATGACAGCGATTCAAACTGTACCAAAGTTGTTATACTTTGAATGAGCTGCTACTACATAATCTCAACCTTCTCGACCTTCATAAATAACCCCGTCATATCAGATAATATAATTGTATCAAATATCTCACCACTGCCTTTGTAATGCATGGTATCTATGTATATCTTTAAGTCATGAAATAGTATCATCATACTCAGAGTGAGTATGATGTACGACAATAGAATCTACGAAATTAGTATATTTGAGTGGCCAGGCAAATGTATAATCTCAATTCTGCTTTGTTCTAAGAGTTTCTTGTGAGGTAAATTGAGGTAGAAAGTTTCAATAAAGGTAATCTTCTATTTCTTTAGTTTTTTTTACTCAGTAATCTATTGATGCTTGTGACCTTGTGGGAGCAACATAACTTGCTCTTGCCTCTAGTATTGGTTTCCAGTATATATTAGTTTTAGAGTTAAACTGAGCGTTTGCACCCCAACTTGCTCTAGGTATTATAGATGGTTTATCTCATGGATTTATACTATTTTCTGCATGGGATATTGGTATTAGCATCATACATCATACAACAACACTCATTAGATATTTAAGCATTTGTAATTATTTTATTCATCATAATATCATGTTTTTCTGTGGGGATATTTTCATGTACTTGAAAATCGAAACATATTCAAATCTTTTTAGATTTTTTATATATTTTTTGAGCAAGGAATCTATCGTAGTATCACTTCCCTCTTCCTAAGCGTTTTCAATCAAGTGTGAAGGCTCTTCCAGGTATGATAAATAGATCAATTTCTTTCTCATAGTGTTCATAATCTTCGTCAATAATAATCATTTCTACTTCACCTATCATCTGAGGAGTGTATATGTTTATTCATTTCTTTCTTAAATATTTGATAATATCCTGAGTATGTACCTCATCATCAAGATGCTCGTATACACAGACATGCTTATAATTTCACTGCTCAATATAGGTAATAAGTTCAGCAGTGATTGTTTCACTTTTTCTCTCTAGTTCTTCCCTATTTGCAGTATCAAAGAGAGATTGAATCTCTACTCGTATTTCTTTTTTATTGTTCATAGTGAAAGTATAAAAGTCTTATAGAAAAAAGAAAGAAAAAAAATTAGAAGAAGCTTCAGATGAACAGTCCTCACTAAAGTGTAGTGGAAATAAAAAAGATGTTCCTTACTGCGTCAAGCTAGATTTCGGACAGTCTGTGGAGGGGTGTCCGAAAGGGAACGATTTCGGACATACTGGGTAACTTTCGACAAAATATCGCTTGGTGGGCCATCTGAGCGTGGTTCCATAGCCCATTTTCACTGGGTTCAGCCGCCTCAACTCGCTACAAAATATCTATTTTGTGGAAAGTTGAGTATATTAATTGAGAATTATGAAAACCTGATGCTTCTTACACTGTTCTTGAAAGTTGTATTCATGTACAGCAAACAAGATTGTATCAATCATTGTTATTGCGTTGTCAAAATCATAGCTTTGATAACTCTTGTAGTTCAAGAATTCTATCACTGTATCAGTATCGATGCCTCGAAGAAACTGACGAAATTGGTCCAAAAAAGCATCCCAGGATTTTTTAACAGGAACTTCAAATTCAAGTTTGAGCGATAAGATACAGAACAAATCAGAAATAGTTTTAGTATTACCAATATCAATTTTCACCGCATTAGAGATGAATTTCTGATCCTGAAGAGTTTTACTGATAAGGATTTGCCCCATAATTTATTGTCCAAATATTAAAATACGTTGGTCATTTGTTAGCTCTCCGACTTGAACAAATGCGGGATCTCCTTCCCTCAGCGGGAGTGTTTCACCACCGACCAAGAGACGCAAAACCAAGTCGCTGAAATCGGGGCCGCTGGCTTTAAGATCGAACCGCACCGCATCATCACCGAAACCATCTCAGGCTCCGTCGCCAACGCTAACACCTCCAGATGAGGGTTTGCCCTCAAGATCTTGAAAAGATTTTATACTAATTTGTTCCTGTTAGATGGACTGTGATTGCATCTAATCTAACACAAAGTTCCCCTTCATAATCACTCGAGGAAAAAGAAACTCCAATCTCTGGCGCATTTATACCCACGTCTATTTCTTTTGTTGAGATGCCAGACTCCTTTAAGATGTTTTGCACTTCCAAAAGTGTGGGACGGATCAAACTTACATCGCGATAAAAAATCCCCGCGCCGCCAAGGCAAGAAAAAGGGTATCTGAATTCAACGTCTGAAATTTTATAATTTTTACCAAAACCAACATGAATTTGGGCATCAAAAAGATATCCACTAATTCCTCGATAATATGGCTTATTAGTCGACCTTAGTGTCTGAAATTTGAACTTATCCATAATATCAATTAGATCATTTGAGTAAGCAATGTCAGCATGTCCGTCCATTCCTGTAGGGACACGGGTTATCTTTTCCAAAGGGAATATCTTTATATTTTCGGTCATTATGGAGTTATAAAGTCGTTAGGTTCTAGTGTGTTAGCGTAGTTTTGCAATTGTTGAATTGCGGTATCATACTTTCCAGGTTGCCCAATCTCTACTTCAATGCGACGGATATCATCGACATCCATTTGGATAGCGTCTTGAAGGCGTCCTTCATTTAGAAGCCGCTGCTGTTCAGTTCTGCAGGCTTGGGCTTCAGCTCCACTTCCGTAACTTGATGTTCGTCTGTGGTCGGCGGGATCCATCTGGACTGCCGGACCATCAATCGAACTGATTGGAGCGTCTTGATAACAGTTTTTGGCAGGACAGTGATGGCTATCTAACCCATCACCTGTTGGTTGAGATGTTTCGCGGTGTGCCCCACCGGAATATGGAGATTCTGTATTGTCTATACTATTCTGAATACTCGCATTGTCAAAATTTTCATCTGAACGATGATTCGGATCATAAGTGATACCTTTTACTGCCGCTTTTTTCCCAGGGAAGACATCAAGAATAGTTAATATACCACCAACATTGGGATGTTTTGCCCTCAAGATCTTGAAAATACTTTGACAAGCCATACTCTGTCCATACGTTAAAAAGAACGCGCTCTGCGTATTTTTCTCTCAAAAGAAATTTGAAATATCTGTTTTGTTTCTATGATTATTACTGAGTTATAGATATTCCAAATACGACGAATGCCCTTGAATGAGTATTCTGACACCTCAAGGGAAAAGTTAGTTTACATAGATGATTAAAGAGAGACAGAAAGATAAAACTTATCCTCTCTCTACTTCACTGAAAACTATAATTCCCCACCCACACACTTTTTACCATTAAGCCAAAATATGCAAAATAAAAATCACGATACTTTTTTTAAAAAAATAGCCGTCGAAAGGGTTAAGTTAGGTGTATATCAAATTAATTTAACTACTGACGCAGGATTTGAAGTATCTGGATTGGCAATTTGTCAAAAAGTAGACAACCTTAACGTAGTTAATTTTGAATCTGGAAATATTAACTACGCTATAAATTCAGGAGAATTTTTTGCAAGATCACTTGTTCAATTAGTAAACTCAATGATGGCCTACTGTGAAGCTAAGGATGTGCCTTAATATATTATTCTAAGAGCTCAAATTTTGCAGTTTCAATTCTAGAACTTTCCACAAAATGTATACTTTGTAGAGAGATGAAGCTGCTGAGTCCTGTAAAATGGAGCCATCGCAACACATTCACATGGCCTGCCAAACAATATTTTGTTGAAAGCTGCTAGGCTTGTCCGCAATCGTTCCCTTTCGGACATAGCGCGTTGAAGTGCCCGCAACCTAGTATTACGGGCTTTTGATCATACCCAAGAAACGAACATCCATTTTGGACATTAGCAGGCTATTTTTGTTCCAGTCATTGATATATATAAATAAGAGTGTACTCCTGTGAATAAAAAACAAATACTTATTTATATATAAAAAGATAATATGCTTAGATAGCTTTATTCAGAAATAATACTATTTAATTATAAAATATGGGGCCTCCCATTTATACAAATGAAAATATATTAATTAGTGATATGGAAGAGGATTCTTATAACCCTCGAAAAGCTTTCAGAGAAGTACAAACGAATAACTGAGAAGGAGTTTACAGTAATTCAATTTCAAGTACAAAATATCAAAGCAGTTATATTATATTACTATCTTTAACGGGCTCATTTTTTCTACAAGATCATTTAAGTCACACGCTTACGCTTCTTCTGGTTTCTCTGCGAGACCATATCGTTGCATATGAGTATCATGTATATCCTGACTAATTTCTCATGATTCTAAAAGCGTTCCAAGATATCGTTTCATAGGTATCATACCATCTGCCTTTCCTGTTTCAATGGCTCC
>JAWUVV010000023.1:0-14538 GCA_034112165.1 Candidatus Altimarinota bacterium
ATCCTTCTAAATCATTCGTGCTTCTCTTAATGTTTTCATCTTCTAAATAGTGAAACATATATGGGAGAGCATTTTTTATGTGACTTCTTGCTTGCCTGAGTCTCTTATGAGAATACCAGTATCTTTTTCACTTAAAACTTCTTTCTTTGAGAAAATCAAAGTACTTTTCTTCCCAGGATTTGAATTCTTTTTCAAATAAAACTCTGTTTTCAAAGTTCTCAAAAGTAATTATTTTTTGTAGATCTTTTCAACAATCACTTTGAGGATTCTTAGAAATATAGCTTTGTATCTGTCTGAAAATATGAGTCAAACATCTTTGCAATTTAGCATGAGGATATATCTCTTCTATTGCTTTCTTTATTGGCTTAGATCAGTCTACTATGAATACTTCTATTTTATATCTAAATTCATCTCTGAGCACTTTTAAATCATTTCGTATATCTTCGTATCTCTCTGTTTCATAGAAACTAAAATAGAGCACTTTCTTGTGAAGATAGTCATAGTAAATAATGAGGCATATATCTGAACTTATCCACGTTCCATCAATCATAAGATACTTCACATTCTCAAAAACAAGATCTATTTGATGAATCAGATTATTATCTAACTTTTCTCGAATATAACGAAGAACATCTGGGCTATATTTATGTTTTTGAAGTCATAATTGTCTGCAAGAATAACCTTCTTCTATCCAATCTTGAAATATTTTTTCTCATCTTATTGCATCTCACGTTCTTGAATTCTTAATGAAACAGTGCTGACATTTTTTGCACTTATATCTTTGCTTATTTTGCTTGTTTTTTCCGTTTAATTTAACCTCTTTGCTTCTACATTTCGGACAGTTTTTTTTGCATATTATTAAATGAATTATTAATTAACATACAAATACCCTACTTCTAATCTAATTTAAGCCAATATTTAGTGAAAAGTAGCACACTTATTTTACATTAGCCCCGTTTTAGTATATTATTTTTCTAATCTATACAAAATTACTTTTTGTCCCTGCTCGTTTGAGAACTCTTTGATCTTTGTGAAATTTTCAGGAGCAACGTCTAGATAGTCTACGAGTCATGGCCTGTAGGTCTTGAAATCCATAGTATCTACCACGAGGATGTCTATATCTCTATATGAACCATACTCGTATATATCATCTATATTTGTAGTGTAGGGAGTGATATAACGTGTTTTAGAACCACTATAATAGGTGACAATTGGAAAGCGTTCCATGAGTTTTAAATCTTCAGTATTTTCTAGGTTCTCATTCAGCCATTGCCCAGCTGTTTTTTTGAGTCTATAATAATCATCTTTTGGAGACTCAGTATTATAGTATACCAGCGTTGAGAGGAGGAGGATAGAAATAAGCTGGAGTGATAGGAGTGCTTGAACTCAGTGAGTATATTTTCATAATTTTATTTGAGAGAGTCCATATGCTATAACAATAAAAATAAGAGGGAGAAATATAATAAAATACCTATTTAAGGTGAAAAAAAGTGTAAAAAATATACTAGCTGGAATAAAAAATGCTATAAATATAAGAAAGAAATCTCTTTGCATCTGATATACTTTTATAAACCCATAGGCTATAAGTAGAAATGGAAAGAGGCAATATATGAGAAATAGTATATTCGCAAATCTAGTATCGTCAGAGTAATAGAGTCATGGTGACTTTCATAGGATTATTTCTGGAACATTTCTAGTGTAGAGTTTTTGCTGGTTGGTGATAAACCTCTTGGTAAATGCCGTAGGATCTTTTGATATGTAGTCAGTGAGGCTGCCTTCAATTGATGGTCTGTCATAGGGCATTCATCCTGCAAAACCAGCAATGAGGTGTTTATTATCGCTGGTAAGCTCTGCTACTGCTTGCTCAAAACCTGCGTCATCCATTTTTTCCTGTCCTCTCAGCTCTGCTTGACGCAGGTTACTCGCTCATTTATTCGTTAGTCCCCAATCTCCCGTTAAGCCGTGGAGAAATATGAGATAGGGTGATATAAATACTATAAAACTGACAAAAAATACTCCTGCATATCCAAAAAACTGCCCTAAAGTGAGCCTTTTTTGAAATAGCATTATGAGAGATATAATCCCAATAGAAGAGAGATAGATAAATGCCTCAGCTCTCGTGAGGTACATGAGGCCAATCAGGCAGGCAATAGTGATAGTATTTCTTATTTCCCCTCACCCTTGAATTCCCTCTCCCTCGGGGGAGAAGGAGGCTACAAATTTCTGTACTGTTATAAATAAACCTAAAAATAGAGGAATATAAATATTTTCTGTGAGTATATGAATATTAAAATGTAGGAGCGTTGGAGAGAGAAAAAATAGAAGGACTACTATATATGAGTAGCTCGCTGAGAGTAGAGTCCGAGAGATGTTCCAGAGTAACACAGCTGAAACATTGAGCAGTATGAGATTTACAATTTTTCCGGCAAGAAAATCATTTTGCGCAAAAACATTGATGAGAGCAATTGGAAGAGAATAGATAAAACCAAACCATCCATTCCCGAATCACTGAATAGAAAGCTCAGATAAAAAGTAACTCATCTGTAAATATGCAAAACTATCTGCAATCTTCATAACATCATTGAGATGCAAAAAACTTGCATGATAGAGCGTTCATGCAAGTAAGAGCGTGAGAAGGGAGTAATTTATTTTTTTCATAATTTTTCCTTAACCATACTCTCTGCTAGTACGAGACCTATGATAAAAAAGAGTATATAACTCGTAGCTGCCTCTTCAAACGCGTGGGTAAAGAGTGCCATGAAACAGAGTGAGAAAAATGCGGTCGCTATTCCCACGCTTAGGAAATCTCTCTTTCTTTTGATCAGATCTACCAACCTATATCAGATGAGTATAAGCAGACTCGTAAAGAGGGCAAAACCTACGATTCACTGCTCAAGGAGTATTTGTACATACCAGTTTTCAGGGAGGAATTTATGTATTCTGAGGACTGACGCTGCGGCTACTTGCCAAGATCACGCTGACTCTATTGAGTTTCCAATTTGACTCGCAGGACCAGCAATACCTAGACCATATCCAAAGGGGTTATAGAAAAACATTTCAAAGGCTTTTGAGAGATTTTCAAGTCTATTGAGAACAGATCACAGATGGAGAAATAATTCCCATTTAAATATAGCAACCAATATTATAGGAAGAGATACAATTCAACCAAGAATAGCATAAAATGATTTTGTTATTTTTTTCCTAAATACGTACTTATATGAAAGCAGTACAAATATGGCAACTGCGAACATCGCTCAGAGTATAGATGTTTTAGAGTATGAGTAAAATATTCATGTGAAAATGAGAATTCCAAATCCTCCCATGAGTCAATACTGCTGTTTTCTTGTAAATCTCTCACTCGAGAGACACCATCCAGCAAAGAGACTTCCTACTATAGTGAGGAACACTGACATTCTTATTGGACCTCAGAACGTTGCCTGAAATCTATGATGCCCATCTACATTTTGAGAAAAACTGATACAGGCATTTGCAACATAGGTAGAAACTTCGCTTGAGTATCAAAATAATACTGCTTTAGATCCAATATCACCAAATATATACCAAGGAAGAAATATAATGAGAATACCAAACGTTGAGAGAAAAAGCATTTTGAGGAAATACCGTATTTCTCAAATTAAACCACAATATAAGCCAATTAATAGAGTAAGAAAAAAGAATGCATCATATCTAAATCCTAATACAGACGCTGCTTTTAATTCAAAAAATGGAAAATACATATACAGAGCCGTGCATGCTATAAATGCAAGTGTGAGCCCAAAAAGAGTATTTTTATGAAGCATTTTTTTCAGCGAATATTCGTGAGCTGCATAGGCTCTAAAAAACACGAGGAGTCAAAGAGTGACTACTATTATTTCTTTCCAAAACCTCAGGTAGTTTGTATCCAGTCAGTATTTACACTTTAAGACGGTTACTAAAAACGCGTGAAGTGGGAGTAAGAATATAAATATTCAAAGAATGTTTTTCATATGTGGGCAACTACGTAGTAAGAGTATTTTAAAAATAATACGAATGAATTTTAGAAAGTCAAAGTGTCTCTCATTAATAGCTTTATCTTGCTAGTGTTTTTATAGTTTCAGTGAATACCGCGCTGTCATATTTTGCAGCTTGATTCTTGCAATCTAACTCGAGATAGTTTCATTGTATATTATTTTTGTGAAAATTTTGAAAATGTTCTACAAAATCTCAGCCATCTGGATTATTAAAAAAGTCTCAAGTTTTTCATGGGAGTACCGTCTCAGTGAGTCATCATTTTCGCAGCGCAAATACTGGTTTTCCTGCTGCCATTACTTCTATAGGGACCATTCCAAAGTCTTCTTCTCCTGGAAATATGAGTCATGAGGAGTTTTGAACTAAGTATACTAAATCATCTCCATACCGGGCTCCACTAAACACTATATTTTTTGATTTGTTTGAAATTTTCTCCAGCTCTCACTTATATTCTCCAGCTCCTATAATGAGTAGATTTACTTCTGGTAATTTTGTAAATGCATGTATTGCTATGTCGAGCTTCTTAAACTCCGTGAGGGCTGAGAGTATGATATAATATTTTCTTGCGTCTCATTTCTCCTCTGAGGAGAAAATTGTATGAGGTTTCTGCTTTGTAAGTTGCTTTGCGAATCTTTGTGTTTCTATTGGAGGATAGACAACTTGCGAGTCTCTTCTAAAGTATTTTTGTATTCGAGAAGCTGTAGTTGCGCTATTTGCGAGGAGGATATCATTATGTTGAGCTGCGTTATAATCCCATACACGGAGTTTCTTCATAAAATTTCCATAGAGATATCATTTTAAGCCTGAATTCATGTTTATTTCTTTTCGGTACTCATGTGTCCAGTCCCACATATATCTTGCAGGAGCGTGATAATAGACTATGGTTTTGGTGTCTTTTCAGGTCTTGAGTCAGTGAGCAAATCAGCTTGATGATACTATAACTCTATCATACTGCGAAAAATCGAGCTTTTCTACTGAAGATTTCATAAATGGAAGGCTGAGTCTTTGTTTTTTTGTAAGATTGTAAACTTTTTGACTTGAGAGTTTCTTGCAATTTGGATGAATCATTTCTGGTGTAAATATTTTGCCTACTTGTTTTTCATCATATATGAGGGTATACATATCAGCTCATGGATACATACTCATTAGTGATTCAACGACTTTTTCAGCTCAACCTAGCTTTATAAGCATTTCATGGAGTATCGCAATTTTCATATATTGTTGGTGTAAAATAAGAAGCTCTTGGTTCTAGGATAATATTTTTTTGTTTTTTGAGAAATAATAGTTATTATTTTTTTAATTACTTCATTATGCGGCATTGGTATGAGAAAAATGATTGGGCTATTTTTACTAAGTATTTGACTGGGGGCATTTTTTTTAATTCCAGCCAATAATTGGGCAGCAAGTGACGATATTACGAGTCCTGATTTTGTAATAAATCTCAAATGATTTACCCCTGGAGGTACTGACCTTATTGATGAAGATACGGCGTGATGAACTATTAATAATGTTCTCATGACAATATTAGAGAAATTAATCCTTGTATTTGGAGTATTTGCAATATTTATTATGACCATAGGAGCCTGATATATGATTATTTATCATGGTCAGGATGAGTTTCTATCTAAATGAAAATCTATTTTTGTGTCTTGAATCATTGCTTTGGCTGTAGCGCTTTGAGCCTGAATTATAGTACGACTTTTTGCATTACTCCTTTATTAAAAAAATAGTATGAAGTATATATTAACGTCCACTATCTTGGCTCTCACCCTAATAGGAAGCGTATTTTCAGCAGCGCCGGATATAAATTGCGGAGGACTCCCGTGATGCTGAGAGAGCGATAATAACCTGGATAGTATATATGGGGTACTCTGAAATTTTATTAGCCTCATGATACAATATATTTCGGTCCTTGCGGTCCTTGCGGTTATGCTGTGAGGTATAATGTATCTTGTTTCTGCGTGAGACGAAGAAAAGGCAAAGAAAGCAAAAAATGTGATTATATGGTCACTTGTATGAGTATTTCTATCAGTAACTGCGTGGTCTATCATCGGTATACTCAACAACTTTAACATAACTTAAAAAATAAATATATAATGAAAAAATATTTTTACATTGCCGTAGTTTTATTCTCTCAAGGAGTTTCTCTTTCTGCTATAGCAATAGAGCCACGTACGAGTGAAGAAATACAACAGTGAATCACCCCAACAAATACAGAGGGTATTATTAGAGCAACGGCTGATGGGGAGGAAGCAGTTGATGGAATACTCATGTTTGTAAGAGATACTATGTTTGATCTCCTTTTGCTTATAGCGGTGTGAGTATTTCTATTTTTAGGATGAAGACTCCTCATTGCAAGGTGAAATCCTGAAGAATTTAAAAAAGCTCTTACTGGTTTAGTGTATGCATGACTCGGTTTATTCATTGTCGCATTTGCATACGCTCTCGTGCGTTTTATTGCTTGAATTGATATATTTTAATATGAAAAAAATAATTACATTTTTATGTTTCTTCCTCACTGCATTGAGCTTGTTCAACATGCAAATAGTCTCTGCAGATTGTGAATACAATGAAGCAGGAAGTATTAGTCAAAACCTAGATAACTGTCTTGCTGATTCAGCGCTGGTGAATCCGGGAGATTGATTAATTGAGTGAGGGGTAAAAAATAAAGTTATCTATTGGACAGGCCAACTTGCAACGCTTCTCAGTCTTCTTGCTGTTGGAGCTGTCGTATATGGTGCTTGACTGATAACAATATCAGTAGGAGATGAAGAAAAAGTAAAGAAATGAAAAGATGTGATTAAGTGGGCTATGCTGTGATTTCTTTGACTTTTACTTGCGTGAGCGCTGGTGCGAATAGTTATTGAAGTAATGTTTTCTGTCGTAGGCTAATACCAAATCCATGAAACAAAGTACACAAAAAATTCTATTTATAAGTGTTTATACACTCTTATTTTCTATTCTTATTTTTATATGAAAACAGTTGTTTTTTCCTAATTACATAGCTGAAGAGGCATTTGTTGAGCCAAGCTTATCATCTCATTATTATGAGCTAAGCGATGAAGGTTTTGAGAGTTTTACCTGAGTGACTCAAGTTCAGCTCGATGCAACGATTAAAAAGCTGATTTATGAAAACTATAGTACACAATATTCAAATTCTCAGTTAGATAAGGTAGATTTTCGGTTCATTCCAAGTTCGTTAGAGGCTGATATTGAATATTCATATCTCCCCATAGCTGAGGTTTTCCTGTATAATAGAAAGATTTTATCGAGAATTACTGATATAGATTTACTGCTCTATAAAAATAGAGGAGATACGAGAGGAAGAATGAAAGGAGGAAATATACATATGTATAATCCTGAGTGAATGACAGATAGTGAATTTTTATGAGTCCTGATTCATGAATTTTGACATTATTATGATATACATTCTCTCAAGGGAAATGCTTTTTGAGATATAAGTCAGAATTTTTATGATATCTCATGGAAATCTGTAACAACTATAAAACCTTGACTGAGTAGTGAAGATTTTGTATCGGGGTATAGCATGACAAACCAATATGAGGATTTTGCAGAGACATACTTATATTTTATACTTCATAATGAAGATTTTGCCTTTCGCTCACTGAGCAATGTATCACTTCAAAAAAAATATGATTTCATGAGATCGTATATTGGTGGAAGTAATAGTTTTACTCTGAGTTCTTACGCGAAGCAAGAAATCAAACCATATTATTGGGATATAACTAAAATTCCGGTAGATGTGAAAAAGTTTTTGCAATACATGCAAGAAGATATATAATATATGTATCACTCACCAAAAGAGTAATTAATTCGTTTCCAGAATTTTCAATAATACCAGTTTGTAGAGCCTATTAAGTTATTAAGAGCGCATACGCGTGACATCACATATCTGTAAGATACTGATGGATGACTTCTAAACTTTATAAACAAAACGGATATATTGAAAGCATATTTTTCAAGGTAAATATAGCTCATTATTATTCAACGTAGAGTTTTCAATATTTTATTTATGTAATTATAATACATGAAAGATTTCTTAGACGAACTCGATATGGAGGTTCGCGATATTACTGCTAAAAATGAAACAAATGCAGAATCAAATACAAAACAAGGGTGACAAAACACAGTTTCACAGATACAAATAGAGGATACTCCTCATGAGCACAAAGCGCTTCATAAAGATAATAAAACGCTTCGAAATGCAGTAGTAACAAAAAGCAATAATCCTGCTGCTCAAAACAAGAGACAATTTACAGGTAAAAAGACTCATTGAAGTTCATCTTCAGCAGAGAGAAAGACTCATAAGTATGGAAGAAAAACGCTTGAGTTCCCAGATACAAAGTTTTTTCTCCCATCTTTAAGAGAGTGATATACAAGATATATTCCTATTGGTTGAAATAATGAAATAGGGGCAAAGAATATGTCTATGGTTCAATATGGAGAAGAAATTATCCTTATAGATTGTGGTATACAATTCGCAGAGCCTGATATGTACGGTGCTGATTACAGTGTTCCGGATATATCATTTCTCAAAAAATATACAAAAAATATTAAAGGGTTTCTTATTACTCATGCTCATTTAGATCATATTGGGTGTCTTAAGGACGTACTTCCCGTTTTAGATATGCCAACATTGTATGGTACAAAACTTACATTAGGACTTATTAAAAAATCTCTTCAAGAAGCGGGTCTTATGCCATATGCTACTTTTGTAGAAATTGATGCAGGAGTAGAAAACAATACTAAAATAGGAGCATTTAATGTAGAATTTTTCTCAGTAAACCATTCTATTCCAGATTGCGCAGGACTCTATATAGAAACTCCAGGGGGAGCAAAATTTGTTCATACAGGAGATTTCAAAATTGATCATAATCCTAGACTTGATAAACCAGCTGATTTCGAGAGATACGAAGCAATTGGAAATAGAGGAGTTACGATGCTGCTTTCTGATTCAACGGGTTCTACTACAAAAGGTTTTTCAATGAGTGAAAAAGAAGTAGGAGACGAACTTGAAAAAGTGGTAAGTGAACATACAGGAGGACGACTCATTATTGCAGCATTTTCATCTTGGATTTCTAGAGTACAACAACTTGTAGATATTGCAGAAAAATATGATAAGGTTATTTATCTTTCTGGGAGATCTATGACAGAAAATGTAGCTATAGCGCAAAAACTTGGGTATATCACTATGAAGCCAGGCACAATGAAAAAACTTACTCCAAAAAATACAGCATCAACTCCAGCTGGAAAACAAATTATTATTACAACAGGGTCACAGGGAGAGGAGTACTCTGCTCTTTCTCGAATGTCAGAAGGAAAACACCCTGCTATGACGATTCAAGCAGGTGACACGGTAGTATTCTCAAGCTCTGTAGTCCCTGGAAATGAACGATCAGTAAGTCTAGTTATTAATAAGCTTATTAAATACGGAGTTAAAATTATCACAAAAGCTGACAGGCCAGTACATACATCAGGTCATGGATACCAAGAAGAGCAAAAAATATTTATTAGACTTTTCAAGCCAAAATACTTTATGCCTATTTATGGAGATCTCTATTTCCGAACTCGTCACGCTGAAACCGCTATGTCAGTAGGTGTAAAAGAAAGCAATATTTTAATGCTGGATAATGGACATATTATAGACTTTGCTCCAAATGGGAGTGTGTTTAAGTCAAAAATCAGAGTGCCACTTCAAGAATATATTGTTGATGGATACGGTATGGGTCTTATGGGGTCACACGTACTTGGAGCTCGAGAACAGATGATGAACTCCGGTGTTCTGGTACTTATGTATAAGGTTGATAAAAAATCAAAAGCAATTATTGGACACATTAAACTTGAGACAAGAGGTCTCGTATATGTTGAGGAAGTTCGATATATTCATAGAATTATTATCAAAAAAGCTCGAGAAGCCTATGAAAACACCGTAAAGGATGTTCCAGATATGGAAGAAAAAGATCTTATTAAAATTATCAGAACAGATCTAGAGCACTTTCTACTCAAGAGAGTAGACAGAGAACCAATGATTATTCCTATGATTACAGAAGTTTAAAGTTAAAAAGTCCTGAAAAGGGCTTTTTTTTGCATTTTATTTTTAAGGCTTATAATGTGGTTAGTTATCATATAATAAGAAAATTATGAAAAAAATTATATCAATACTTATATTTTGAGTCTTACTGACTTGATGCGCTAATAAGTCAGAGATTGATTCAGCGAAGCAGGAGCTCTTATGAGATACTCCTACTCAGACTATTACTGCATCTTGAAGTGCGCAAGTTGAAGACAATTTTGATGTCGAGATAATAGAAAATACAGCTCTCATACAGATTGTACCTATGGACGCAAACTCTCCTCTCAATTTTGATGAAATTTCAGAAGATCTACTTACAACGGGAGAGGTTACTATTAGTGGAACTGCAGGACCTGACGTTGATAAAATAGAGGTGTTTTTTACAAATCCAAACTCTACTTTTTCGGATGATAGATATGTACTACAAACATATAAAAAGTGAGAGTGAAATTTTAAATATATAGCTTCTTCAAAAAATAAAGTCTTAGATTTTTGAATCAATGAATATATATTTAGGGCATACTCAGGAATAGCTGAAAATGAAACAAAGATAATTCTTGAAGTTCCAACTTCAACTCCAAGCAAGGAAGATAATGGAACAGAATCTCAGCTTATTTGAGGTGAAGGAGATACGCTTCTTATAGATTTACCAACTTCTACAAAATATGGTGAACCACTATTGTTATGAGAAACGAGTTTTACGTATACGCAAATAAAAGGATTAGAAATTCAAAAACAAATTCTTTGAGAGGTGAGCTGTGATGATGTGACAGAATTTCTAGCTGAAAAACTGAGTACATGGTACTTTTGGAACACCTGTCGAGATATTGTGAAAGATAAAGGTATTAAATTTAATGTTATACGTTTAGCGTGAGATGAGTATATATATGAGCGTCACTATATAGATTTTACAAAATGACTCTATGGAACATATGAGTTAGAAACAGGAACCGGAGTTGATAAAGATACTATTGAGGATAAAAATACTGAACTTAAAGAGAAAAGCTTTCCAACAATAGAGATAGTAGATGACCTTATGAAAGATATACTCACAGCATAATGAAACGAATATTATTAAAAATATCTGGTGAATCACTTTCATCAGATTCCCTAGCTATAGACCCAATTAAAGCTCACAGTGTCGCTGAAATGATTCGAGATATAAAAAAAACAGGTGTAGAACTTGTTATTGTACTTTGAGGATGAAATATTTATAGAGGATCGAGTCTTATAACTGCAGGCATGGATGCTGCTGATTCTCATAATATGAGTATGCTTTCTACTGTTTTTAATGCTATGAGTCTTAAAAACTTCCTAGAAAAAATAAATATCCCTTGCGCTGTTATGGACGCGTTGGGGGTGGAGTTTATAGAGTCATATTCAGCTATAAAAGCTCGTGAATCTATCAGCGAGTGAAAAATAGTTATATGTAGTAGTGGTACTGGAACTCCATTTTTCACCACGGATACGGGATGAGTCGTGAGAGCTCTCGAAACTAATTGTGACGCTATGATTAAATTAACGCAAGTTGATGGAGTATACGATAGTGACCCTAAAAGTAATCCAGATGCAAAGAAATTTGATACTATTTCATATGATGATTTTATAGCTCGCAATCTCAAAGTCTTAGACCAAACAGGAGTTATTATGGCTCGAGATAATCAACTCCCAATCTATGTTACGACCCTTGGAAAGACGCAAGAAATTATTGATTTAATTGCCGGAAAAAAAATCGGTACAAAAATTAATTAAAAAGTACAATTTATTTTGACAAATATGCTTTTTGCAATAGGATGTCTCGGCTTACAAAAATTTATTCAAAAATCCATCAGATTATGTTAGGAAAACTAAAAAAGAGAAAGAGACTGAGAGTACACGGATTTCTTAAAAGAAGCGCGTCAGCTTCTGGTCGAAAAGTACTGAAAAATAGAAGAAGAAAAGGAAGACATCAACTCACAGTAAGTTACCCAAAAAGATACCAAGAAATCAACGGTAAATGCAAAATGCATATCGTTGCTGGAGGAACTGCAAAGAAAACTCCTTTCGATGGAAAAGGGAATTTTATTAAAAGAAAATAATTCATATTTTTCATGCTTGCAAAAAAATTCAGGCTACATGAACGTGAGGTAAAAAAGGTTTTGCATAAAGGAAAACCTTTTTTTTCTTATAGTATTGTTTTTAATGTGTTTCCTAATACACTCTGACACAGTCGATTTGCTATAGTTATAGGATGAAAATCTGTTCCAAATGCAGTAATTAGAAATAAGTATCGTAGAGCGTATTATGATATAGCTTATAAATACATGCATAAAAACCTATGAGATGTTGTGTGCGTTGTGAAAAAACAAACCAAACTCGATAGAAGTGAGCAAAGTCTCAAAAAAATCGAGTCAGAAATTAATTACCTTTTTGAAAAAAAATTATGAAAAAATACATAGATATATTTATATTTTCCCTCCTCTTCTTTTTAATATTTTCTTACTTTTCAAGTCCAGTAGAGCAAGAAGTTGCTTCTGGAATCGTATTTGAAACTACTAAAAACTCATATAAAGTACCTGCTTGAGTTGGATTGAGCATAACTAATAATACCAATGAAGTATTAAGTTTTAATACCTGCGAAGATATTACGATACGATTCTCAGAAAATGGAGAGCGAGTTATGCTAGCAGAAGATTCATGTAATGATATAGCATTAGCAATGAGAGAAACATATACTCTTGATTTAGCTTCACAGTATGGATTATTCACTGATCCAGGAGAATATATATTTCAATATTCTGCTTGAGAAAAACAATATATTAAAACGGTTGATATAGAGTATAGAGGAACAATCGGAAAGATATTTGTAGGAGTATTTTATGCTCCTCTCTATAACCTGCTTGCGTATCTTATAGGGTTCTTTGGAAATTCACTTTGAGCAGCAATACTTGCTATTACCGTGCTTATTAGAGTAATACTCCTCTTCCCGCAGCATAAGATGATGGTGTCTCAGAGAAAAATGCAGGCCATTCAACCAAAAATCAAAAAACTTCAGGAAAAAAATAAAGGAAACCAGCAGGCAATGGGAATGGAACTTATGAAACTCTATAAAGATGAGTGAGTAAATCCCATGGGTTCATGTGGTTTTCTTCTTATTCAAATGCCTTTTCTCATAGTGATATATAATATCATTATGAATATTACTTCACTGAGTAATGAGTTTTATCTGTATGCATTCCTTCCATTATTTAGTATTACGCAAATAGACTATAATTTCTTTGGTATAGACTTACTTGGATCTGGAGGAACAACAGGAATACTGCTTGGACTTTCAGTTGCAGCTATACAATATACGCAGGTTCGACTTTCACTTGCTGGACGAGAAACTGCTGAGAATAAATCATGAGTAGTACTTGAAAAGAAAAAGTGAGAAGATGGATACAATTCTATGATGCCAGATCCTGAGATGATGAATAAGATTATGCTCTATGGTATGCCGGTCATGGTTGGTATATTTACCTTCACTCTTATTGCATGAGTTTGACTGTATTGGGGAATGTCTACTCTTTTCGCAGTCTTTCAACAGTTATTTGTAAATAAAATTATAAAAAAGTAAATATCTTTAATAGGCCCCTGGGCCTATTTTTTTTTGACAGGCAAGCCAATTTCTCGTACTATACACAGCGTAACCTATATATATTAATGTATTTCTATGAAAATATTTAAGAGAGTTTTTTCTGCTATGCTTATAGCAATGTATGTTTCTACGAGCACGTATGGTGCGTATGAAGAAGTAACATGTGATACTAATCCTGATTTCGGAGCTCAAAGTTGTACTCAATGTTTCACTGGTGGTGAAGTAGCTCAAGGAGATAATAAAGGTCTTCTTACGGATATTTGGGAAAATTTTACAGAATCAGATCATGTTCTCTTTAAAGAAGAACAAGAAATGCCACAAATAGTATCTCTTGGTGGGGCATCTTGGGCAGAAGTAAAGGCGAGTGATAGTGTTGATTTCTGGATGTATACAGAAGACCTTGACGCACTGTATCAGGAAGATGCTCTTGGAAGTGTTCTTCCGGCTGGTGAAACAGTAACATGGATAGAGTCTACAGTTGGGAGCGCATATCAATTAGAATCAAATCCAGCTCCTAAGGGAGATAATATTGGTATGATACTCTATGATATCGTAACTCATGAAGTAGATGCTGATGGTATTCCAGCTACTGATTCTGACACACATAGAGAATGTGTTCTCTTTACATCAGGAACTCCAGGAGAAACTCCAGTAGTACCCGTAACTCCTACACTTCCAGAAACAGGTGCAGAACATCTTATACTGGCTCTTGTAGCACTTATGCTTGGGTTTGGTTTTCTTAAATTCAGAAATAAATAATATTCCTATTATTCAAGACCGGTCTCGTTTGAGACCGGTCTTTTTGTAAAGATTTTTTGTT
>JAWUVV010000024.1:0-32121 GCA_034112165.1 Candidatus Altimarinota bacterium
TAATTTCCCACGTTCTGGAGTATTTTTCGATGAAGATACTTCAATATTTAAAGAAGAGATACTAAAGTTTGCGAAGATAGGAATTATTGATGGATACTCTGAGGGGACATTTCAGCCAGAAAAGGAAATTACTCGAGCAGAGTTTCTCAAAGTGGTACTTGTATCTCATTGTTATAGCTACCAAGATTTAGAGGGTACTACGAGTTACCGTGATGTAGTAAAAAATACGTGGCAAGCGAGAGTAATAGAGCGAGCTCAAGGGCTTGGAATGATTAATGGAGATCGAGATGAAAATGGAAATGCTATTTTCCGTCCAAACCAAATAATTAGTAAAGCAGAGGCACTCAAGATACTGATACGAATGTCAGCTATCCAATCAATGAATACTCAGTCTACAGCCTACTGAGATATAAGAGTAGACTGGCATAAAAGCTACATAGAGAATGGAGAAGCTCTTTGACTCTTTGATGCTGATGCCGACAATGGTATATTTAACCCAGAGTTATGAGTAAGCAGAGAGGGGATGATTGACTTGATTAATAGATTAGCTCAACTCTATAAATAAGCATTACATCTTGAATTTTAAATAAAGCTTTGTAATATATTACAAAGCTATTTTTTTTATATAAAACTATGAAAGTACTTCTTTTAGATAGCATCCGTAGTATGCAAAATGTTGGAGCTATTTTTCGAAATTGTGATGGAGCTTGATTTAAAAAAATATATCTTACGTGATTTTGCCCAACGCCTCCGAGATGAGAGATTTCAAAAACAGCACTACGTAGCGAGAATACTATTGATTGGGAATATTATAAAGATCCTCAAGAGATTCTAAAATTATTAAAAAATAAATGATTTAAAGTGTACAGTATTGAATTATCAGACTCAGCTATAGATTATAAAGATCTGTATAATAATACTCCTGAGAATATTTGTTTTGTATTATGAAACGAAGTCAAGGGAGTAGATACTAACTTGCTGGATATTTCCGATGAAATCGTTATGATACCTATGTTATGAAGCAAGGAATCGCTCAATGTTTCTGTTGCTGCTGGAATTGTTATGTATGCTACAGTATAATACTAAAATACGTGAAAAAAATTTTTCTTTTTCTCCTGTCATTTTTCTTGTTTGTGAACGTAGGTTTTGCAAGCAATATTTTGGTAGAAAATGTTTTCTCAGATATAGATTCAAATTATCAGTATAGAGATGAGCTTCAAGCTTTGTATGATAGGGGAACTATAGTTGCTGATGAGAGTGGTCAATTTAATCCGAATTCACCTTTAAATCGAGACGAATTTGTAGGTATTTCTATGGAGGTTATCTGTGAGAGATGTATACAACCACATACAGAATACCAGTTTATTGAAAAGTTTTTCAATGAAGATGTATATTTTGATATAAATAACTCAAATCCTTATTTTTATTGTGTTGCGCAGGCTGATGAACAAAATTATGTCCGTGGATATGATATAGGGCAATCATGTCAGGATGGAACAAGCCGATTCTGAGAGCGACCATTTTGTCCACAAAATACAATTAATATAGAAGAAGCCATTGCAGTATTACTTCGTAATTCTTGAATTTTTACGATAAATGATAATTCATTTGTTATTGAGAACATCAGAAATTGAAATATTACGGCAACGCTTTGAAACGATGTTCCACCAGCTGACAATGATGATAACCCATATACATTTTATTGATACCTACAAAAAGCTTTAGAGTACGAAATTTCTGAATTTGACTCATTAGGAAATGAGAAAGTTTTGAAGCTTTTAGAGCTTGATAGTAATGGAAATGTAAACCCTAAAAGGCAAGTGACAAAGCAAGAGTTTCTTCGCATGTCATATATAGCCCTTAAATCAAATAGTTGTAATGATGTTGAGTGATCAAAACTGGCTCTGAAGATGTTTATATGGGAAAAAACGTGTGAACAGTGAAATAGTACTGAATGTACACTCTCTGACTTAGAAGATCCCGAGGATACATATGATTTTGAGCCAGAAGTAGAGTGAGCTTGTGAATGATGAATTGATGATCCAACTGGTTATATTTGGAGATTTCAAAATATAAACTCATGAGAACAACAGATTCAGTATGGGAGATATATTGATGATTATACTCTTACATCACCCTGAGAATGGAGAATATATCTCAGAGTAACGGATACGTGTTGAAATAGTAGTGAAGTATATTCTACTATATTCATTTCTGAAGATGTAGATTCAAACGATATTGATACTATTGATGTAGATATAGATGTATTTAATGATGAGTGTAATGCTACAAGTAATTGTAATGAGATAGATTTTTATAATGAAGATCCAGATGATGATGATATTTTTGATTTTAGATGAGAAGTAGAGACGAGTTGCGTATCATGAGTGATAACTTATAAATGGACTTTTACTCATATCGAAAGTTGAAATATTTATAGGTATAATGGAGCGTATATTGATGATATACTGCTGGGTACCCCGTGAGAGTGGACGATTTTTCTTGAAGTAGTTGATGGCTGCGGCCAAACGTGAAACGAGACGTTGACATATATAGTTCCAGAAATTAATGAAGAAACGTGAGAGTTTGAAAACTATATAGATATAGATATAGATGTATATGATGATGATTGTAATCTCATAGTATGATGTAGTGAAATAGAGTTTGATTCACAGGAAGAGGATGGAGATGACACCTATGATTTTCATGAGACAATAATAACAACCTGTAGCACTGCGTGATTTACATATAATTGGGAATTTACGAGACAGGGAAGTAGTGAAAGATATACATTTCAAACTGCCTATGTAGATAACTTTGATTTTGCAAATGTATGAGTGTGGAATATTATATTAACTGTAACAGATGCGTGTGGACAAACAGGTCAAGAACAAATGACATATGTAGTACAAGATACGAGTGATGATTCACTTAATGTTACTATCCAGGCAGATCCAATTTCATGATTTGAAGACTTAGAAGTTGCCTTTGATGGAATAGTTACATGATGAACATGACCATATACATATCAGTGGGATTTTTGAGATGGGGAGGATGGATTCTCACAAGATATAAATCATCTCTACGATAATGATGGGAGCTTTGAAGTTACACTTACTGTTACAGATGTAAATGGAGTAACAGGAAGCGCAACAGTAGTAATAGTTGTTTTAGATAGAGATTCGTGTGAGCAAGATAGTGATGGTGATGGAGTGATGGACTGTGATGATATCTGTCCATTAATATCATGAGATATAACTAATAGTGGTTGTCCAATTTTCGAGAGATCTTGCAGCGCTACATGTTGATGTGAAGATTGATATTCTTGTAGTGATAATGATCCTCTTACTTGTGGAAGTTGAGTGTGTCTCCCAGATTTTGATCCAGAAATAACATGTTTATATACTCCTGAGGTTTGAGGTATATATGGGAACGCTGTTTGTAGTAGTTGTCCATGTAATAATGCTATAGATTTTTTAGCAGATATTCGCAGATGTGATTTAGTCTTTCCTGCAATAACTTCCGTGGATGCAACGCAGATATACTCTCGTTGAAATATATGGCAGGTACAATAACTTTAAAACTTTTTTATGAAACAAAATAATACTATAGTCACATTCTGTGTAAGCTTTCTCGCTTTTGGTTTTTTCATGTATGTTCTATATATATGATCTCCAATAATCATACCTTTTGTAATAGCTATGCTCCTTTCATTTATTATTATATCTCTTACGAGCTTTTTTCGTCATTATGGAGTACAAAGATATTTAGCACTTTTTACATCACTTTTTATTCTAGCCCTTTTTATATATCTCACTGGAGAAATAATAGATTCAAATGTAAAACTCCTTCTCAAAGAGGCACCTTGATATCAAGAAAGGCTTATAATAATTTTTGATCTGTATGCTGATAAATATGGTATAAATAGTACTATTGTAAGTGAGAAGGTATTAGAAACCTTTACCCTTACAAGCGTATTTACAAATCTAGCATCTCTGCTTACAGCGATAGTTAAAAACGCGGGTATGATTATATTCTTTACACTCTTTATTCTCTTAGAGAGTAAAGCGTTTAAAACGAAACTATCTCTTATTGCTGGTTGAGAAAAGACTCCAATGTTTTGAGCTATGGAGCAGATTCAGAATGATATGAAATCATACTTTAAAATCAAGACAGTTACGAGTCTATCAGTTTCTCTTATTAGCCTCGTAATAATGTACTTTTTTGGATTAGATTTCTTGGTCTTTTGGGCATTTATTATATTTATACTCAACTATATTCCGAGTATTTGATCTATTATTGCAGTTGCATTTCCTGTATTATTTTCACTTATTCAATTTGAATCTCTTTCCATAACTATAGTATTTCTTATACTTATGGCATGAGCTCAAATAACTATTTGAAATGTTATCGAGCCAAGATTGATGGGGAATAAGCTTAATTTATCTCCACTGGTTATTTTAATATCTTTGATATTTTGGTGAACCTTATGGTGACCAGTTGGTATGCTTCTTGCTGTTCCAATGATGGTAATGATGAATATAGTTTTTGCCCATAATGAACATACCCGTCCTATTGCTGTCTTATTATCTGAAAAATGAGTTGTAAGATTTACTCCTCCAGAAAAAAAATCCAAAAGTAAATTGAGCCTGCATCAAATGAAAAAACTTCTTAAAAAATAAATACAAAAAAACTCTCAGAATTTTCTGAGAGTTTTTTTGTATTTATTTATACTACTTTACCAACTTCTTTGAGAGATGTTTTCTTAAAGTGATTTGTGAGTGTTTTTTCTACCTTTTTTGTAGAAGCATTTCGTTTTTCTTTTACGAGTTCCATTCTAATTTCTTTGATTTTTTTCATAGTCTTTTCAAACTTAGACCATTTTTCTGCGAGTCCTGAGTATACAACTCACAGTGAGTATTTACTACATGATCATGCTTGATCTATTCAGTGAGATTTTATGATATCAAGACTTTTACAATTATCAGAAAGGGATTTACTCTCTATGATTACAAGGTTATCAAGTTTGATGTTTTTAGCTTTTTTACTTCTGAGATCTTTAACTGATATATTGAAATCTATAGTGAGTCTTTCTTCTCCAGTGACGCTTACGAGTGTAAGTCTATTATACTTAGTTCTCATTGCTGGAGAAATATCAGGAGTTTTCTCACTATACATACTTTGAAATACTCCATCAAAGAATCTCTTTTTTCCTTTTGTCATAGTTCCATGCTCCTCAGCTGGAAATTGATACCTAAACTTTTTAGTAATTCCATCTTCCTTTTGTTTGTATTCAAAAAATGCAAGGTCACCAGCGTCTGTATAGTGACGAGTTCGAACCTTTGTTCGACTCTCTAATTTATTCTGATGTTGATTATAAAAAAGATAATCATCAGTATCCATATATACATTATCATAGAGGAAAACTCTTTTTCCATCTATTTCGAGAGTTTTAAAGTCGTCAGAGAGGTCTCCAAGAATTTCTAGAAACTGTTTCTCTGTCATGAGAAATTTTCTATCAATTCTTTTTAAATAACTTGCCGTTGCGTTGAGCTCTGTAAGACTCATTGTAGAAAAACCAGAAAGGCGATGTAGAAGTGCAGATCACATAGTTGTATTTTTGTTTTGCCAAATAAAATATTTCATAGCTCATGAGAAGTTTTGTTTTGAAACATCTCTCTTGCTGATAAAGAAATAATACCACAAGAAAAACTTCTTGTGAAGAAATAGTGAAGAGATTTAAGATAGAATGAATTGACAAAAATATATTTTAATAGAAAAACGAGGATAAACAAAAAAAATCTCTTTTGAAGAGATTTTTAAGATTTTTTAGTGATGACTTTTAGTTTGAGTTTCTCGGTGACTCCATCATCGAGATGTTTTATATAATAATTATCAATAACCTTTGCAGTCAGGAGATCTCACCAAACATTCACAGCGGTTCGGAACATATCTAGGAGTCTATCGATAGCTAATATAATTCAAATTGCTTCTAAGGGAAGACCTATAGATAGAAATACAGTTGCGAGTATGAGTATACCAGCTCCAGGAATACCAGCAGCTCAAATGGAGGCAAGTATTATCATGACCACTATAGTTATTTGCTGCGCAAATGATAAATCTATTCCGACTACTTGAGAAATAAATAGAGCAGCACCAGCTTGGTAGAGAGCCGTACCATCCATATTTACTGTGGTTCAAATAGGAAACGTGAACTCGACTACTTCATGAGAAAGTTTAGCATTTTCTTTTGCGACTCTCATAGACACTCACATGGTAGCGCTACTTGACGAAGTTGAGAATGCTACTAGTATTGCTTCTTTTACTTTTAAGAAATATTTGAGTGGATGAAATCATCATAGAAAATATCATATACTGGGAAGAGTTATGATAGCATGGATAGCTAGCCCTAAAAGTGAGACTCATGCAAAGGGGAGTAACTTTATAATACTTTCTACTCAACTTTGTGCTACGACTCATGAGACAATCGCAAATACTCATATTGGAGTAAGCTTGATAACCCAAGAAATAAAAGTCAGGATACCATTATTGAGAGTTTGTGTTAACATTTTCAATTGAAGAATTTCCTCACGTTTTCCATACGAGATAAGCGCTACTCACAGAATAATACCCATAGTTACTATCTGCATAGCATTAAGTTCAACAAATGACATGACGATATTATCTGGAATGACAGAAAGTAGAAATCCTGAAAAACTGAGAGATTCCAGCTTATCAGGAGTAAAGTGTTCAAAATCAAAGTTTATTCATTTTCCTGGCTGAAAAATATTCATTAATATAAGAGACGTTGTGATGGCAAGCGTTGTGGTAAGCATATAATATGCAATAGTCCGACTCCCTATGCTTCAAAGTTTCTTCATGTCTCATAGTCAGAGAACGGCTGTTAAAACAGAGAAAAAGAGGAGAGGAGCTAGAAATGTTTTCAGTAGCTTCATAAATAAAACACCTATCCATGAGATAGACATAGTAAACTCTGTAAAATAAACTCATGTAATTATAGCTAACATTAAAGCTATAATTACTTGGATTTCTAGACGTTGTAGTACTTTTTTGAGTTCCATAATAAATGATGATGTATTACTTTAACTTACAAAGAATATGATAGAAGTATAACTTATAGCTGCAATAAATGCGGATGCTGGAAGCGTTATTATCCAAGAGAGAATAATTTGTTTGAGCATAGATTTATCAATATATGTTTTATCTTTTCCAAGTCTATGTTTTTGATATTCTCGAAAGAATCAAATACCGAATATACCACCAATAGCGATATGGGTTGAACTTACTGGTAGTCAGAGATTAGATGCGATAATTACGGTTATAGCTGCAGAAAGTGCGACACAATATGCTCTCACTTGATTAAGTTTTGTGATTTCATTTCCAACAGTTTTAATAAGAGTACTTCCATATACTGCAAGCCCAATTGCAAGACCAAGCGCACCTATAAGCATAATCCATAGAGGAATTCCGGCATCTCAAATATGTACTTCACCAGATGAAACAGTATCATAGATGGCTGCAAATGGACCAATAGCATTTGCTACATCATTTGCCCCATGAGCAAAAGAGAGGAGCGCTGCGGAAAATACGAGAGGAAGATTAAAGAGCTTATTGATAGATTTTTTAGAGTTTTTAAATAAATCATCGTGTTTAATAAGGATTCTTTTTACAATAAAATACGTGAGAGCAGCCATTAAAATACCAAAAATAGCAGCTTGTATTTCTGTAACATGAATAATTTGTTTCAATCATTTTAGGAGCAGATATCCAGAAAAACACCCACTCATTATTGCTACATAGACTGGAACCCATTTTTGTGCCGCGTCATGACGAGACTCTCTATTCATAATAGTCTTATCAATACTCCAAAGTAGAAATGCAGCAATGGAACCACCAAGTAATGGAGAAATCACCCAACTTGCCACTATTTCTCCAATCTTTGCCCACTGAATTACATCTACTCCTAAGGCAATTATACCAGCACCAACCAGTCATCCAATAACACTATGGGTTGCTGATACCGGAGATTTGGTATAGGTTGCAATGTTAATCCAAACAGCAGAACCTAGTAGGGTTGCTAACATTATAGAAACATATATTGCAGGATCAGTAACATCTGACACATCTATTATTCCACCTTTGATAGTATTTACTACGTCTCCACCAGCAATAATAGCTCCACTTGCTTCAAATATAGCTGCGATAATAATTGCTCAACCAATAGTGATAGCTTTTGAGCCAACAGCTGGACCCATATTATTAGCTACATCGTTTGCTCCTATGTTTATGGCAAGGTAAAAAGCAAGCATAGCTGCAACAACCAGAGTAAGAGCCACAGCTCACCCTCCTCCAAAATAGATAACACTCATTGTTATAAGGAATAGAAACATTACTGGAAGTAGGAGTTTTCCGAGTGTAGATTGCATTTGTAAATTATCTAGAAATTGTTCAATTTTTTGGGTCATATATATAGTGTGAAAAATAAGTCATATAACTCAGTGTAATATACTTATGTCCTCAGCGCAAAAAAAAGAGCTTGCCAGAGCTGCTCTTTTTGGGGACGAAATTAACTTTATCCTTCTATCTCATCTCGAATAATATTGAGCCCATCGAGATATCCTTCGAGATTGAGACCTGTTTTACGCAGCTCTTTGTATTTTTGAAGTTTTCTGAACATTTCAAGAGAGAGGTTTTCATCTTCATCTAGGAGGTCTGAACCATAATTTTCTTGAAAGTACTTCCCGTTATGATACTGATGATTTCCACCAGTTGCTTTGAGGGGAATGATAATAGTATGAATTCCAAAGTAAAAGAGTTCCCAGAGAGTTGAACTTCATCTACTTATTGCTATATCACACATGACGTATAGTTTTGAAAGTTCTTTCTGAGAGATAAATCCATATACTGTGACGTTTCCAAATTTTCCAAGTGTTGCTGTAAGCTCCTTATCACTGTTTGTTCCCATGATAACATGAAAGTCTATATCTTGGCAATCTGGTATCATTTTAGTGAGACCTTCAAATATTCTTTGCGACCCTTGGCTTCCAGCTATTACGAGAACCGTTAACCTTTCATTTTCAGATTTAGTGAGTGATTTAACCGTGTCGAGCATTACAGGGTTTACTATAGGTCCACAATGTATATGTTTCCTCCCTTTTTCATTGGGAAATGTATAAAATACTTTACTTGCGAGTTTACTGGTAATTTTATTTGCAAGTCCCATTACTGCGTCAGATTCATGGATGTAGATTTTTTTTCTCAATATAAATGCCGCAAGTACTGCAGGAACTGATACAAATCATCCTTTTGAAAATACTACTTCGCCTTTAAATTTAAATATATGATAGAGGGATTCAAGCATTCCAGTAAGGTTTTTAAGGGGTTCGTAAAAATTACGCAGATCCCAATATCTACGTATTTTCCCAGCTGATATATCCTTAAACTCTATTCATAATCTTGTTGCAGCTTGCTGCTCTAAAGAATTTCTTTCTCAAAGCCATACATACTCATTTTTTGATGTTTCTTCAATATAATTATAGAGACTCTCAATAGGAGTAACATGCCCACCGGTTCCTCATCCTGTGAAAACTATTTTTTTTGGTTTTTCCATGTTAGGTAGCTGTGATTAATAAAGTCTTAATTTTTTCATTACATCTATTATGAATATATCAGCGCTTTTTACAAGTTTTGATGGGATAATATATTTAAAACAGACTATTGCTGCAATAGTTCCATTAATAGCTCCTGCAATTATATCAATGGGCCAATGCACTCCAACTATAATTCGTGAAAGATTCATAAGTATAATACATGGCAGGAATATATATCAAATCTTTTTGAAACCAGCAAAAAATAGAGCAACTGTAAACGCAAAACTTACCGTTGCATGATCGGAGGGAAAACTCTTGGCAGGTATACTACTCATTATGAGGTTACTGGTTTGTTCTAGGTATGTTTCAGGGCGATCAATATCTACAAACTGCTTGATAATATATGAAAATATGAGTCAGAGTAGGCAGGCATAAAAAATATGAAGTAAATGGGTACGTTCTTGATTATAATATGATGGTGTTGAAATTATTTTAGCTTTAATTTTTCCTAAAAAACTTGATGTATTTTTCTGAAAGAAGGTATAATACATCCACATACCAAATAGAAATACAGGCAGAAAAAATATTGGGCCGTCAGCGAGAATACCTATTCAAGGAATACCTGAAAAACTATTTAAGAAATTAAATACCTGAGAATTAAATTCTAGCAGCATGTTTATATAGTGAATGATAATATAAATTATTTTACAAAGATAATAAAATAAAACAACTTTGAAAACTATCTATTTTCTGTTATAATAGGAAAAATTTAGACTTAAAAAATAATATATATATGGAGAGTACTATAGAAAATAGACTGGAATGAACGAGAGATATTTTCCCAGAGGATCATAAATATCTGACTTTCCTGAAGAAAGTATTCCGTCATGAATTTCGTAAAAATGGGTTTCGTCGTATATCAACTCCACTTTTGGAAGAAACGGCTCTTTTAAGAAAAGTATATCCTGAAAATCATAATATGTATGGGTTGTATAATATCCAAACAAAGGATGAGGTAGATGTCTCATTGCTACCATCTGCAACAGTAGGTATCATGAGAGCATACGTCGAAAGTGAGGTATTTAATCAACTTCAACCAGTGTACTATTACTATATAGAGCGATGTTTTCGTCAGGCACGTAAAAGAAAAGAACAATATATTATTTGAGGGGAAATAATAGGGGAAAGTGACCCTATCATTGACGCTCAGAATATTTATATGATTTATACAGCGCTTAATAAAATTGGTCTATGAGATGGTATGACCATTAGAATTAATTCATACTGAGCTCAAAAAGAAATGGATAAATTTGGGGAAGAACTAGAAAGCTTTTTTGCAAATAAAACAGCTATTATGTCTCCTGAAACTGCCAAGGCTTACGAAACTAATAAGCTCGCTCCTTTTTACTGAGATAATGAGGATGATAAGATATTAGCGCAAAGTGCCCCAAATATTATTAAATTCCTTAAAAAAGATTCAAAAAAACATCATGATACCTTTAAACTCTATCTTGATGACCTATGAATTTCATACGTTGAAGATCATACACTCTTTTTTCCAGAAGGACACTATACAAACTCTGTATGGGAATTCATTGATGAAAATGGAAGAGTCGTAGCATCAGGAGGTCGTTATGATACACTTGCAAAAAATATCTGAAGTCCAAAGGATTATCCAGCTGCAGGATTTTCACTTGATGTATGATATATCATTGATGATTTAAAATCTAAACATATATCTATAAAGGACAAGGACCAGGTAGATTTATATTTTGTTCAACTTGGTGACGAGGCTAAAAGAGTGGTATTTCCTCTCTCACTCGAAGCTAGAGCTAGATGAATCAACACTATGGCATCACTCTGAACTCCATCAATCAAAGAACAGATGCTCAAGGCTCAAAGGATTTGATCAACCTATGTTGTACTAGTCGGAGTAATGGAGGCAAGAAGTGGTGTTTTCCAAGTACGGAATATACCAGCAGGAACACAGGAAGAAGTAAAGACTGAAGATCTTATTGATTATATCATAAATAAAATTTGAAACGATAAGCTTGATTTTTATGAACCAAGTTTAGACTTACAACAAAACGAGCCACCAAAGGAGATTGAAGAAATAAGATAATTATGAAAAACACTCACGAAATCTTACACTGAATTTCTCTTCAAAGCCTACTAGAGGAGCTCGTAGACACCTACTGATTTGAGGGGCTAGATTCCAAGCTCAAGATGAACTGTTTTCATACAAACCCAACGGTGAAATCAAGCCTTAACTTTCTTAGGAAGACTGATTGGGCAAGAGCCAAGGTTGAGCAGTTGTATGTTGATATGGTGAGTGAGATGGAAGGGTAAAAACACAGGGGAGTTAGATTTTTTTGAAAACATTGTGATACAATACTTATATGAAAAATAATTCCTGAGAAGACTTTTGATATCCAGATTTCTTAGAAAATTTCAAAGAAAGTATTTATTACTTTGTTCAATTTTTGAATCAAAAATGAATTTCCACAGAAAAAATATCTAAGTATTATGCTGTAATTCGTAGAATAGCTGACCTTTTTCAAAAAACTTCTGATTGACAGGAAATTCCTCAGGAAATGATGCTTCAATCACAAGAATTTCGTATTTTTGAAGAAATATTATATCTTGCCTGGCAAGATATTTCTTTTTTCGAACCACTTTGAGGGAGTATTTTCCTTATGTCTATTTATAAATATGTTCAAACTCTTGTGCAAGAAGATAGTGAGGAATGAAACGATGATGAGAATTGAAATGAAAGAACGGAGAAACCACCTAAAGGGCAATTCCATAGTAGAAAACCGTATGAAGGACGAGAAAGAACTGTGAATAGTGATTCTGATTATGATATTGAATGTATGATGAGAGAAGTTCATAATTATACAAATAATATTTTGCAGTTTGAAGAGTGATATAGAGACAAAGCAAAACATCAGAGAGAATATCGAGAGCTAGATGAAACAATAGAGAGAATGTATAATGATCTGAATAAATTATTTGAAAACAGTAGCTCATCTGTTAGGCAAAAAATAGAACAAGCGCAAATTATTGTAACTCAAACTCTTCAGAAGCTAGAACATCAAAGTCAGAGCTATTGGTTTTTTCAAAAAAGTTTAAAAAAAGATTATGATACACAGATCAAATTCTTGAAATCTATTCAAAGAAATTTTAAAGCAATACAGAAAAAGTATTCACAAACTCTGAAAAGAGAACAACAATTAAAAGAAAGAGAAATAGACAGGGCTAGAGATAGTTTTCTCAAAGAAATGCAAGCTATTAGAGAAGAAAGAATAAAAAAACGATCACAATCTAGGACTAGGAGTAGGGGAGGGTAGGGGATAAAAACTCTTAGAATAAACAGCCTCGAAAGGCTGTTTTTATTATGGTCTATTATTCCTATGTTCTTGATGAAAATCTATTCTCTCTTGTTGTATTTCTTCAGGACTCATTGCTAAGTATTTTTGTGTGTGCCGCAATACAGTGTTTACCGTTTCAAAAACATTCATATTAAAGTGTTCTTGATATTTTTCTTCATCATTAAAAAAATCTCTATAAATATCATAATTGTAGTGTTTATATCGGGATAGTCGTCTATACCACTCTTGATCAATGTTCATATAAGAGGCTTCTGCTAGCCTTCTTTCTATATCTTCTTTATCTCATCACCTTCCTTGAAGAAAATCATAATATTTTCATACATGTAGAGTTAATGTTATTATTAAAGCAGGGAGTTGTCATGTAGGAACTAAGGAGAAAAATAAGTCCATTAATTTTGTTACTTCCAGAGGATATGCATTCATAATAGAAATATTATGCATTCCTAGTTCATCTTTAGCTCAAGAAAAATCGAGACCATATAAATTTGCAGCAAATTGATAGCTTGAAGCAAAATTTCTTTCTTCAAATTCTTTTTTTGTTATAAAGTTGAGATGGCTATTTTCTTCTCATGCACGCATATCTCTAGTGAGATACCTACTATGAGAGTATGGAAATTCTATTAAGAAATCTTTTTCTAGTATTTTTTGGGCTGCTTGCCAGACAGTATCTTTTCCTGTTCATGATTTACCTGTAATGATAAGTGGCAAGTATCGTTTTTGCCAGCTTTGTTGTAATGCTACATCACTATATTCTTCTTGCATTCTATCAATATCATCTTGTAAGTCGGGGGAAGGATTTTTAAAATTCATATAAATATGGTTAATAAGTTGTACTATTTAGTAAATTTCTTCTATTTCAAGTAACAGAGAATTCTCCCCAGAAATATATGCCTCAATGAAATCTGACATTTCTTCTTCTAAATTTGCATCTTGCTTTCATGTGGCTACCAAAGATATTGTATTTGCACTCATTGCGTGAAGTGTATTAATTACTGTAAGGATTTCTTTTTGTATGAAAGGGAGATGATTTTGCTTGAAATATTTTTTTATTATTACAATGAATAGACTCCTTCTATTAATTCTTAGTAATCATGGATAATTTGTTAGGGTAGTATCTAAATATACTTGCTTTATAAAATCTTCTCTGGATCAATGTAATAGTCATTCGAATTCTCAAATACCTGGTTTTCTTATTTTCTTTACTTGTAATTTATCGTCTATTCATAAAAGCTGTAATATTTTTAGTAGTTCGTTTTCACATACATCTGTAATAGCATCTGATATTTCTGGTATATTTTGAACTGCCTGAGCAGCTTTATAAACTTTTTCTATTGCTGAAGTGAGCTCGGATTGTGAATCTCATCTTTCAGTGCTTCATTGGACAACTATCTCATTCATATAAATATTTGTTTAAAAATTAATTACGAAGATTGTAAATACTTTTCAAGATTTATACTTAAAATAGTATATTTTGTAACAAAATTGATTTTATGAGTTAAATAAGTTATTATTTAAAGGTAAAAAGTAGACTATTTAGAAGTATAACAAGTTGTAACGTATGAAAAAATATATCCATATATTGTCACAATTAGGACTCCCAGATCACGCGAGTAAGATATATTTAGGTCTTTTGGAGCAGTGAAGTATTTCATTGAGTCAGTTAACAGAGTCTACAGGATTGCAGAGAATTCAGATATATAGGAACCTACCAGTACTTATCGATAGAGGATTTGTGTTTGTAATACAAAAAGGGAAGCGAAAAATATATTCTCCAGCAAGCCCAAATATACTTAAGTCGGAGTATGAACTATTACAACAAAATACTTTTCATGTTTTAGATGAGCTTGGAGAAAAATATAAAAATTCCCAAAATCAGACAAATATCGTTTTTTGAAAAGGGAAGAAGGCTATTGAAAATGTATATCATGATATACTGTCAACCTTGTGAAAAAATTGAGAATTTTTGAGAATCACAAGTGAACTGGATAATGAGAAGATTAAAAAACAGTTTCAACCTCGAGATTATATAAGCAAGAGAGATGCTCTTTGAATAGAGAGGAGTCTTATACTCTCGGAAAAGGCTTATGCACAGAAGAGTAGAAAATTAGAAAGAGAAGAGAAAGTCGTTAATTCAAAAGATATCATGTTGGATGATAATATTATGTTTACTATCTATGGAAATAAAATTTCTCTTATAGATTTTAACAAGGAAACAGCAATCATCATAGAGAGTCCTGAAATGGCTCGATTTCAGGAGAAGATATTTAAGCTGTTATTTAAGAAGTTATAAAAAAAGAGAGAATTCAAGAGAGAGTTACACTCTAATCTTCGTAATTTTTTGACCAGCCTTTAGTTCTGTTTAAAAAATTCTTCTCAAGAGACCCCAATGGATTTTCTGGAAGATCTTGTGTCCTAATAGTTGAATATAAGAGTGGATTTATTTTTCCTGGACCGAAATTTTAATATATATTTTCTAATTCTTGAATATTCTCAGAGCTTTCAAGTGGATCACTATACTCAAATTTTAGTGAATCATAGAGTTCTAGTATTTTATTTTCTAGATGTTCTTCTCCTTGATATAAAACGGCATCAATAGTATAATATCATTGTGTGTTTTTATATTCTACATATCTGCTTGCTTCAATGTATATTACACCATCATAAGTGTATCTTCCTATAAATATTTCCTCTCCAGCACTCGTAGAAAAATATTCAGCAAAATCTCAAGATGCTAAAACATAATCAGTATATGAATCTTGCAAGTTTTGATACACATTTATTTTCTCTAATTTCCCCATAGATTCTGTATCTACAGAAGTAAAACTTATAGAGACTGCTACATTATCTATATCTAAACTATTCACAAGCCTCTGTCATGAGATAGTATTATATGCAAATAGAGAATCATTTTTAGGGATAATAATACCTAAATATTCAAGCTCTTCTTGTCATCATGTTGGCATATCAACATGTACATCAGAAATAAACATTTTAAGAGCATTGATGATTCATTTTTGCTGCTTTAAATTTCAAGTAATAATATATCTAAAATTTGTATCAAATATCCAAATTTTAATGTCTTGGGTAGAAAGATATATTTGTATAAAAAGTGAATATTCTCTTGCTCATACAGAAAAGTTTCGAGTAATAATTTTATATTCTTTACTATATTCTCTATCTTTCCAAGAATCTAAAAAGCTTCTTGTTGATTGTAAGCTTTCTACATCTCATATTGATACTTGCGTGTCATCAATTGTAGAAACAAGAGTGTTTTCTATAAGACGTTTACCATCTGCTTTAGTATAATTTTCACGCATGAAATTATACTTTGAATAATAGTTAGATCCTACACTTCATACATAAAATGAAATATTTCCCTGGACTCAAGTTTTTAACTTGTGCTCCCAATAATATGCTTTGAAATTTCTAATATCGTAATTAAATTTTTCAGTACCAAGCAAAATATCTTTTCAAAAATTACTTAGTGTATCTGCTGGAATGATATATCAAACATTTTCATGCTCTGATTGTACAAAAGTTGGAATTCATACAAGATAGCCATTTTTATTAAATGCTCACCCTCCTGAATTTCATGCATCAATGTCCGCATCGGTTTTAAATAAACCTTCACTATATCATGATATAGTTCCAGTTGTTGAATTTATAGTTTCTCATCCAGTACTTGGATATCCATAAATAGTAATATCTTCTCCTATATCTACATTCTGGCTTATTTGATATATAACATTTTTTGCTGGAGACATTTTCTCTTCATTGAAGCTCAATAGGGCAATATCTTGTTCGTAGTTAATCTGTTTTAGGTTTGCAACTGAGAAACAATTCGGTCGTTTTCTAAAATCTATAGTCTGGCATACCTCATAATATTTATGTGGAGTTTCATTCTCTGAAACTACATGAGCATTTGTTAATATTTTCCCATCTCATATATAGACGGCACTTCCATACTCTACTCCTTCATAGAGTCATGAAAGATCATTAAATCTATATGAAACAAGTTTAAATACCTGTTTCTGATTATCTCAATAAGCTGCTGCTAAATGAATATTTCACAGTAAAAAAGTGAGAGAGAGTATAAGTAAGAGTATTTTTTTCATAAAAGTATAAAATTAATAGGAATTTAAATATATAATTACTGATTTAAATTAATAAGTCATTCTTCTTGCGTAGAACAAGCAAAATATTCTCAGGGAGTGATTCCATTTGCAAAATAGTTTTGTAACTCAGGATAGTTTCAAACCGTATAAAGTTTATAAGCACCGTTTTCTTGAACTTTTTCTCATGAAACTAAAAATAAAAATTCGTTAGTCTCTGGGTTTATCGTATAAAAATAACACCTATCTTCTTGTGGTGCAGCTAATATATCTGAGCCATAGGATTGTATCATCGTGATAATTTCTTGTTTATTTTGAGGAATAATATTATTTATCGATTGATTCGTTAGTGTCATGGTAGAAAGTGTATTCACTACAGAAAAACGCTGAGCATCACGAGCATCTTGAGTATATCCTTGCAGAGATATAACAGAAATTGTTGCTAAGATTCATAAAAATGCTAGAAAAAATGGTGCGTTAGCAAGCCATGTCCAAGCTGGGTGATAGCTACGGGCTTCTACTACAGCAGTATTACATATTTTATCATGCCATCATTGTTTTCGTTTATCCCATCAAATCCAGAAAAAACCTAGATATAATGGAATACTTGATAATATTTTAGCAAAGTATCGACCAAACAGCGTTCATCAACTTGGTTTTTCATAGTTAGATGCATTTATAATTTTTATTCCCATAGCCATTTTTCATAATGTTTGACCACGTGTGAAATACGTATAAAGTGAGATAAAAATAGGTATAATTAAATATATGGACATATAATCTATAAAAAAAGCTCCAGATCTTTTCCAATAACCCGCGTAGTTTTGATATTTTTCTCACTCAGGTTTTTGCATATTTTTTCTATCAATAAGCAAATAAATTGATAATGGAAAAATAAAAAGCATTAGTAAGTACAATAGTGATGTTATATTTGAGATAAACACAAATAGTCAATTTGGACTGTCTTGATATGATGCCGCTCATATCCACATCACAATTGAGGATACAAGAAAAATAGTAAATGGATTGAAAAGTATAAATAACACTAATCATGTAACTTGTTTTTTTGTCATATTATTTCTTGTAAAATAAATTAAAATCCCTACATAAGAATATAGGGATAACTTAGTTCAATTCAACATTTATTGAATTGCATATTCACATCAACCATCTCAAGTTGGTTGAGCAAAAGTAACAACTGGTATGTGAAATAGAGGCTGTAATGTATTCATAAGAGCCGCTTCTACTCAAAGAGTAGTACAATCTATAACTCCATACGTAGTGTTACCATAGGCATCAACAGGGTATAATATTCCATTCTTTGGAAGATTATTAGCGTTACAACTTGGGTATATATATCAACCTAAGGTACAATTAATTTTTCCTGTAACTGTTCCTTGAAGATTTGGAATTCCGTCTGTAATACTAGGGAATGGAGAACCCAGTTGATAGGGGTCTAATGGGTATGGATCTAAAGGGTAGGGGTTTCATATATTATCTCCATATGTTTGAACTCCTGTTTGTGGAAAATAATTTCCTTGAGGGTTTATGGAGTTATACTGAGTTCTAGGATGAACCAGTTGTCATGGAGTAGATGGAATAATTCATCCTCACCTGTTATTTTGTAATAATGAATCTACAGAGTCTATAATCCCATTTCAATTAACATCTCATGTTCCGATAAGAGGAACTCAAAAGCTATCAGCCGAAGCACATGATGCAGTAGCTGCTATTGCAGCTCATAATATTAATCCTTTCATAACTATTTTTGATATAATGTAAATCCTCTCTTATATGGATGTGGCCAGTTTGAATACTTGCACACAATAGTATAACTATTAAATCATTTTTTAGAAGGAATAATATTTACTTTTCAAGAAGTACTTGTGTTACTCGCGTCCCAACTCAGGACGCAGGATGTTGCTCCACTAGAAGCATTCCACGTAACTTGTGCTGATTGTCCTGGCTTTAAAAACGTAGCACTTTTTTTGATTTCTATACTTGGTAATACATAAACAGGTAAAGTGCTGGTTTTTTGTATCCTAATAAAGACAGATTTTAGCACTGAATCACATGTGAGGGTATAGTGTTGAGTTGATTCAGGTTTCACAAGTTTATTTCCAGTATTTGAAACATTTTCTCCATTCAGTGTACAGTTTTGAGTATTTTGAGTATTCCACGTGAGCGTTGTTGATTCTCATTTATTTATTGCCGTCGAACTTGCTGATAGATTTGCAGTGATTTGAGGTTGTTGTACCGTAATAAAGACAGATTTCAGCACTGAATTACATTTGAGGATATAGTGTTGAGTTAATTCAGGTTTCACAAGTTTATTTCCAGTATTTGAAACATTTTCTCCATTCAGTGTACAGTTTTGAGTATTTTGAGTATTCCACGTGAGTGTTGTCGATTCTCATTTATTTATTGTACTTGAACTTGCTGATAGATTTGCAGTGATTTGAGGTGGTTGTACCGTAATTATGAGAGATCTAACAGCTGAATCACATACAAGTATATAACTTTGTGTAAGATTTGGGCTGACAAGGTTATTTCCACTCAGAGCAACACTTTCACCATTTAAAGTACAATTTGATGCATTTATCGATGACCAAGTAATTTTTGTTGATTCTCATTGAGTTATGGTACTTGAACTTACGGAAAGATTTGCTGTAATTTGAGGTGCTTGAATACGAATATATTGCGATGCTACTCTAGTATTACTTGGGCTTTTACAGTAGAGAGTATACCATCTACTTGTTATCGGATTAACTTCTAATTCTCAGCTTGTTGCTAAAGTTTGACTATCAAGATTACAAGAAGTGGCATTTGTAGAATCCCAGCTGAGTTTTACACTTTCTCCGCTTTGAATTGATGTTGTATCTGCGGAAAGAGAAACAGAAACTTGTTTTACTTGTACTTTAAGCCAGTGAGTAAGAGTGGTTCTTTTATTTCCTCTGGTACAATACAGATAGTAATATTTTCAAGCTACAGGATATTCAGTATATGATTTTTGTGTAGGAACTGATTCACCATTCATCCAGCAACTTTGTGCATTTTGGATATCCCATGAAATATCAACTGATTCTCATTCTAATATAGATGTCTCACTCACATTAAGTGTTCCTGTAATTTCTACAGGAATAACTGTAATATAAATTTCATTTTTAGATTTTATATTTCCTCCTTGCGCATTGTTACAGGTAAAATATACATTTCCACTTGACCACATTTTTTGATTGACAATTCAAGATGTTTCTAAGTTACCATTTATATTACAAGCTACACCATTTTTTGATTCCCAGTTTACTAAAACCGTTTCAGTTTCAAATATTTGAGTTGTGTCTACAGAAATATAAATTTCAGGGCATTGTTCAATACTCGTGTCACATAATCTTCAACCTCATGCAAAAGATGGATACGAAGATAATAAAATGAAAAATGATACTATTAATAAAAAAGATTTTCTCATATAATATTTGTCATAAGAAATAAAGTAATACGACTATAATTTATATAGATGTAATGTCAATAGTATTTATTTTAATTTTATGAGATATTACATAGAATTTAAGTTATTTTTTAAAAGAAGTTATATGAAAAAGATTTGTAATATTTTTAGAAAATATTTCAGCACATCATGAGCTACTATTGAAGATACTCTTCGAGATACTGTACAAATCAAAGAAGTACAAAAAGTTCTAGATATTTTAGAAGAAAAAACCTCAAAGGAAGTGATTGAAATAAATCTCCATAGAGATGAAAACCTGGAAATAACACAAAGTAAAATTTGAGGTATCCCTTATATTCCAAAGAAATGAGAAATACCACTTAGTTCAACAAATGAGCAACTCATATTTTTAGCTCAAATAAATTGTGAGGAATTACCTGATAATTCCCTCCATCCAAAAATCGGTATTTTGCAGTTTTGGATATTTTGAGATAATTTGTTTGGACTAGACTTTGATGATTTTACTTCAAACAAAAAATCACAAGTCATATATTACGAAAAACTTGGAGAACATCTTTCACAAGAAGAATTCAAAGATAGTTATTACCACATAAAATGAAACAATCACTACTCTCCCGTTAATGATTGAGCATCTTTTAAACTTACATTTAATAAGACTAGAACAAGTATGACACCATCTTCATATCAATTTGATAATATTTTCATAGAAATATGGAATGACTTATTCTCTAAGAAAGTAATTCAAAAAATATATGATTTAGATAATGAAACCTTAGATTATGTATATGAGAAATTTTGATGAGTACATCATAGTATTTGATGATATCCATATTTCACTCAAAGTGACCCAAGAGGACAGGAAAAATATACAGATTATACAGAAGTTTTATTTCAACTTGATTCTGAGTGCTGAAAAGACAATCACTGGAAAATAATTTGGTGAGATGTATGAGTATGTAATTTTTTTATAACAAAGAGTCAATTAGAAAAAAAAGATTTTTCAAAAGTTATGTATAACTGGGATTGTTCTTAATGCATCTACTTTATATAGAGGATTATTATTTATTTTTTTATAATCTTCAGTATAGTAAAAAAGTTATTTATTTTTTTTTTTTAAAAAATCCATGAAGAAGATATTTATAATCCTTGTAGCATTATTACTAACTATAAGTACTACTTTTGCTGGAGGAGCAAGTTTGAAGCAAACTGAGTCTGGATTAAAACAATATTCTTGATGATCAGCTCTCATTATAAAGCTAGACAGTATTATTGAAGAATTACCTCAAAGATCTCTTAAGGTGTTATTTGATAAAACGTATGTCAAACAAAAAGAATATGAGAGTATAGCTATTCAGGATACAAAAACAGTTTTTTATTCTGCTATACTGAGATATGCAAACATAAAAGCACATTATGAAATGAATCCAGAGCTATATAACTTGGATAATTGGGAAAAAGTAAGCTTAAACACTCCAAAGAAAGAAACTGTAAGCTGTCCAGACCAAGAAACATATCAATACCAATCGTGACTTGATAATGGCTGGGTTATACCTAATATTTGTGATGCGCTATTAGTTGATGGAATATACACATGACAAAACCATTCAAATGGTCAGGTAGCAAGAGAAATACCTATTCTTGATGGAAGATATAATGGAGAAGCTATATGGTATTATGAAAATGGACAGATTCAAGTACAGGGAACATATGACTACGGAAAAATAGTCTGAGACTACTATTGGTATAATGAATCAGGGAATCTGAAACAAAGAAATACCTATAAAGAAAATAATATTATCGAGGTGACTAAATATTTCTTAGGGTATCCAGAAGAAAAGGTAGGAGAAAAATACACTACCAAAAATCAAAAATATTATGGTGATTTTACTCAATATTATACAAATGGGAATATTCACTCTTTTACTACTTACTCAAATTGAGCCACTACGAGTAAAACTACTTATTATTATAAAAATTGAGAAATATTAGCTGAATACTGAGTTAATTGAGAAATTATAATGAAAAGAGATGATTTAAAGGTCCAAATGGGAGATACTATTGTCTATAATTATCTAGTATATGATGTAGCTACATGAGAAATAGTTTCTGCTTCAAAATTTCCAGAAGAAGAAATAGTAGATGATACTATGCTAATCCCCCTTGCTCAAGACTATATAATTCAAACTCCAGTCTGAGGAGTCATAGACTATACTTTGGAAAAATATTTTCAAGATACAGCACATTCTTTATACAACAAAGACTTAAAGTTTGTAATCACAGTCTTTGAAATAGAAAGACCTAAAAATTAAGATTTTATACCCCTTTTTTTACGCTCTACTTTCTGGAGGTAGTTCAATATTGCAGCCTCTTTCTCTTCATAGAAGAGAGAGAATTCAAGAGAGAGTTACTATTACACTCTAATCTTCGTAATTTTTTGTCCTGCTTTCAGTCCTTTTTTAGTTATAGCCTTACCAGTTGCACCAGCAAGAAATACTACAAGCCCAATGAGGAAGTAGAATATATCTACTGAGAGAGTAGGCGTTTCTACAAATACTCCTGAAATTATAAGTAAGAGTACTCAGAATATTATTTGAAGTATTCGAGTACGTCCCCTTGAGAGGATATTAATATCTAGTCCTCAAAGTACAAGAGGTATGATTCAAATACCCATAATAGCGTAGGAGAGATATTCTTTCATTGTGCTATCCAGAGTGATTCGAAATATACTATCTTCAAGAACTAAATTTTGGAGATTAAATGCTGCTATACCTGTGAGGATGAGCATGATTCAGATAACAATTTTTGCTATTCGAATTTGAGAGTCCGACGGACGTTTCATAATGAGTCCTAAAAGTTTCATCATAATGGGAGTGATTTATTAATAATTTGCGAGTTATAGCATATGGAAAACAAAAGAAACAGCAAAATAATTTTGACTTTTATCGAGGTTTTATATAATAACGGGGCTTGAAATTATTGGGATGTAGCCAAGTGGTAAGGCATTGGACTTTGACTCCGACACGCGTAGGTTCGATCCCTACCATCCCAACCATAAAAAAGTTTAACTATAATACAAGCATTAATGGGCATGCAGGCCATTATAAAGACATAAGAAATAAGTAAATTAGGGATTTATTTTTTCTGTTTTTACACACAGATTTGTATTTACAATATAATTATATAGCGCATGATAGCAGTAATCGAATTAGGAGGGAATCAATTTATGGTTCAAAAAGGTGACATTATCGAAGTAAAAAGACAAGATGTTAAGATTGGAGACAAACTTACAGTGGACACTATGCTTATTTCTGACCTAGATGGAAAGGAAACTAAGGTAGGAACTCCATTTGTTGAGGGTTCATCTGTTGAATGTAAAGTACTTGATCAAAAGAAAGGTGATAAAGTAAGAGTATTCAAAATGAAATCTAAAAAAAGATACATGAAAAACACTGGTTTTAGAGCACATATAACACAATTAGAGGTAACGTCTATCAAATAATCTCGCATTTGAGAGTATTTATAGGTATAATATAAAAGTTAAAATTAAGAAGAATTTAAGGAAATACGATACAATTAGGAGTGATAAAAGATGATACATGTGATGAATAATTTCTAAAATAAAGTTTTGGGATCCAAAATTAATTTAAGAGCTCGTATCGAGCGACACTCTAGAGTCCTCCAGCATAATCTATACGCTGGAACAAAAAGAACAGGAAAGACATGACTTACAGTAGTTTCTATTATTGCTGTATTTATGCTTCCAATATATCCTTCTTTTGCAAGCTTTGTAAACTCAGATACTGAGTTTTACAGGGGGGATATTGATGAATCAACGATTATATCATCATATTTTTCAGATGAGACTACTCTGTGAGATGGTGATGTGTTTATTCAATCAAAAGATTCATATCTTTTCGTAAATGCAGCACTTGACGAAGATAACAGAGATGTTTCTGCAACAAAGGAAATTATAGAATATGAAGTTAAGTGAGGTGATAGTGTGGCTCTCATAGCTGGTAAGTTCAATATAACAAGAGACTCAATTTATTGGGCAAATAACTTTGAAGCAAACCATATTATTCAGCCAGGAGATACTATAAAAGTACCACCTGTATCTGGTCTCATTCATACTGTTACTTCTGGTGAGACTCTGTGAGGTCTCGCTGAAAAGTATAAGATTGACAGCGAGGATATAATGCGTCAAAACCTTCTTCTTACTGCAAATGATTTAAAGATAGGTGATACTATTATTATTCCTGGAGCTAAGAAAGAAAAACCAAAACCTGTTGTAGTACCAAAGAAAACATATGCTGCTACTACGAATTCTACTGCTAATTCGGGATATCAGTTTGCTGCAAAAGCAAAAAGTGAGTATGTAAATACAGGATGACAATATAATCTTGTATGGAGATCTCCATTTTCAGGAGTATGGTGAAACTGTACTTGGTATGTTGCATCATATAAGTGAGTCAACTGGAGAGGAAATGCAAATCAGTGGATGAGAAATGCTGCTGCTAAATGACATGCTACAGGATCTAATCCATGAGTTGGTGCAATAGTCCAATTTGCTGGTCGAGGATATAATCCATACTACGGTCATGTTGGTATTGTCATTGACGTTACATCGTCACATATCATCGTTTCTGATATGAACTACCGAAGACTCTGAGAGGTAACTACTCGTAAGGTACCAATCAATGATAGATCAATACAGTGATATATATATGTAGATTAAATACAAAGCAAAAAAACTTCTAGAAATATTCTAGAAGTTTTTTTGTGCTTCAATTTTAGTGAGCAGATTAGGGTATACTTGATTTCATTCGTATTTTTTATACACTAAGACTATTATATTTATAATTATATACATATGAAACAGTTTTGAATTATCTTCCTAGTTAGTTTATTATTACTATGATGTAATGAAACAGCAGACCAGCAAGAGCCTGATATTCTCAGTGTTGATGATGTTCTAGTTCCTGAGCAACCAGCCCAGCAAGAGTTAGAAGAACCAGTCCCAGTCCTAGATTTACTAGCTGCAAACTTTAACTGAAATGGGACAGAACCTTTTTGGGGATTTAACGCTTCCGGTAGCACTCTTGTTCTCAGAGAACCGAGTGACACAGGTCCTATGGACCTCACAACTTTTACTGGAGTAGTTATGACGAACGTTGGAACGTCAGTAAATATGACAGCCCCAGGAATGAACCTGAACTTAGTGCTTTGAACATGTTCTGACGGGATGAGTGATATAGTGTATGATTATTCTAGTAGTTTTGTTGCAGGTGTTTTGAGTTATACTGGTTGCGCGAATATAGACTAAAACATAGTTCTCAAAAAAACTCTTAGATTTTTCTAAGAGTTTTTTATATTTCTAATTGCTCAATTATGGTGTCACTACCAACAAAGCAACAATGTATCAATGAGTGTGCTCAAGAATTAAGAACAGATTATCCCTTCCTCTCAGAGGGGGATTCTATTCTTTTTATTGAAGAAATGTATCGATTTTGGAATGAGTATTTATTTAAGGATTTCTAATCTCTCCACAATCTTTTCACAGTAAAACTTTTTTTGTTTATCTATTAGATGATTAATGCTTATTATATTATTAATTCAATCCAACATAATAACAACTTATGATACTTAAACTAGGAATTTCTATCGGTCTTTTATTAATGGGATTTTATGTTATCCCTTTGTTGTTAATGTATTGGAAAATAGCTTTATCTTCATTATTTTGATTCTTTATACTATTACCATTATTGGTACTTTTTATTTGAATATATTGAAAAGTACTCAAGGAATATACTGAAAAGATTACTAGAATTACAAAAACTATTCTTTATATACTACTCGCATTTTTGATTATATTCATAATTATATCATCATTATGAACACTATTTTGGATAATAATAAATGGATATTATGGAATTAATATCTGATTAGAAAAATGAGATTCTATTAGAATAATATTTTATATATTTCAGTTAGTTATTGTAATGTTTTGAATCTTTGTTTGATACTTAAATTTTAGAGAGTTATTAAGGAAGAATCAGTGAGACCATTTTCCAGCCATAAGAGTCTTAAATAATTCTCTTAATACTACTTGTAAATGGAGATTAAGTACTGATGAGAAAAACTATCATGGTCATAGAAGTTGAATTAACATTAAGTTTGAAATAGAAAATACTTCTAAAAATCTAGTACAAATAGAACTATGAAATATTGAGGTAACTTGAAAATCAATAAAATGAAATTACAGGAAAACAAAAATATTACGAAGTGGATTTTCACTTTGACCAACAGTATATATGGATATTTCAAATAACTTATTATATGAGAAGGAAAAAATGAATGTTTCTATTTATGTAAACCCTATGGATGGATTTAATTGTTTCAAAAAAGTTACTTGTGTTTATATAAATTTATGAGTTTCTTCTTATTGAGTCAAAAAAAATGTAAGAATTTGGTTAAGTAATATTAAAGAATATACGGATAAGACTAAAAAAGAAAAAGATTATAAATTTGAACTTAAAAACTTTATATATGAATAAAATAATAATATACTACCGAAAATCAACCGATAGGGATGATAAACAGGCAAATAGCTTGGAACATCAGTTAAACAACTGTAGAAAGACTGTAGAACCCTTATAGCTCGAAGGCTAAGGTTAATGAAGGGAGAATTATTTATATCAAAAAAACTCTTAGAAATATTTCTAAGAGTTTTTTTATTATAACAATGGTGAAACCCACAGGATAGGTTACATATATATGTAAGTACTACTGGCAGCATACAGAAGTATAGGGAATGACGTAGATGGAGGACTAAAATATATACTATCGAAGAACCATCTATTTACTTTAAATAAGCTATTTAACTAGTATTTCTTTTATTACAAGGTGGTAGGAGTTACACATATTAAGCTTAGTCTTAGAATATTATTGACATAACTTATATTTTATATATAAATACAATACCAATATTATGGTAAAAACTAAAACAAAAGGGAGTAATATGTCTAAACATCCTTCCCTCGTAGTAGACGGGGAAAAAATTGCGGTCATTGAGAATGGTCGTAGAGTTACAGAATGGATGGGTTATTCTGACCCTTCTGAAACTCGAATTTCCTATTTAGAGGTGGTAACACCTCAAGGTGAAATTCTCTTTGAAGATGAGATTGGCGAAGGGAAATATCTTTCGGTAATCTGGGTTGAGTCACGGTTTAAGCTTGCAAATAAAGATGTAAGTGACCAACTTGAAGTTAGTTGGATAGGGCGTGAACAACTCAAACAATATATGGGGGCTAAGGTGATCGCTGATGCGACAAATCCTAACCTCGATAACCACGGCTTCGTCCGCGCAGTAATGAGCGCAGAAGGTGTCGTTTACGTTAAAATCACCTGGAAATAGAAAGGAAGGTGTAAGATGACTAATAGTAATTTGCCTGCAAAGCATCAAGAGACAATTGAGGCCCTTTGGGAGAAACGAGATGAAATTTCTCCGAATTCTCCTGTGAAGGAGACAGGAGCTATCATTATGGCCCTCGAAGCTCTTGACCGTGGTACATACCGTGTCGCTGAGCGTCAAGAAGATGGTACTTGGATCGTGAACCAGTGGCTGAAGAAAGCAGTCCTTCTTGGATTTCGTATCTACGATATGGAAAAACATTCAGGAGGTCCGCAAGGAACAGACTGGTGGGACAAGGTGCCGAGCAAGTTCCAAGGATGGAAAAAGAAGGATTGGAAAGCCGCTGGCTTCCGTGCCGTCCCTGGTAGCCTTGTTCGTCGATCAGCCTACATCGCAAAAGACGTTGTTCTGATGCCATCCTTCGTGAATGTCGGTGCTTACGTTGATGAAAACTCAATGGTCGATGCTCAAGCGACAGTTGGTAGCTGTGCACAAATCGGTAAAAACGTTCACCTATCTGGTGGCGTGGGTATCGGAGGTGTATTGGAACCGCTTCAAGCGGAACCTACCATCATCGAAGATGATTGCTTTATCGGCGCTCGTTCTGAAGTTGTCGAAGGTGTTATCATCCGTCGTGGTGCTGTTCTTTCAATGGGCGTCTTCATCGGTAAGAATACACCGATTGTAGACCGTACCAACGACAATAAGATCCTTCGTGGTGAAGTTCCTTCAATGGCAGTTGTTATGGCAGGTGTTCATCCTGAAAACGGCCTTATCTGTCCACACATCGTAAAATATCGCGATGAAGGAACAGACGCATCAACTGCGTTGAACGACATGCTCCGCTGACAAACTCTCACTTGCCTGTAATAAGGCGAGTGTAACTCACAAATGGTGAGAGATAGTCAATAAATAGAAAGCTTCCAGGGTAACCTGGGAGCTTTTAGTGTATTAAGAATTATTATTCTATTTTATTAGTTTTATTAAAATCAGACTCACTTTACATATAAAGGATATTTAACTTTACTTACTGTAGACTCCTTATAGATAAGATATATATTGATGGTGATGATGTAGAGATTCATATGTTTGTTCCTATGAGTAAGACGAAAACAAAAATAAAAGATAGGGAATCATGAGTCCTTCAGGCAATGTTTGAAGATGGCTCTCAGGCTATCTGAGTATGAATCGAAAGAATACAAAAAAAACTCAAGGGATTAACCCTTGAGTTTTCACAGTATATCAAATATGGTGCACCCGACTGGAGTCGAACCAGTAACCAACGGCTTCGAAGACCGGTACTCTATCCAATTGAGCTACGGGTGCAAATGAGTAATGTAGCGTCTCGCTGACGCTCGACGTAAGTCTCTTTCCGATTCGCTTGCGCTTATCGCAAGGGAGACTTAATGGTGCAACCAGCAGGGCTTGAACCTGCGACCTCAACCTTCGCAGGGTTGCGCTCTTCCAGCTGAGCTATGATTGCTTATATATTTTAACTCAGTATTTTCATAGAAAATGATATTCTTTTCCTTGAACGTTTCAACTTTCTTTCCGATTCGCTCTCGCTTATCGCAAAATAAACTTGTCTTCCTATCTGAGCTATGATTGCATTTATTCCACGGATAGTATATTTAAACTACTCAAAAGTAAAGTTTATTTTTTGATTTCAGTAGTACTTGCATTATGTAAAATAATCATTATTATAATAAGTCCTAATCCTAAATATATTTATCTTATTTGATATGAACAAACTTCCATTCATTCTCAGTTCTGTTCTTGCTTTATCTTCATGTAAAGCAGAAGAAGTGACAGTTGAAAATATCACTACCTACAATGCGCAAGCCGTATCTGAAATACTTGAAGTAAAAGATGCTTATTTAAGACAGACTATACCAGCATGATATGTTCCAGAATCATGTTCTAGCATAACGGTACCGTGACCGTACGCTGACCCAACTAAAGCAATTCTTTATACCTCTATACAAATGACATGTACTCAAAAATATTGAGAAATGCAGTATCTAGATATTTGAGAAGAAATTCCAGATAATTTATATAATCATTGAGTTGTTGATGTGACAGAGTATATTCTTATCAATTCAGAAGGTGTTGAGCGAGTATTCACAGCTCCTTCATGAAAATTTAATACAGAGATATGAGATATGTGTAGTTTTATGGCTGATTATTTGTCTGCTTGTATAAAACGATAGTTTTTAGCTTTGAAAAAATAAATTACTGGTCATAATACTGTTATGAATACAAAAACATCACTGAAGTGACAAGAAATATATTTTGATGAATCTATCCGGGATGACAGCGTTGCAGATGTCCTGCTACGTCGATTTTCTGATAATCCTGAGATTTTAAAAGCTGGCATGAAAGACCTCCATGATCCTTACTTACTTAAGGACATGGATAAGGCTATAGCAAGAATAAAAAAAGCAAAAGAGAATAATGAAAAAGTTATGATTTTTTGAGATTATGATGTGGATGGGGTAACTTCTACTTCACTTATGGTTCATATATTTAAAAAGCTTGGAATACTAGTGAGTTATAGACTTCCTCATAGAGTCGAGGATGGATACGGTCTCAAGACAAAATTTGTTGATGAGGCTGTTGAGCTCTGAGTAGATTTACTCATCACGGTAGATTGTGGCTCTCGTGATAGAGAAATAGTGAGCGATGCTAAAAATAAGTGACTTGATATTATTGTAACGGATCACCATAGCGTCCCAGATGATATGCCGGATGATGCTATTGCGTTTGTAAATCCAGCCAGGCCAGATTGTGATTATCCATTCACAGGTCTTGCTGGAGCTGGAGTCGCGTTTAAAATCGTCTGCGCGCTTGCTGGTGAGTATTTATCCCAGAAAGATGCTCAAGAGTATATACAAGAGAGTATAGATCTGGCAGCACTTTGAACCGTAGCTGACTGTATGCAGCTCGTGTGAGAGAATAGAATAATAGTGTCACTGGGACTCAAACAAATAAAATATTCACGAAGTAATGGACTTAGATTTTTAATAGAAGACAGAATAAATGAAGACCTTGATGGAGATATATTTGGATTTCATATTGGACCACGACTCAACGCAGCAGGTCGAATGGATACACCGTACAAGGCTGTAAATCTCATCCTCAATAATGGAGAAACACTGATGGATACTATTCGTGAGATAGAGTGACTCAATGAGCTGCGAAAATCCAAAACATGAGAGTTTGTCGACTATGCACTTGAAAATATTAATCCAAAAGATAATATAATATTTTATGATTCCCCAGATATTTCTCATGGAATTATTGGTATTGTTGCAGGAAGACTGACAGAAAGATATTTTAGACCATCAATAGTACTTATAGACGAATGAGATAAACTCGTTGCCAGTTGTAGAGCTCCAGAATATTTTTCTATAGTAGATTTGTTAGAAAAACATAAAGAGTATCTCATCGCATTCTGAGGTCATAAACAAGCTGCAGGGTTTAGTATTTCAAAGGAAAATTATCCAGAGTTTAAAGAAAAAATACTCTCAGAGCTCAACGCTATAGATTTCACTGAGCATAAAAGAGTGATAAAAATTGATACATGTATCAAACTCGATGAAATAGGTTTTAAGCTCCTAGATAGTATTCAGCAATTTAGACCATTTGGAATGTGAAACCCTGTTCCAAAATTTCTAATTAAAAACTTTGAGATACAAGGAGTAAAATTTCTCTGAAAATGACGAGATCATCTCAAATTTGAATCGCGTTATGGATTCAAGGTCTTTGCCTTTGGGATGTGAGAATATTATGAAGATATTAAGGGAGCAAGTAGCTGTAATGTCGTATGCGAACTCGCAGAAGATAACTGGCAAGGGAAGAGGTGAATTATGATTCGAGTTGTAGATGTAGTTATCTAATTTATTCACGTAAGGTCAAGGCATAAAATTAGTAATATGTGGGTGAGTATGAGATACTATAACTAGTATTATTAAACACATAAAACATGACAACAAAAACACAAGAACTTCCAGATTATTGGTCAATATACAAGGCTATAAACTTTAAAAGATTTTCTACTAACCGGCACTATATTGATGCGAAGACTGGAAAAGAGATGGAGTATAATTTTGTGAACGGAGATATG
>JAWUVV010000025.1:0-15330 GCA_034112165.1 Candidatus Altimarinota bacterium
ATAATAATAGTAACACAGTAAAAAATATGCGTCAAAAATAACTACTAGACAATTTATGAAAATATTTGGGCTCGAAATTTGAAAATATAAGTATGAGGAGTTTTTCTGAGAAATCACAGAATTCTTAATGAGTAAAGATACCGATTTAGAGGGAAAAGCTATCTTTACCCCAAACCCTGAGATATGTCTGAAAACACTTGAGGATAGAGAGTTTTGAGAGCTGTTACGATGAGCAGATTATCTGACAAGTGACGGAATAGGATTATATATTTGATACCAAATAAACGATTCTCAGCTACCAAAAGCTCTACAGTTCTTTCTTCTTCCAGTCAATACCTTTAATATATTGTTCCGTAAAAAATATTTATATGAAAAATATGGGGAGCGTATATGTGGGAGTGACATAACAAATAGTTTACTTGAATTTTCTCAAGATAATGATATCTGAATCGCAATTATCGACCCATCATATCCAAAAGATATAGAGAAATGCGAGTCCCAAAGAACCTTTAGAGAAAAATTTTCTAAAAAGTTTCCAAAGTTAAATTTTGATTTTTATGTATATAGTGATGAAAATAGTAATCAAATATTTGAAAATATTCATGCTTCAGATGCTCAAATACTTTTTTCTACTCTTTGAATGAAAAAGCAAGAAATATCGGTTATAAAGTGATTGAAACTTTGTCCAAAGCTAAAATTAGGCCTTGGTATTGGTTCGAGTTTTGATTATCATACTTGATTTCAAAAAAGAGCGCCAAAGATGTTTAGAGATCTCGGATTTGAGTGGCTCTATCGTATATTTACGAGTCCAAATAAACTCAAACGACTAGGAAGAATCTATCAGGCACTGATCGTATTTCCCATAAAAGTAATAATAGATAAAAAGTAATGAAACATATATATAATATCACGATACTCTGAGGAACTGATGGTTTTGGAAAATGGCTTACAGAATATATTCTTAAAAATTTTTCATATAATGTAGTAATTACAGTAACTTGAAAAAATACTGAGAAGTGAGAAAGAGTATCTCATGAACTATGAGTGAGTTTTAATCCTGATAATATTCAGGCTGTAAAAAATGCAGATATTGTTATTTACTCTGTTCCTATATCTCTTACTGAGCAGATAATATCACAAACTCTTCCGTTTATTAAGTCTGGAGCTATTGTGGCTGATGTGACGAGTATTAAGCAATTTCCTAGTTCAGCTATGAGCGCTCGGGATGATATCGTTGTTATACCTACGCACCCAATGTTTGGACCATATATTTCAAGCATCGCAGGACAGGTGTTTGTGCTTACTCCTGAAGAAAACACTAAGAATACACCTGAATATATATTCCTAAAGATATTTTTAGAAAATGCAAAAGCTAAAGTTATAGAGTCAACTCCACTATATCATGATAGGATGATGGCAATAGTCCAATGACTGACTCATCTCAATATGTTTGTAGTGTGAGAAACCATGAAACGTCTTGGATTTAATATTGCTGATTCTATGGATTTTATATCACCGATATATAAACTTATGGTTTCCTCTGTTGGGAGATATTTAGGTCAGAATCCATGACTTTATGCTGATATTCAAATGTATAATGATGAAGTATTATGAGTCCATGAAGCATTTTTAGAGACAGCACATAACTATCATGACTCTGTAAAGGATAAAAATTATGATAAATTTTGCGCAGATATTATTGCAGCGCGCGAGAGTTTTGGAGTGAGTAATTGTGAGCAGGGCCAAGCCTATACTGATAAAGTGATCTATATGCTCTGAGCGCAAATAGATATTTTAAAAAATAATATTTGAAATGAGATTTCACTTAAAAATATATACTCAGGAGATATGAATGCTGGAGTACTTGAAAAATATGAGTGAGAAAAAATATTTTTCTGATGAGGAGATATATATGAAATGGGTGAGCATGAGGTAATTATAAAATAAAAACTACGAATATGAATATTTATTATCAATGAGAGCCTGGCTCATATAGTCACTTGGCATCTATGGAAATTGCAACAAATCTCTCAGTAGAGTTAGAGAGTATTATTTGACTCATAGATTTTGATGGAGTGTGGGAAAAAATATCCCTTTGAAATGTAGGAGTACTTCCAATTGAAAACTCGTATGCGGGGAGTATTCACCATAATGTATATAATTTTTTAGATAGGGACAATAAAATTATAGGTGAATATAACTTTGAAGTACATCATTGCCTACTCAGTTTAGAGGATGATATTTCAAATATATCAGAGGTATATTCTCATCCTCAAGCGCTCAGTCAAACCTATAAGTATTCCAAAGAGCGTAGCTTCACTCAGAAACCTTTTGGTGATACAGCGTGAGCAGCTAAGATGATATACGAAAAACAAAAATCAGGAGCGTGAGCTATAGCATCTCGTCTTGCTGGAGAACTCTATAAGCTCAATATATTAGATGAAAATATACAAGATCAGTCGGGGAATACTACAAAGTTTTTAATTGTAGTGCCGAAATCTGATAATCTGACTGAGTTTTCAATACAAAAATGAAGAACTACCTTATTGTTAAAAACAAATCACAGTGCTGGAAGTCTTCATACTTGTTTATGAGTATTTGCAAAAAGATCAGTAAATATGACAAAAATAGAGAGTATTCCACTAGGGCAAGGACATTTTTCCTATGCTTTTTGGATTACAATCGAATGAACTCTCTGAGATATTAATATCATGGAGTCAATTAAAGAGTTAAAACATATTACAGACTTTGTGAAAATTCTGTGAGAATACTAAATTATCTCTTAAAAAGTAGGGAATACAGATCTGCATTCCCTACTTTTTAAGAGATAATTTTTATACCTCCACTACTTCAGCATCAGGAGCATTTTTTGCTACAGATGCAACTCCATTTTCACATGCAGCGTCAGATGTATATATTTCTGATTCTCCAATTGCTTGACCATTTCCCGCTTTAAGAGTAAATTTACAACCAGTTGCTGTATCTTTTCTTTCAAATCGTCCGTCATCCTGAGAGTTTTCTCTTACTGACTCAATTCCATTCATACAGCTATCTTTTGATGAATACCCTTCACTTGCAAGAATTATTTGCCCATTTCCAGCTTTGAGTCTAAATCTATGTTCTCCAGCTTTATCAGTGTACACTTCAAATTTAGCCATAGTCTTAAAATTATGTTGTAAATAGAGATATTTTAGTTAGTTTTATATAAATATCAATACTACAACATTATGATTAAAATATATATATTCGTAGACTCACACAAGCATTTTGCACAGGCCGTTTCTGAGTATAAAAAACGTCTTTGAAAACAGGTCGAAATTATTGAGCTCAAGCCAGTTAAAAAATGAACTTCAGTTCAAATTATTTCTGCTGAAACTAAAATATTGCATGAAAAACTTGATTCTCAGCAATGATATAAGATAGTACTCTCTCCAAATTGAAAAAATATTTCCACTGAAGCTTTTTGAAAAATAATTGAAACACAAAAGAACTCAGGGAATAATATTATCCTCTGCATTGGTTGAGCGAATGGATTGGACTATGATGTTTTAAAAAACTCCATAGACTTTGAACTCTCACTGTGAAAGATGATTCTTCCTCATAGCTTCGCTTTTACGATGCTATTAGAGCAGATTTATAGGTGTAGTGAAATAGAGAGAGGAAGCTGATATCATAAGTAGTTTATTCACTTGCAAAAAAAGTACTTTTCTTACACTTAAGGCAAGTACTTTTTTATATATAAATATGTCTCTCAAGCAACAAATTTACACAGCGCTCCAGAATCCAGATTTCCCAGATTTACAATTCTTATATTCATCAGAAGCTCTTGCTATTGCTCCAGAAATTTTAGAAGAATTATTAGAAGAAGAAAAAAATGACTTTCAAAAAAAACTTGAGATCCCAGATAGTGAGATTTCTTTTGATACCTTTGATGATGTATCGATTTTAGACTATTATTTTAGCCTATTAGAACACTATCAAGGTGTTCTTGGTGATGATACTATCCGAACAATACTAGAAGACTTTGAACCACTCTATATAGATTTTGGAAATGAGGCTGCATACTCTCAGAGATATTATGAAATGCTTAAAATATGTCTTGAAACATGTGATTTAGATACTGAGCAAACTAAAATTATATCTGAGGGGATAGAGCACTTTGAGGTTCGAGGTATTGCGCTTCCTGAAGACAAACAAGAGGAGCTGAAATCTATCAGTAAAAAACTTTCAGAAATACAACAACGGTTTTCGAATAATGTGGTAGATAGTAAAAAAAGCTTTGAATACATTATCACTAATGAGCTCACAATATCTGATATGCCTGCAGATGATAAGCAAGTTGCTCAAAGAAGAGCTCAAAAGTCTGAGAAAGAGGGGTTTCTCTTTGATTCATCACAGGGATCTTATATGTCAATTATGAAGTATTGTAGTGATAATCAGGTACGAAAAGATTTTTATGAAGCTCGTCAGCAAGTTGCGACGAGTGGAGAGTTTAATAATAAACCACTCATTTTAGAAATTTTAACGCTTCGTGAACGAAAGGCTGAAATTTTGGGTTTTAACAATTATGCAGAACTCTCTCTTAAGTTTAAGATGGCAGAATCTCCAGAGCAGATTATAGCATTATTCTCAGATATTTCTGAAAAGGCAAAACCAAAAGCTCAAAGTGAACTAGATGAAATTCGAGAGTATTTTAATCTTCAAGATTTGCAAAACTGGGATGTTTCATATTATGCAAATAAACTCAGAGAAGAAAAATATGATTTTGATTCTAAAAAACTTAAAGAATATTTCGTGTTTGAAAATGTGCTTACCGGAATGTTTGAAACAATATCTAGACTATATAATCTAGAATTTAAAGAGATTGTTACAAGTAAATATAACGAAGATGTTACAGTTTATGAAGTATATAGAGATTGAGAATTTATATCATATTTCTTTACTGACTTTTTTTATAATGAGCTAAAGAGGCCTTGAGCTTGGGCAAATATTCTCAGGGAGACTTCACCTGAGTGAAAGAAAATAGTTCTCAATGTTTGTAATTTCCAGAAGTGAGTTGATGGTGTGACACTCCTCACTCTTTGAGACGTTGAGACTATGTTTCATGAGTTTGGGCATGCTACACATGAGATGCTCTCTCGCAGTATACACTCAGATCTATCTGGCTTTCATGTTGAGTGGGATTTTGTAGAGCTTCCAAGTCAACTTTTAGAGAATTGGTGTAGAGATCGAGTATGAATGAAGCTCTTTGCAAAACATGTAGTATCTTGAGAGATGGTTCCTGATGATATGCTAGAAAAACTCGAGCAATTAGATACATTCTGAAATGGTCAGCTCGTTCTGTGACAAAATACGTACGCAATGATGGATATGTTACTTCATAGCTGAAAAATCCCAAAGACAGAGCAAGAGCTTGATAGCTTTATAGAGAGTAATTACGATGCAAATTCCCTCCTCCCAAGATGAGATGTATATTCTCCTCATACGAGTTTTACCCATATTTTTGATGGTGGGTATGCTGCAGGGTACTACAGTTATATGTGGGCAGAAATCATAGAAAAAGAGGTTTGGAAGGCTTTCAAGGATTCATGAGATATATTTTCTCCAGAAATGGCTTTAAAATTTCACGACACTATTCTCTCAGCAGGGACCACTAAAAAAGCCTCAGAATTATTCCAAGACTTTTTCTGACGGGATGTTAAGATTGATGCGTTTTTGAGTGAGAAGGGACTTACTTAATTTTTCTACATGGAGGTGGAGTATGGCTTGTAGTTGTTCTATTTTTAGGAGCCCAACTTCATGATAAAATTTTCTCTGCCGCTACTCATCATTCATTAAGAATGGATTTGATATTAACCAAGGCTCTATTTCTCATTGCTTCATCCCCAATACTATTTATACTTTCTAGAAAATTTTTAGGTACTTCAGTCATATTGAATAATAGTTAAATATTTTCTAATAATAATTATATTTATTTATTGTCAAATAAATATACTTTCTATTTGAGTTAAATCATTAGTATAGAGTGATATTGTCACGTTTTTACTTTATATTCGTTACAGAGAGTGCAAGATAGAAAATACATAGGGGCATTTCAGGCTGGAGACTACTCTGGTTTTGAGTATTTGTATGAAAAATATATCGATGTTATCTTTGCGTTTATACTGAGAAAAACTTCTGATAAACAGATTACAGAAGATATATGTAGTCAGGTATGGATTAAGGTGCTCAAATCTTTGGAATTCTTTTGAGATAAGGATAATGCAAACTTTAAGGCTTGGGTTTACTGCATAGCCAATAACTCAGTAATAGATTATTATAGAGCCAGAAAGCAGCAGGTTGATATAGAATCCATTGCAGAACCTGGAATTAATCAAGATTTCGCTGAGTGTATTGATCAAAAAACAAAACTTAGTGAGGTTATAGCTTATATGGAAAGTTTAAAACCACTTGAGCGAGAAATAGTAACACTGAGGATATGGGATGATTTAAGCTATAAGCAAATCGCAAAGATTTTAGATAAGAAAGAAGGTGCTTGTAAGAAGACTTTTTCTAGGGCATTAATAAAGATACAAGCTAACGTTACGAAGATGATATTTATTTTATTTTTTCTGTAAGGCATGAAAAAAAATACATATTTGCACGATATAATAGACACTTTTGGAGATAAAACTACTTCAAAAGATGCTTTAAAAATTGCTAAAAATATAAAATCATCACAAAAAAAAGCGTTTCCAAGTATAGAGTTTAAGCAGCACTTAGGAGACAGACTCTCAAATATGTACGCGTTTCAAATAGAAGACGACGTGCAGCCAAGATTCTCTCTCGTGCAATTATTTTGAGCGCTGGCTAGTTTTATATTTATTAGTTGAGGTCTGATAAGTTTTTATAGCGTAAGTGATATTACAAAGATAAAAAACCAAGCAACTATTTCAAGTATGAGTAATCCTGACTCAGAATCTATCCCACTTATGGATGTACTCATTCCTAAAGCTATGAAGTTGCAAGAGGAAGAGAATATGAATGATGCTGCATCTAACTTTATTCCTCAGGATATAATGGAATCAGATATATTTGAATCATCACTTCGCCAAGTGGAAACATTTTCAGATGAAAATATCCAGAATAATTCAAATATTGACGTAGTGGAATTATGTGAATTGTATCAAGGGGGATATAATATTGATACTCAAACGTGTATACTGCCAAATGGGGTAGTGTGTCAAAATTATGATGAAGAAGGTATGAATGAATGTTTTCAGAGAGATGATTCTATTTTACGGTAGTATCCAAACTACAGTCAAGACGCAAGAGTGGAAAAAGTCAGAAAGACGTATATACTATTTCTGACTTTTTTGTCACGAATAATTCAATTATTCGTTGTAAACAATAAGAAACACTTTCTTTTTATATATTAATTTTTTATTATGAAAATTAAATTATGAGCTTTAATGCTTTGATGCATGATGCTTCCTATACACTGATTCGCAGTAGATATCGATAATACATCTATTATTGATGAAATCGAAAATAATAAAATAGAGCAATCACAGGCAAACTATAAAATGGAGACCTTTGAGAGTTGTGACGCTTTCGAAGATGTTATGGAATGATATATGAAAACATATTGGGAAAACAGTTATAAAAATATTCAGTATAGAAATTTTTGAGGACCAGAGATGATGGAAATGGAATCAGTAGATTCTGCTGTAATGAATGACTCCACTTCTTCGGTTTCACCTACTGCAAAAGCATCGTGATGAGCTGCGGAAATCTCTGAGACTAATACCCAAGTACTCTGAGTAGATGAAGCAGATATTGTAAAAACTGATGGGAACTATCATTATTATTATAACCAAGCGCAGCAAGCAGTATTTATAGTGCAGGCTGATGGAGAGGTATTAGAACTCATAAAAAAAATTAAACTCCCTCAGAGTTTTTATTGAGTGGAGCTATATATTGACACCAATAGACTTACCATTATTGCGAGCTCATATGCTCAGAGAGATTATTCTAAAAGAGGGTATTATGTAGATAGAAATACAAAAACATATTCTATAGTTTTTGATACAAGTAGTAAACAAAAACCAGATCTTATTAAGCTTTATAGTAGTGATGGAAATTACACGTCTTCTAGAAAAATAGGAGATTACGTATATGTATTATCTACAAATTATTTTAACTATCCATATTATAACATTAAATCAGTTGAAGATATTGAGATTGATGCAAAAAAGTTTCTACCTCAAAAATTAGATATCTCTAAGACAGATAATCAGTCATTACAGAATCTAACAATACAAGGTAAAAAACTCCCATATAAAGCCCGCAGCTGAGATATAGTAGACTGTAAAAATATTTCATATAGTTTTCCTGACGCAGAAACTATTAAAAACGGAGGATTTAATCCAGGGTATAATATTATATCTGCAATTAATATTCGAGATACAACTCTTGATGTTACGACTAAAGTAATAGCATGAAGTAATAGTGAGATACATATGAGTCAAGAAAACCTCTATATGACAGAAGGAATTTGGTCAGCGAATAACTATGATTGTCCACCAAATACGATGTGCGCTATGCCATTTTTCTGGGGAGGAACACAAAATACACTCGTTCATAAGCTGAACATCAACAAAGCGAGTATAGCATATCAGGATTCTGCTCTCGTTCCGTGAGCTCCACTGAGTCAATATTCAATGGATGAATATAATGAAAACTTTCGAATTATAACATCTGCGTGGTCACCAGAAAGATCTACGTGACTCTATATTTTAGATAAGAATCTCAAAAGTGTTTCAAATCTGACAGATTTAGCGCCAGGAGAGACATTTCAATCGAGTAGATTTATAGGAGACAAACTCTTTCTTGTTACTTTTGAACAGATTGACCCACTGTTTGCAATTGACCTCTCAGATGTTACCAAACCAACGGTATTAGGAGAGTTAAAAATCCCCGGATTCTCAACCTATCTTCATCCATACGATGATAATCACCTTATAGGACTTGGATATGATACGCAGGTAAATGAGTGGGGATGAACGCAAACAGCAGGTGTTAAAGTAGACTTGTATAAAATTAATTACGATAAGAAATGTGGAGACTCAGATTTAACAGCCATTCAGGAAGAAAAGTGTGAATCATGAGACTATAAATGAATAATAGTAGAACAGCTTTACAGTGAAACTCTTGGAGGGAAATGAAGTTATAGTGAAGCGCTGAGTAACCCAAGAATGTTTGTTTGGAATAAAAATAGAAATACGCTATTACTTCCAGCAACACTTTTTGAAAAAGATGACCAATGGAGAACACTTGATTATTATAATGGATTATTTTCTATTGCTATAGATAAGGACTCAGGAATACAGGTAAAAAATAAAACAACACATATTGATATTTCTGACGTAGAAGAGAAAAGAACACTGGAATGTAGTAAATATACAAGTACGGGTGAACCAGTATGTAGAGAGCTATTAAACGGTGAACTATATTGTGAAAAAGAGAGCGAAAGTTCTAGGAACGTTCCAAATTATTGTTTCAAAGATGCAAGCATTTGGTCATATGTATGAGATAAATCATGGGAATATAGTAGTGAAAACATCAAAAGAGCACTCTATATAGGTGATAGCGTATATGCGATTTCAGATAGTCAAGTAACGTCTCATGATTGGTCTCTATGAGAGAAACAATCTGTAACATTTAAATAATAAAAAATCTCTGCTTTTGAGGCTGTCCCAAAAATACTACAACAGAATTGTTGTAGTATTTTTTTTGAGTAAAATAGAATGTATATTAGACAGTAACTCAATAAAAAATGTTTCAAACATACAATCAAGATCAAAACTTTCTTCTTCCACCAGACTTGTACTCTTTTCTCTGAAATTCCCATGAAGCTGTGATTCTCTCAGAAATAATAGATCGACTCGATCATAGTAAAATACTTAGTTCCTATGCTACTCATAGAGATGTAAAAGGAAGACCTGCATACCATCCAGTAATGATGTTAAAGATCCTTTTTTATTCATACATGAACCAAACATTTTCTTCACGCAAGATAGCAAAGAAATGTATCTCAGATATTTCATTCATGTATCTTGCTGGAAGTAACACTCCAAACTTTCGAAGTATAAACAGATTCCGAAAAGAAAAATGAGAGTTTCTCGAAGAGTTCTTTGTTCAAATAGTACTGCAAGCTCAGGCCCTTTGACTCATCTCCTTTGGAAATGTGAGTCTGGATGGAACAAAGATATATGCTAATGCATCAAAAAATAAGTGTTACAATACTGAAAAACTTGAGAAACAAATGAAGTCACTCTTTGATCAGGCAGATGAAATAGATGCTCTCGAAGATGAAGAATTTTGAGAAGATAATCTCGATCATATTCCAGAACATCTCAAAACAAAAGAAGGAAGAGATAAAAAACGAAAAGAATTAGAAGAAAAACAACAGAAAGTTCAACAGAAACAGAAGCAACTCGAGAAAGAAATCCAAACAAAAATAGATTCCTGAATTTCTCAGAAACGAATAAACTTCACAGATACAGACTGCCGACTTATGAAAATGAAACGAAAGGACTGGTGAGTCGGATACAACCCCCAAATACTTACAGAAAATAGATTTATTTTGAGCAGTAGAGTTCCAAATACAGCTGAAGATACTGGAGAACTTATTCCAAGTTTAGAGAAATTACATCAGCAATATACTACTTTCCCAAGACAACAACTCGCAGACGCTGGATATGCCAGTGAAGAAAACTATACATTTCTAGAAGAGAGAAATATAGTCTCATATATTCCACATCAAAAAGCTATGGTGAGACTAGAAGATTATAGCTATGATGAGAAGAGTAACACATACACAGACCAAACATGAAAATGTTATGTATTTCAACAATATGTTTCTAAAAAACAAGAATGAAGAAAAAGAGGAAGGCCGAGGAAAGGAGAAAAAAGAGATGAGAAAGGTATTATTGCAACGCTCTACAAATATGTAGATAAAACAGGAAAAAAGAAGTATCTCTATATAAACAAGAACTGGCTGAAACTCTGTAAAGATAACGATACAAGACTCTACAGTGAAGCATGAAAAGAACTCTACAAAAAGAGGAGCTGATGCGTAGAGAATGTATTTGGAAATATAAAGGGAAACTTGTGATTTGAACGGTTCAGATTACGAGGATTTCATGGTGTACAGATTGAGTGGAACCTCATAAGTTTATCTCATAATCTTAAGAAACTCATCTCTCATAGGCTTGCATAGAGAAGTTTTTCTCATTTCTCTGAATTATTTCTGTATATTTTCACGGATACTAAAAAATCTGAGCTTACGCTCAGATTTTTGGGACAGCCTCTTTTGCAGAGATTTTTTTGTATTTCATACAAATCTGCTTACTCTGTGGATATAAATATATTACCCCTTATATATGCAAATACTCACTTTTATAGGTATTACTTTGACGCTCTTAAGCCCAATTTTTTTTTGGGTATATATTTTTCGAAGCTTTCCAAATCTAGGTATTTGAAGAAAACAGTTCTTTATTGGTATAGGAGCATGAGCGTTGAGCACCCTACCTCTGATATATACTAACTTTTGGCTTGTATGAAACTTGGTAGAAAATATATTTTTTAGTTTTTCTTATATATCACAGAGTATTTTAGGAGTCGAGGTTTTTTTAAGAATATTTTTATTTTTTCTTATAATTTTTATTTTAGGACTCATAATTATATATGTAAAGAAATGAAACATATGAATGATCTTTTTGCGTGCTTGTATATGATATAGTGCTCTTATAGCGGGATTTAGTTTCTTTATATACATTGTTTATAGTATACTTTGAAGTTCAACTGCAGGAGTATCAATAAGTCCATGAGACTACGTATTTCAAGGCTTTGCTCTTATATTTTGATATTATATTATAATTTCTCTTTTGGAGGAGGGGTTAAAATACTTCTGAAATACTCAGGTATTATTTTGAGAAAAGAATAATTATTATAAAATTATCTGATATGCATGTACTGTTTGACTCGGCTTTGCATTTTTTGAGAATATTCTCTATAGCTATGAATATTATCAAAGATCCAGATCATTTGAAGGGATTCTTCAGCTCGTGTTTTTTCGATCAATTTTTACAGTAAGTCTCCATATTCTGTGCGCAATTCTTTTAGCTGCGGGACTCTATATATTTAGCTCTGCTCAACATAGCCAACAGAGAATATATCTTGCCTTATTTGGACTCTGAGGATGAGCTATAATTTCTCATGCATTTTTTGATATAGCACTCAGTTACGGATATATGGGGGTAATATTTTTATATATTTTCGCCCTCTATATTACGGTTGTATATATTACCGGGGAGTAATGAGTTGTGAAGAGCTGGTACCATTAATTTGCCAATTTGAGTCTTGCTTCTTGAGGAGATCAAAAACTCACTGAAAATGCATGAGTCCATATATTATAAATATTTCTTCATCTCCGCGCGCTTGAATTTCGTTGGCTATGTGCTGATTTCGCCCATCTAGTATTACGCTGAACAAATCTTTATTTGCTACTTTTTCGACTATTATATTCCTGAGTCCTTCTTGCTTAATCATAAAGTTGAGAAGAGACTGATTGATATATCTCAGAGCTGTAAGCTGTTTTTCATTGAGGCGAGTTAATTGATCGAGCACGAGAGCATTCACATCTTGAACCTCTCTACTTTGTAGGAAAGATTTTTTATTTGAGCTAGAACTCGAGGCTGTTTTTTGCCTATAAATATCCATTATTTCATTGATATCTATATCGATATTGTAGTCTAGATTATTTTCTAGGTTTAAAAAGTCTTCATTATTTTGCGCAACAACTCAGTATAGTTTTGAAAAGTTATCGTAGAGTTCAGGTTCAAAATTTATTCATAGAGCTTTATTAAAATCCTCAGAGTTTTTTTCATCTCCAGGCTTGACTCATTCAAAATATAATACATATCCTTGCTGTTTATATCAGCGAATATCTCTTTGAACCTTTGAGTAGAATTCCCTGGATGCTATGTGACTCATGGCTTGAAATACTATAGTTTGCTTTCCATTTGAGAGTGTATATTGAGGCATCATTGCAGGAGAAATACTGTTTTGATAATACATAAAGCTCCCAAAAAATATCAAAACAATACTCGCGTAGAGAGAAACTTTATACATAAAGAGCCGCAAAAAATCCAAAAAATATAATGCTGGCTTCTTTCTCAGATACTTCCAGATTTTATGAATCATGTAGCTAATGATGCTATAAAAACTGAGCGCAAATAGAAACATGAGGGCTCACATAGCACCACTAAAATACACATATACTCATAGAATACCGATCATGAAAACATATCAGAAGAGAAAACGGGTATTTGGCATTAGTACGGCTTTTAAAATATATTTGCAGATTGGGGTGATTTTATATATACTTTTTTAAAAGTAAATCTTAATACACCCTATTTATGAGAGCACTAAACATTATTTTTCTCTGACTTATATTCATGAGTTTTGTCTTTTTAACTCCTAACAACTTATTTGCGGGTGAAGATGCACCTGTCTTTAGTATTAGAGATTCTTGACCAACCCCTACAGTGAGATACTGTCAGGGAGATGAATGTTGAGTACAACAAGGGACAGAACTTATAAAAAATAGTCTTTGAGATATAGAAACAGATCGAACAGCTTCACAATACATTCAAGATATTGTTGCATATCTCCTCACCTTTTTAGCGCTTATTGCCGTTATATATATAATATATGCTGGATTTAATATCATGATATGAAATGGGGACGAAGAAAAGCTCAAAAAGTCTCGTCAAACTATAATATATGTGTTATTATGACTTGTAGTAATATTCTTAGCGTGGCCAATAACACTCTTTATGTTGAATATTCTGAATGTTTCTTAATTATTAATCGTACCTTTTTATATGTCAGCAGTAGATATTAAATTTTATGAAAAAAAGAAATCTCAAATGTTTTATGTAGCTGCAGCTCTCTTTTTTCTTGTTATAAGTATTACTTGAGGGCTATATTACTATGCCTATACGCTGAGTAATACGCTGAGTGAAAATGAACTAACACTTCAGCAAGTAGAGAAGTCTATATCTGATATTGAGCAAGACGAAAATGTACAAATTTACAGTACGTATTCTCAAAATAAAGTACTCTTTTCAAACCTTGCAGAAGGATCGAAAATACCATCAATGATAAACCATCTGAAAAGAGTATTTGCAATTCAATGAGTGACATATAAGGGCTTTTCATATGCTAACGGGCAAGTTATGACGCAGCTATCACTGGAAACGAATGATATAGGCTACGCGTATGAAAAAGTAACGAAGTTTCTTAAAAATTATAGAGAAAATGAGGAGGCTCTCTTTACCATTGACCAGATATCAAACTTTAGCGGATATGATAGAATGAATTTTACAGCAGACCTAACTCTTAAAAATTAGTAAAAATGAAAAAGCACACTCAAAATAATTTTTTAACATATCTGATAGTCCTTGGTTCATTCTTTGTACTTATTTTTTTTACAAAGGATATATATTGAGAAATTCAAGAGAAAACAGACACTCTAGAAACTCAAAATTTGGAACTAACGACAAATAAAGCTGAGCTGTCTCGTCTTAAAAAACTTCAATTAGACTTATTGGGAGAAGATTCACAAGCAGTGCAAGAGATTAGAGGATTTTCATGAGATTTTTCAGATGAAAATATTATAAATCATATCTATAGCTATGTTCAAAAAGTAAATCTTTGAGATGATAGAATCATTATCAGGGAACTCTCTCTTTCTGGAGGAGAAAAAAGTGATTTAGGATTTACAAAAGCAGGTGTAAACCTTGATATTATTACTTCATCTGAAGAAACACTCTTTGGATTTTTTAATTACTTGACTGATATAGACTCTGATTTTAGATTTTATATTAGTAATTTTGACTATGACCTTTGAGGAAATAATTGAAATATTACAGTGAGTATTCCGTTAATTTTCTACTACAAATAATCTATGAAAAATATACAACTCCCAATTTTTCAAAAAGTATCTCTGAAGGATAAGTTTAATTTTTATGAATACCTATCAGTAATGCTTGATGGTTGAGTAACGATATCTGAAACATTAGACAGTGTGCAATCAAAAATTAAGAATCAATTTTTCAAAGAAAAAATACGTGAGCTTCAAACTTATGTTTCTTCATGAGATTCTTTTAGTAAGTCGATGAAAAAAGTTCCTCAGATATTCTCTAGTTGAGAGATTGCTATAGTTGAATCTGGTGAAACAACGTGAAAATTATCGCTATCACTATGAAACCTCTCTGACAA
>JAWUVV010000026.1:0-7929 GCA_034112165.1 Candidatus Altimarinota bacterium
CAGAGAGGGAGATAATACTCTCTTTATCCTGATGGTTTTAGTTCGTAGAAAACAACTGAGTTAATTAATTTTTCATTGCAATTATCGCGTAAATGGGTAATATGTATATATATCGTATATATTTTATACTACTATGAATAAAGAAACATTAATCTACCAAGGAGAGAATGGTGAAATACTCCTCAAGGAAGATTCAAATAAAGAAACTCTATGGGCAAATCAAAAACAAATTGCTGAGATTTTTTCTGTTGATTCAGACACTATTTGATATCATTTTAAGAACATTTATGAGGAGTTAGAATTGGTTAAAGAATGAACTACCGAAGAATCCTCGGTAGTTCAAAAAGAATGAAATAGAGAGGTTAAAAGAAAAATTATGTTCTATAATCTTGATGCAATTATATCAGTAGGATATAGAGTGAATTCAAAGCAAGCAACGCAGTTTCGTATTTGGGCTACAAAAACACTCAAAGAGCATATAATCAAGGGGTATACAATAAACCCGAAACGAATTCAATGAAATTATGATAATTTTCTTAAAGCGGTTGAGGAAGTAAGAAAACTCATTCCTGGATGAAGTGAAACAATCAAAACAGATGATATACTCGAATTAGTGAAACTCTTTGCGAGTACTTGGTTTAGTCTCGGATCGTATGATGAAGACACGCTTCCAGCAGAAGGGTTTACAAAATCTGATCTAAAACTAAACGCTTCAGAACTTTACTGAGATGTTGAAAATTTTAAGTCAGAGCTTATGTCACTATGACAAGCTACAGAGTTATTTGCTCAAGAGAAAAGACAAAACGCACTTGAGTGAATATTTTGAAATATTTTTCAAACCTATGGGGGACAAGATGTATATATACTCCACAAGCTCTGACTGCTATCACGCTGTTGGTGGCTGAAAGTAATCCCAAAGACAAGCAGCGTATAGTAGGACTCATAATCCTCCTACTTAAAAACAAATAAATACTCATATTTTAGCTCAAATAATATTTTTTTTACCGGATTTTCACTTTTTTCATATACTATGAGCGATTTATACTACTAATATAAAAAATATGTACTACGATATAGCAATTACTGACGCAATAAATAAAATCTGAGCTCTCAAATCTATCATGCTCAAAGTAGTTCAACAATGACAAGGAAAGGGAATGAGCTCATCAGTCATACTTGGACTTGCTCTAGCAGATGATATGTACCCACTTGTTAAGCAGCTACAAGTCGTAACTGATAACGCAAAAGGAGCAGTAGGGAGACTTACAAACCTAGAAGTACCAGTATATGAGGATAATGAGACTACAATTGACCAAGTATATGCTCGACTTGATAAAACAGTAGCATTTCTAAAAACAGTAAAAGCTGAGGACTTTGACTGAGCAGATGATAAAACGGTAGAAATGAGTTATTTCCCAGGAAAGCACTTTACTGCAAGAGGATATTTCACTTCATTTTATATCCCAAACATTAACTTTCATGCAGCTACAGCCTACGCTATATGTAGAGCACATGGATTCAATATAGAAAAAGCTGATTATATGGGAACACTTCAACTTATTGATAACGCGTAATCAAGCATCCAAGTACCAATTGCATAACGAATAAGTTGTGCAATTTTTTGTATCTCTTACAGTTTATTTACAATTTTAATATAAACTTAAGCTATATATTAAATATTAATTTTATGAAAATGTTTTTCTGGATACTAGCAATTATTGCTCTCTTATTATTCACCTGGATTGTGTGAAGTATTCTCGTAGTACAATCAATTGAAAAACCTCAATATGACGTTTTAGAGGTAAGGAATTGATATGAACTCAGGGAATACAAAGATTATATTGTAGCTCAGGTTGAGGTACAGGGAAATCAACAAGAAGCACTTAATAAAGGCTTTAGATTATTAGCAGGATATATATTTGGTGGAAATACGAGGCAAGAGTCTATTGCTATGACTTCACCCGTAAATGATATTTCATCCTCTTCTGAAAAGATATCTATGACTTCTCCAGTAAACGATATTAGCTCAGGAGATAATAAACATACTATACAGTTCGTGCTCCCAAGTACATACACACTTGAAACGCTTCCCGTTCCAAACAACGATAGAGTAAAACTCATAAAAGTTGAGTGATATACAGCAGCAGCTCTGAGTTATACACTTTGGGCAACGCAAGAAAAAGTAGAAAAAAATAAACAAAGATTGAGGAAATATGTGCAAAGAGATAATCTAAAAATTATTGGAGAACCCATTTCTGCACAATATAATCCACCCCTGAGTTTCCCACTTCTCAGAAGAAACGAAATTATTGCTGAAATTAGATAATCAGGCTGCTAATGATATACTTGAATCAAGGAGTAATAATTCCAGCATTTATGAGTGGGGCAGCGCTAAAAAAATAAAAGAGGAAAATTTGTTTCTCTCTTTTATTTTTTTTATTACAATGATACTATCTTAACAATTCCTATGAAAAAAATACTAAGTATATGACTCATTGCACTTATATGATTTACACTCTATATTGGATGATACGTACATGCTGGAAGTAAATATATACCTCCACACTTTCACGCAAACTTTGCGCTCTATGTGAATGGAGAGAGAATAGATTTCACAGATGAGAGATTCTCAGAAGATATAGCCTGATGCTCCATAAGTGGGAAACAAGACCCAGAAGATAGAGTGCACCTACATGAGAGAAACCAAGATACGATACATGTACATGCTGATGGGGTCTCTTGGGGACATTTCTTTACCAACAATGATATAATATTTTCTGAAAATATTTTACAAATTTGAGAAGATTTTGAATCCCAAAGTTGAACTTACACAGCCAGTGAGTGAGGCCAAAAAATAACTTTTATGCTAAATGGCAAAGAAATAAAGAATCCATTTAACAAACTTATAGGGTCAAAAGATAAGCTTCTTATCTCCTATGGGAATCAGACACTAAGCGAAACAGAGAAGTTATATGCATCTGTTTCCAGTAATGCCTGAGAATACAATGCGAAATATGACCCTGGGAGCTGTTGAGGAACGAATGAAAATTGAGTCATCATATTACTCACTGAGTGGTTACACTCTATGAATAATATGGAGCATTAAACTTAATTATTTCTTAAGTTAGACTCTTACACTTCACATATCTTACTTTATAAATAATCTATTATGAAAAAAATACTAAGCCTTTTGATTCTATCTTTATTCCTCCTCGTATCTTGCGGAGATAGGCCTCCAGTAGATATTATCAACCCAGATGCAGAATATTTATATTTCTATGGGGCAACGTGTCCTCACTGTCAGGAACTTAATAGAATAGCAGAAGAAAGAGACCTATATTCACAAATCTCTATTGAAAAGAGAGAAGTCTATCAAAATGCAGAGAATAGAGATCTCTTTCTCGCACTTATAGAGAAAATAGAGCCAGATAGTGATGGAGTACCTTTCGTATATGACACGGTAACTGGAGAGGTGGCAGTTGGGGTTCGTCCAGCACTTGAGCTCATGACATCAAGACTTGGAAGCAAAGCTACAGCCGAAGAAATAACAGCAAGCGGATCTGCACAATAATTTATATCACTAAATTATCTAATTATGAAAAAAAATATTTTATGAGTACTTTCTATAGTATTGCTCTGAGGTTGTAGCACTGTAGATACCTCTGAAAACTCAAGTATGTTATTTGAAATCCCAGACTCATATACTCAAATATCAAACTCATGAGCGATTACAGTCAACGGAGAACCAACATCTCTCTCAGGAGAAAAACTCCAAGTATGAGATAAACTAACCGATGTTTCACTAGACATGAAAGCTGATTATTTTGATCAGGTTGAGACAACTCTTTTAGCAGATTATCCATGATATAAGCTCATTGAAACAGTCCCATCTCTGGATACTCCGGTATGTACGATGCAAACGAAGCAATTAGAATTCGCAGCAGGGGAGTTTAAAAATATTACGTTCATAGTTATTTCAAACGATACTCCGTTCGCTTTGCAGAGATTTTGTAGCGCTAATGGCATCAATAACCTAAAAGTATTCTCAGACGCGAGAACGAGGCAGTTTTGAACCGAAAATTCACTCCTCCTCACTCAGTATTGACTCCTCACTCGCTCTATTATGATAGTAGATGAAAATAATGTTATTCAATATATAGAATACGCAAGCGAAGTAACATCTGAGCTTGACCTTATGAATGCACTTGCATATTTAAAAAGTATTGATTAATAAGTTAATTGTAAAAAAGAGCTTGGAAATAGCTCTTTTTTTTGTACTATATGGGAAATTAACTCTCAAATATAATAATGGTCAGAAAACATAAACCAGATGCGGTAAAATCAAAGCATAGAAAAAAAACTTGAAATGGTCACCAAGGGGTAATACAAAAGACAAAAAAGAAAAGACCAGCACCGTATCAAATGCACGATACGTATTTTAAGAAAGCTAAAAAAGAGTGATATAGAGCACGAAGTGTGTATAAACTCCAAGAAATACAGGAAACTTTTGAACTTATAGAAGAAGGAATGGATATATGTGATATTTGATGTGCTCCTGGGAGTTTTATACAGTATATCAAGCGTATTATTAAAGATACAGGGAATATAGTAGGAATAGACCTTCAAAAAACTGATAAATATTCTCAGAATCATATCAATACTATTGTTCATGATATTTTTGAATTCGATACCCTCAGATTAAAAGTAAATGAACTCATTTGAGAAGATAAACAATTTCACTTAATCACTTCAGATATAGCACCAAATACGACAGGAAGAAAGGATATTGACCAGTACGCAAGTGTTGAGCTCAACATTGCAATTCTTGAGTTTGCTGATGTATTTCTAAAAAAATGAGGAAATTTAGTTCTGAAAGTATTTAAAGGAGAGGACTTTCGAGATCTCACACTAGAAATAGATAAACGCTATCATAAATTTACAGAGTTCAAGCCCTATGCATGTAGAGATAGAAGTTTCGAAGAATATGTTATCTGCTTTGGTAAAAAATAATATATGGGAATTCTAGATATAATCTTACTCATACTTTGAGCGCTTGCTTGAGTATGAGCTTTTATGTCGGGAAGTGATTCACTCTACAAACTGTTTCTATGACTCATTATAGGTTTTCTCATGTATCTCGTAGTAGCAGGGCAGGTAGAGGTAGTAAATCTGCTCTCCCCATCACAATATGATGGATATCAAAACTTTCTAGCTAATAATTCTACCTTTACGCTCACATTCTTTCTGTTATTTGTACCTATACTCTGAATCTTTTTTATGCTCAATACCAGGCTCAGTTTCAGGACCAGGCCAAAGAGTATATCTCAACTACTTTTAGGACTCTTATTGCCAATATTTCTTATAGGTATGATAGCCTATCTTGCAGAGGGAAGCATCCTGTCTAATAGCGCTATGTGGCAAGCTGTATTTAGTTTCCTAGAAAATAGTTGAATCTATAATGTGTTTAAGAAGCTCCCTTGGGGAATATTTCTTCTTCTCGCATTTGTAATTTTCTATAAATCAATATTCCTACTGATTTGAGCATTTTTTGTTTGGCTCTGGAATGAAGTAATAAAATCATATTTTACAAATTGGGACAATGATAAAAGGAAAGAGAAGTATTCATCAGAAAACCATGGAGAAGAAGAATGGGAGGAATAGAATTGACTTTATTATTTATATGATTTAAATATAATATATTTTATGATTATTAAATTTTATGAATTTTGTACAATTGCAAGAATGAACTAAAGAGCTTATTAATAATAGAGCTACTTTCGATGAAGAATATTTTCAAATGCTTCCTAGATCAAGCGAATCAGTAAATCGTAACTGAGTAGAGATGCTTATGTCTGGAGATGATACTATTTTTTCCATCTCACTTAATTGAAAAGATTGTCATGATGAAGATTATAATATAGAAGGGAAATTTGAAACTCTCCAACAAGTAAAGTCTTTTGTTCATGAAAACTTCTCGGTATTCACTCAATTATTTTGAAATTATAACCATCAATGAGCAAGAGAGTATTGATATGAAAATGCTTATATGTCATTATTAGATGGTTTTACTTATAGAGAGATTTGAGATATTGGAGAATCCAGAAATGCACAGTTTCATTTCTTTGCGAACTGGGTTTGTAGATTGTATTATTGAAACAATAGTCAGATAGCTAATCAAATTTGAAGATACACAAGTGACAAAGTATCATCTACGATAGCAGTTTTAGAAGAGAGGTATATTCCTGAAGAATATCAAGAGAGATTTAAAAAAGCTACCAATTTTTATAGTACTGAATTAAATGCTAAGAAACATCTATGAAGATTATTTCAAAGTATAGAAAATAAGGAAGCATTAATGAATTTTCTGGAAGAAAATATTTGAGATGTATCAATTTGCTATTCTATAGACAAAGGAGTAAGTGTTGATTTCTTATCTACTGTTATAAATTGATTAACTAAAACAGGAAGGCAGTATTTTAAGCAAATAACTGACAGTGGATGAAAAGATTGCCTATTTGAAACATTATCTAAGTTAAATCCAGAACTAGTTTTAAATATATGTAATTCTGTTGGAGAGATACCTTATAATACTAATCGTAATCCATTCACGATTTTATTAAGTCAATGATTAGACAGTGAAGCAATTGCAAATTTTTTAAATTTCTGAACAGCAGAAGAAGTAATTCAATTACTAGAAGATGAATTATTTATAAGGATTATTCAAAAAGAAAGTTGTAAAAAGAATTTAGAAGCTATATTCTGAAATATTACAACTACTGATTTCATTAAAGTTAAAAAGATATTATTAATAGCAATGACAAATGTCAGTAATCCAGATTGAAATTGATGAGCAAATCTTATCTCAGATAATTTGCCTAATATATTAGAGAAGATACCTGAATTTGAAGAATTTGAAGAACATGATTCTGAAGAAACTGGAAGGATACTTATATTATGGAGCTATACTCCTGAAAAAATCACTAACGTTAATATTAGAAATTACTTAATCGAGAGAGCAAATACAAAAGTTGGCATAATAGATGAAGAAATTGCTAAACAAGAATCACTAAAAAAGGCAGAAACTGATTCAATTACTAGATTATCTTGAGAAAATAAATAAGTTCTTATAATACCATCAGCCAAATTCTCCTACACCGAGGATACTATTAATAGCCAGGCAAGCTATATAAGACGTTTACTATGAAATATGAAGAGAAATACACTCTGCTTACTTTTTATAAGTTTGTAGAGGTTGAAAATCCTGATGAAACCTGTTTAGAACACCTAGTGTTTACGAAAGATATTGGTATGAAGGGGAGAATCTATATCGGAACAGAATGAATCTCAAGCACTGTAACAGGAAATATAGGTCAAATACAAGCCTATAAACTCTATCTAGAAAACCATCCTCTGTGGAAAGGAATAGAAGACATAGATATCAAGGCCTCTCCTGTTGATTGACACCTATTCCCACGAATGCAGGTAAAAGTAAAAAATGAAATAGTTGGACTCGGAGTAAAGTATACTCCAGAGGAAATCGAGGCAGCTGGAAATCGAATGTGAGTAGATGAATTTAAGGAGTTACTTGATACTGGAGATATAGACGACTACATCGTGCTAGATATGAGAAATAATCATGAGTACAATCTTGGACATTTCAAAAATGCGATTCCAGCTGATACCCTTACATTTAAAGAGCTTGAGAAGAAGATCGAAGACTATAAAACAGAGTTTTGAGATAAGAAAGTTATTTCTTATTGTACCGGAGGTATTAGATGTGAAAAATCTACCGTGATGATGCAACGAGCAGGTCTCACAAATACCTATCAACTCGATGGATGAGTTGCTAAATACATCAATACGTATGATGATGGAAACTGGCTTGGAAATCTCTATGTATTTGATGATAGAGTTTCTCAGCATGTCTGA
>JAWUVV010000027.1:0-11111 GCA_034112165.1 Candidatus Altimarinota bacterium
AGTATTCCTACAAACTCATTTGAGTTGAGACGTTCTGGAGCAATATAGAGAAATTTTATAGGGTTGTTTCATTCATTTCTGCCCCCTATCTGTCCTACGGACATCTTTCCCCCCTGGGGAGAAAGAGAAAGTATTTTTTCTATAACATCTTCGAAATTGTCATGTATTTGCTGATTATCTATTCTAATAACTCGTACTCAATACTGAGAAATAATTTCTGTTCTAATGGCATCATATTCCCTCTGATGTTCATGTATTTTTCCATCTAATTCAATTACTATTTTTAATTCATCACAATAAAAATCTGCGATATACCTCCCAAATGGATGCTGTCTACGAAATTTATAACCTAAGTTTTTTCAACGTAGGGCTTCCCATATTATTTCCTCTTCCTGCGTTCCTTTTTTTCGTAAATCTCTAGCAAGATTAATAATATATTTTCTCTTCTCTTCAGTGAAAGATGTAGCCTCTTTCCCCCCAGTGGGGAAAGAATTCAAGATTGGGGCTTGTGTATAATCAGTCATGCTAATCTCATGCATAATCTCAGATCTCTCTGCTCAGGAAAGAGTTGAGTTTATAAGCTCTGCCCTAATTCCAAGCACTCTCAGCGCATCCACTTGATCTTTCATCAAAGAAATAAGAGGAGAAATTACAATCGTAATCCCCTCTCTTACCATTCCTGGCAACTGATAGGTAAGAGACTTTCATCCACCTGTTGGCATAAATACGAGCGTATCGTTTCACTCACAAATAGCCTCTATTATCTCCTCCTGTCACTCTCTAAAACTCTCAAGTCCAAAGGTATTTTGCAGTATATTTTCTAAATTTTTTTTCATGTACTTTATAGTATGATTTTTCGCTATTTATTCAATAAAATTATTTAGACTACTTCATTCCCAATGAGCTTATACTGTTTATAATACTCCTCAACAAATTTTCGAACTTGTTCATCTTTTGGAAGAAATACAGAGTTTTCACGAACTACAAATTCAAAGAGGAAGTTCCCTGCATCCATGAGGTTGAGATAGGTAAATATTTCCTGGGTGTAGACTCAGATATACATTTCTCGCAACGCTACTAAATTTTGATCGTTAATATATAACTCAATTTTTCCGTCTTCATATCATACAATCCCTGATTCAAATAAGATATGAAGATGAATGAGACATTCGCAGTAATATGGGAGGATGTCCTCTACTTCTCTATATCTCATAATCTTGATTGAACGCATAAGATGGGTAACAACTATTTCTTCATCTAAATCTGATGGTCACTTTAAAAAGTGTGCTACTAGTCACCCTGCTGTTGCTTTAAACTCTTCAATATTTTTAAAAAGTCCTGTCTTTCACATAGCAAGCTCAGATCATGGAGTAAGCCAGAGCGTGTGACCAAACTCATGTCCAATAGTCTCTATATCATATATTTTATAATAATTTTCATCTGGGCCGTTTAGAAATTCTCTATATTTTTCAAGTATTGTTTCTGAAATTATAGTTGTATCTAAAAGCATTTTTGGAGCTGCTCTTTGAGCCTCCATAACATATTTTGGAAATGCGAAGATTTTCTTTCCATGAATGCGACTCACTTCATCATCATTTGGCACTACTTGCGCTGAGTATGCCCCACAAAGAAATGACCCATATGCTAAAACTGGTGCTCAGATATAAAGCCCTACTTGTTTTTGGTTATTTTTGCTAAACTCATAACTATCAGGGAAATTTTCCCTTCCTATTTCATCATACATACCCTCATACATATTTTCTATATCTGCTGCTACTTCTGATTCAAATAATGAGGGGTCTAATAATCGCATATCAAACTCGATTGATACAGCTCGTCTATATTTATCCTCATAATATTCTATAGGATGCCCTGGTTGAACTGGTGTATCTATTGCCATCCATTTTACATCAACTTCACTCCAGGCTGCTACGAGCTGATCCACATCCTGCTGTTTCCAGGCATTTTGAATTGCTCTGAAATATTCTATATAGGCTAGTTTTCTATCAAATACTTCATCCTCACTCAGCTGTAAATCAGTAATGAAATCTTCATATGCCTCTATAACTTCTCATACTTCTTTTGGGAATATTTCCCCGTAAGACTTTGAAACAAATCAGTTTCATTCTTGAATTAAAATAGAGTATGTTCTATCTGCCAATTCTCATCTATGCCCCCTATCCATTAGCTTATTTTCTTCAATATAGCTATTAATAGCATCTTGGTCATCATTAAATTTATTCTCTAAGTTTCTATTCGTTTCAAATAGAAGCTTTTTGTTCCATTTTAGAAATAAACCTGAATATAATACTCAAAGTTTATGTGTATGCTGAAATATTTTAAGGTAAAATTCTGGAAGGAGTTTTTCCGTTTTAATTTCTCATATCATTTCTCATTGAAGCCTTTCATAATAACTCCTCACGTAATTATATGAAGATTCAAATACTTCATCTCTCTTCTCTCTACTCGCTCCAGATTTTTCAAGATACACATCAAGTGGTTCAAACTTTTTATCTCAGATTCGAGCTGATGCAGCATAATATGTCTCAGGGGTTTTTTCTAAATCAAGCGTATCTAAAAAATTATCAAGAATATCTCTCTGCTCTCAGAGCTCATTAACTCACTTTGAAAGTGAGTTATAGTGCGCTTCATGCGTATTAAAAATAGTATGAATTTTTGAAATATTCTGTAAAAATTGCTGTTTATTCATAGTAATAGTCTTCCTCTGAATCACCTTCTTTCACAAGAAAGACGGAGAGCTACAAGGTAAATAAAGTAGTATAATGATATACTACTTTATTTGTTAAAATTTCAAACTAAATTGCAGCTTCTTTCTCTTCTGGAAGAGAGAGAATTCAAGTGAGAGTTACTCCGTCACAAAAATATCTTTTTTTGCATGAAGATTGAGTCCATCAGCTTCTAAATCTACTTGAACTTGCCATGTGAGCTGTGTTCGTTTTGTGTTACTTAATGCATATTTCGCAAGTTTTCAGAGTGTCCCATCACCAAAATCTACTTCATTATTAGTTCAAAATATTTTATCATAGCTTGGAATTTTTATACTGATATCATAATCCTTCTTAAGTCACATCTCATACTTTACAGAGGACTCAATATGTTGAGATTCTTTTACAAATATAACCTTTCTTGTATGTCTTTTTCCATCACTTCCATAGCTTGTTTCTCTTTTATATGCAACAAGATGTAGCATGAGGTCATCACCTATAATATTCTTCTTTGCATGTAATTGAAAAGTTCCTGTTATTGTTTCTCAAAAATTAAAATTTCTCTTTATAAGTTGAATTTTAATTTCACCTTTAAGGTATTTTGCTATGAGTACATAGAGTATTCATCAAATGACACCGAAAATAAGTCCAAGAAACAATAGAAGTATAACGTTATCAGGCATAGAATTTTTAAGTGAAAAAAATATATTACTTTCATACTAAGGAAATATTAGAAAAATGCAATTTACTTGACATTATATATATATATCGATAAGATACTTTTGTCACGTTTTTCATCTTAATCGAGCAATGGTGCTCAAAATAAATCAGTAGGAGATTGGATATGACATACAAAATGAGCGACGAAAGCCTGAATGAAGTTCGCAAACTATGTTCCGATAAAGGTTTCGATGAAGCTGAAACAGCAACTATTATTGAAATAGTCAAAAAAGTTTCTGCTCCGATTATGGAGCGCTATGAATATGAACTCGGAAAAGCAATTGAAATGTTAAAGTGTGGAGATCCAAATGCGCGTGCTATGATCTTCTTAGCGAACACAAATCATATGCTTGGTAAAGTAAATGTTCATCGAGCTTCACTTTTTGCAAACATGGATATTCCTCCTCCTATGGAGAAATACTTCGATCCAGCCGAACATATTCCTGGCTTCGTTCATTAACACAAAGCCCCGCACGTCTATGACGTTTGCGGGGCTTTCGCTTTGTGTACTTGAATCACTATTCCTCATCTGAATCTTCTCCTTTTAGTCAAAAGGAAAAGGACTGCAAATGTAGCCTCTTTCCTTTGTTATCAAAGGAGAGAATTCAAGAGAGGAATATTCCTATTTCTTCCAACCGTAAGAGTTTCCTCCTCCAGATTCTCTTCCTCCTTGTGAAGATCATTTTGATCGTCCAGCTCATCCACCTTTGTATCATCCACCTCCTGAAGATCGACCTCCTGAACCACCACCTTGGTATCCTGATCTACCACCAGAACCTCCTCATTGGTATCCACCTCGTCCACCACCTTGGTATCCTCCTGCTGATCTTCCACCTCTAGATCCACCTCCTCCTCCATCGTTTCGAGCTTTTGCTTGAACTACAAGAGGCTGTGTTGGGTTAAGATTTTTGAAGTGAGCCATAATAGCATCAGCATCAGCTTGTTGTAAATTCATATATGAGAATTTCTCTAGAACATCAATTTTACCAACATCACCGATTTTCATTCCTGTTTCATTTTCTAGGAATTTAATAAGACTTCCTGGATTGAGTCCATCTAACTTCCCTTTAGCAATGAAGATTCTTTGTTCACCATTTGGCGCTTGAGATACTGATGATTCTTCATTAATATTATATGATTTTTCTTCAAATTTATCTGCGTGAGAATCCTTGAGCATAGCAGCAAGTACTGTTTTTGGATCTCAAAGTTCTAGTAGGCTCGTTGCAAGTAACTCAAATTTTTCTAGTTTCTCGTCTGACATTAGGTTTGCAATATTTCCCACGAGTCTTTTCTTTTGAAGTTCGACTACTTCTTTTGCTCCAGGAATTACTCCTCTTGTCATTTTTTGTTTTAGCATTCTCTCGATTCCGAAAAGTTTTCTTGTGTCATTTCGAGCTACAAAGTTGATTGCATGACCTGTCTTTCCTGCTCTAGCTGTTCGACCGATTCTATGTGTGTACACCTCTGCATTATCTGGAAGTGAGAAGTTAACTACATGAGTTAGGTCCTCTACATCAATACCTCTAGCAGCAACATCAGTTGCAACGAGTATAGTACATTTCTTCCCTTTAAATCTTGCAAGTACTTTTTCTCTATTTTTTTGTTCGATATCTCCGTGAATTGCTTCAGCTTTGATTCCTCGTCCAATAAGCTTAGAAGCAACTTCATCAACATCCATTTTAGTTTTACAAAATACGATTCCGTAAAAATCTTCTGTCATATCAATAACTCTTGAAAGTGCTTCAAATTTATTTCTTGGAGCTACTTCATAGTATACCTGAGTGATTCTATCTGAAATAGTTGTTTTAGAACTAATAGCAACTGTATCATAGTCATGCATATATTTTTTAGCAAGCATGAGGATTTCTCTTGGCATTGTCGCAGAAAATAGAAGTGTTTTCTTATTTTCTGGAGTATGTTCTAGAATTTCCTCTATTTCTTCTCTAAACCCAATATTGAGCATCTCATCAGCCTCATCAAGAATGAAGTAATCAATAGTAGAAAGGTCAAGAGTTCTCTTTGTAATAAGGTGATCCTTAACACGTCCTGGTGTACCAACGACGATATGTACTCCATTTTTAAGAGCTCTTCTCTCTTCAGAGATATTTTGTCCTCCATAAAGAAGTGTGATTTTAACTCCATGATCTGCAAATGATTTAATTTCGTTTGCAACTTGAATCGCAAGTTCACGAGTAGGAGCAAGTATCATAGCTTGTACTCATCTTTTATTCATATCTAATCTAGATAAAAGTGGGAGTCCAAATGCTGCTGTTTTACCAGTACCCGTTTGAGCTTGACCAATAATATCTTTGTCTCCATTAAGAAGAAGTGGTATCACTCCTGCCTGAACCTCTGATGGGAATTCATACCCTTTTTTTGTGATAGCAGCTAAGAGCTTGTCTGAAAGTCCTAGGTCTGCAAATGTTGTTTTTTTAGGCTCAGTTTTTTCTGGAGCTTCTTTTACTACTACTTCAGCAGTCTCTTTCGCTTCAGCTAGTGGAGTTGCTTTTTTAGGTTCAGCTTTTACTGCTGTTTCTGTAACTGCAGTTGCAACTGCAGGTGTTACTTTCTTAGCTACTACTTTTTTAGCTTTAGGTTTCGCTACGGTTGTTGCTTCTTTATCTGTAAGCTCAGGGTTTGGTGTTGTTTCTGTCATATGTTTGGCAAAAAAATAAAAGAGACACTTTTTCGCGAGTCATTACTATGACCAGTGAAAACCTTAGTACAAAATACGTAATACATCTCGCAATGAAGAGATGTCCTACGCTGTATGCAATAATAAGGATTGTCTCTTCTATTCGGGAGAATACCTCACTCTCTCTTGAATTCTCTCCCTAATCCTAGGGAAAGAGGCTACAAGAAACAGGTGATAATCTGTGTCGAGCAGGACTATACAAAGAAAAAATAACAATGCAAATTCTTTTTACAGTTTTATTGACTTATTTAATAAATACTTATTAATAAGATTTTATTTCCACTTCATATTTCTCATCACGTACCCTGCTACTACAATAAATGCAATGAGATATATCCAAATACTCAGAGATGCTAGAGCTGGAATGAGTTTTATAAGAACAATAGTTGCAAGAGCAATTGCGAGCTTGAAGAGTCATACCTCGGTTACGCTCATGTTATGGACGATATCCATAGCATTTTTTGTGTATGTTTGATAGAGATTCATAGTCTAAAGTTTAGAAAATAAGTGTATGTATTATACGAAAATTTTGTGATGTGCAAAGTATCTCTCGAGGAGATCAAATACCATATAATCATGGTTAAAAAATATTTCATTTTTAGCCTCTTCAAGAGTCATCCAAACTCATGCGTCTCACTCAAGTATTTTCATTTTATTTTCGTATTCATCTTTCCAAGGAGAAACAAATACTACATTTTCACTGTATCACACTCAGATGATATACTTAGTAAATCTTACTGCTTCTGTAAGACTATCTTCTCATGGCTCCAGATTTAATTCTTCTTTTGTCTCCCTTACGCATGCCTCGAGAAATGTTTCTCACTCGCCCAAACCTCAGCCAAAAAATCAAAATACTTCTCCGTCTTTCGATATAGTCGTTCTGTCTTGAAATAATATATTTCAGTCAGGTTTATAAAATGCTATCGGAGCATGATTTCTCGAGAAGTTTTTTATTGGCATATATTATTTATTATATTATAAAGACACGTAACTCAGACCCGATATACCTAAAACAAGTACAAAAATAGCCCCGTATTGAATGTGTGATAGCTTTTCATGGAGAAATATACGTGCAAGTAAGGTTGTGATAGCTGGAGAGCATGCCGTGATGGCTGACACAAAACTGAGACTTCACGTTTCAAAAGCTTTTGCGAAAAAGAATACCCCAAAGAGTGAACAAAATAATACAAGTCCTATATCTCTCCAAATTTTTGGAGAGAGAGCTTGGAGTTGTTGTTTTATATTTTCTCACCGAGTCATAAGTAATAATCAGCCCACTATCATATTTCCTGTCTCAGCAATCATAATAGTGACAACTGGAGAAAAATATTCTACAGATCTATCAAAAAACGTCACAAAGCCGGCCCACATGATCATTGCTCCCAGGGCATAAAGAAGTGAAGGCTTACTCTTAGCTAGTTTCATGCTTTTTATTTCATCTAGATGAAAAGAAAGAAAAAATATACCCAGAATTATGAGCGCAAAAAATACACCTTGAATTATTCCAAATACTTCTCCTAAGACAAACGTCGCTATGAATATAGTTATCAGTGGATAGGCATTTGCTATACTTGAAGAGACTCCAGCAAATCCAGTTTGTAGACTTTTTGAGTAACACAGCACTCAAATAAAGCCACAAATTCAAGTGAGGAGTGGAAATATAAGTTTTCCTGAAAATATTAAATTTTCTCTGAGTAGAAAAAATAAAATGAAAAATATTATAAATTGCCCTAAAGCTAGTAAGCTTCCTAGTAAAATAGTACTCATTTTTCGGGCTGGTCTCGCTATGAAAAAATCATAACTTCAGAATATAACAAGACAAAGAAGAGAATAAGCGAGTGTTTCCATAGAGAGAGGTAAACTATTAATTATAGTTACTGTATCTATTTTTATATTTTTTCAAAAATCTATTTGACTTCCCAACACATTTAAATATATTCCTCGTATTTAATTGATACTAAGTCTCATTTATGAAAATAGAAGGAATACTCAAAGAACATAAAAAAAGCTGTACCCCAGAGAGAATAGAACTATTTACTTGGATGGAGAAAAGACATTTATTTACCTCAGGAGATTTAGAAGCTCGTTGTTCTCATATCGGGAGGGCTAGTATATTTAGAACTTTAAAGCTCTTTACAGAGCTGTGAGTCCTGAGAAGAGTTAATCTCTGAGAATCTGGTGAAAGTTATGAAATTGAGTGCTGCAAGAAACATCACCACGAACATATGAAATGTAATAGTTGCTGAGATATACTGAGTTTTGCATCAGATGCTATTTGTAAACAAATATTTACGCAAGCTAAAAAACTCGGTTTCCATATTGATGAACACTCCCTGAGTATTCTCTGAAAATGTAAAAATTGTAATTCTTAAAAAATAGTATGAAAAAAATAATTATCAGCCTCCTAGCCACAATGTTACTAGCTTCTTGCGGGGCGCAGGAAAGTATCGTTTCAGATGGTGTACCAGATACAAGCTGACAAGCAACGATATCTATCACTTCTTCGATTATTCCAATATCATCAGTAATCAATGCAATTGGATGAAAATTTGTAGAAGTAAACACCATTATCCCTGCAGGAGTATCTCCTCACGGTTTTGATCTCTCTGCTCAAGATGTAGTAGCTTTAGAAAAAAGTGACATCACCTTTCTGTTAGGGTTAGAACAAATAGATAGTTTTCTTGAAAAACCCCTTGAAGGTAAAAAATACCTAGAGCTTGCTGAAGGAATAGTTTTACTCAAAGCTGCCGCACATGATCATGATGAGCATGATGATGAGCAACACACTGAAGATAATCACGAGGAAGAACTTGAAGATGAACATAGTGACGAAGACGAACATGATGATCATAGTGTTGATGCTCACGTCTGGCTCGGGGAAGAAAATATTTATCTCATAGCTGGGAAAATCAGAAATGAACTCGTTGCGATTATGCCGGAACAAGCAAATTTTTTCAACGCAAATACAGAAATCTTTACGGGTAATGTAAGTGAAATATACGAGGATTTTAGAAAAACACATAGCTGACAAATAGCTGGAGAATTTATAGTTTTCCATGATGCATATAATTATCTTATACAATCTGCAAATATAAATCCAAAACTTAAAGTTCCATTTTCTGAAAATGTCCTTCACGAAAGTGGAACTGCTCATATGGCAGAACTCATAGAAGAAATAAAGCTCCACGATATAAAAAATGTATTCTCAGAACCGCAATTTTCTGACGGGAATTTACAATCCTTTGCCAAGGAGTATAATCTCACTATAGCAATACTAGATCCACTTGGAAGAGATGATTCAGCATCTGGGTATCTAGAAAATTTAAAAACAAACCTGAATAACATTTCTATCATCTATGAGTAAAACATTATTAGAAGTCCAAAATATTTCTATATCCTATGATAATAAAAAAAGTTTTATCCTCAGGGATATAAGCTTCAGCTTGCAGGAGTGAGAAATCCTCTCCATCATCTGAAAAAATGGGACTGGTAAATCAAGTCTCCTCAAAGCTATAGCTGGAATACAAAAGATTTGCGCTTGAAATATCACAAAATACACTCACAAAATCTCTTATATACCTCAAAAACTCGAATTAGATAAGAGCTTCCCTCTTATCGTTGATGAATTTTTTCATATTTTTAATACTCATATTTCAAATCAAACTATAACTGAGTATTTAAAACTTTTTGATATTCTCAAACTACAAAAGAGAAATATACATGATCTCTCAGGCTGAGAGTTTCAAAAAATACTCATCCTCAATGCTCTACTTTCTGAGCCTGATATACTACTCCTCGATGAACCTACGAGTTGAATAGACGTTATTGGAGAAGAGCTGTTTTATAAAAATATTACTGAGATTAAAAAAACCTTTCCAAAACTATCAATAATACTCGTTTCACATAATCTGAGTCTGGTATACAAAAATTCTTCCAGGGTTATATGCCTTCATGAAAATAATTTTTGCTGCCATGGAACTCCCAGGGAGCTCAGTGAAAACTCTGATATACAAAACATATTTTGAGAGTACCTCAGGCCTTATGAACATCAGCCTCACGCGCTGCATCATCATACTCATTAATATACTTATATGTTTGAAATCCTCTCCTACTGATTCTTTCAAAAAGCTCTGATAGCTGGAGTTTTAGTCTCCCTAATTTCTGGAATACTTTGAAGCCTCGTAGTACTTAGACGAGAACCAAATGTTACTCACGCAATTGCAAATATACTATTTCTATGAATTGTAGTTTCGCTCTTTTTTTCAGGAAACTATTATATTTTTGGAGTTCTTTTTGCGATAATTTGAGTGATTCTTCTCACGTTCCTTGAAAAATACACAAAAACTTCTCGTGAATCTAGTAAGGAAATCCTTTCTCAAATATGACTTGCGGGTTGAATCTTCCTTATTTGACTGTTGTGAAATCTACAAATAGATGTGTTCAATTTCCTCTTTTGAAATATTCTCTTTGTTGATACGCGAGATATTATGCTGCTTGTGTGAATGCTCATTATCTGAGTTATGCTCTCTGTATGCTTTGGAAGGAAAATGCTACGCGTGACACTCTCTCCTGAAATAGCAAAAAGCCAGTGAATTAAAACCTGACTCTATGAGTTTTGATATCTTATCTATCTTGCTATATTCATAGCCCTTTCTCTCAAAATATTTTGAGTATTACTCCTGTGAGCTTTTCTCGTACTTCCTGGAAATATTGGAAAAATAGCCTCCTCAAGTCTCAAATGAGTACTTATATATGCTACTATCTTCTCTCTCCTGTCAGTTATAATATGACTATTTACATCTTACTTTATGGATACCTCAGCTTGAGCAACTATCGTGCTGACACTTTGAATCATATTTTTAGCTTTGATTATTTTTAAGAAAAACAAATAAAGTGTGGAAATATTATCTATCCCCTATAAAATAGTCATATCAAATTAGTTTTACTGCGGTATTAAGTACAGCAATATT
>JAWUVV010000028.1:0-18790 GCA_034112165.1 Candidatus Altimarinota bacterium
TACCGAAATATCTTATAATCTCCAACTTTCACGTAGTTATCACCATTAGGTTTTTTGGGTCAGATACTTGATCCTAGGAGCATGAGAGTTCCAGCAAAAATACTGAATCATCCGATGATGTAGGCTATAAAATCAGGAAACATAATATTTGTTATTCCAAAAAGTATAAGGAGGAGGCCAGTTTTATTCATATTTGTGTAGTTAATATATATTAATCTGTAATTTCTTCAATATCAGCACCGAGACTTTGCAGCTTCCCAAGCAAATTATCATATCCACGTTTAATCCAGTAAATATTTTCAACTTTCGTGGTTCACTCGGCGAGGAGTCCAGCTATAACCATAGCAGCTCCAGACCTGAGATCCCAGCTATCTACAGTTGCTCCGATAAGTTTTGTTGGCCCGGTTATCTTTGCTTCGTGGAGGCTGATAATACGTGTATTTCCCATAAGCCTTTCATACTCTACAAGCCAGTTGAGACGTCCTTCGTAGAGTATTTCATGAACTCTACTCGTTCACTCACACTGCGTCATAAGTACGGTAAAGAGAGGCATGAGATCCGTGGGGAATCCTGGGAAAATATTTGTTTGTATATTGGTAGCTTTGAGATGTGTACATCGGTAGACTCTCAGAGTATCATCTCATAAGTCTTCTGTCTTCACTCATGCTTCATGGAGTTTATAGAGAAACGCTCAAAGATCTGAGATTCTTGCTCTGTGTATATCAATATACTCTTTACTTGCAAGAGCTGCTATAATTGCAAATGTTCCTGACTGAAGATAGTCAGAGATAACTTCTTGCTGTACATCGGTTTTAATATCGCGCGTTCCATGAACAATAATAGTATGGTCATATCGGATATCGATTTGTACACCAGCTTTTCTTAGGAAATCTACCAAGTTAAATATATGAGGTTCAAATGCAGCTAATTGAATAGTAGTTATCCCGTTTCTAGTGGCAGCTCCCATGATAAGGTTTGCTGTTGCTGTAACTGCAAAGTAGGCCGTTATTGTTACATTATCACTAGAACCTGATCATGAAAACTTGAGCATCTCCTGCGTTTCTTCAAAGCTGTATCACATTTCCTTGTACCCATTAATATGTTCATCAATGGGACGTTTCCCAATCTTGTCACCATGAGGAAAAGGGAGGTAAGCTTTTTCGAAACGCGACAAGAGTCCAGCCATAAAATATATTCCTGCGCGGGTTCTAGCTATAGCCGATGTATCTATATTTTGGAGAGAAATATTTGAGGTATCTATAGTAAGTGTATCCAGCGAGAGATTAGTGATAGCTCCTAAACTTTTATAAAAGTGTATGAAATCATGTACATCAAGAATATCTGGAACATTTGTGAATGTAACTTTTCCAGGCACAAGAAGCGCTGCAGATATAAGGGGGAGAGCTGCGTTTTTACTTCATCAAATTGTAACACTTCAAGAGAGGTTCAATGATTGCTTAATTTGAAACATATTTTCTAGTTAATTATTAGCATTATAGTCGTATTATATTGAGCTTATATAAATATCAAAACAAAAGAACTTATTGTCTTTTTTCTTTGACAATAGTGCGAGTGAGTATATGATTTTTATATATATATATCCAAATATTTTGCCCTAAAATGCTTCAGACAGACCTAAAAAAGATAGACTCGCGGTGAGAAAACATTATCAAATCCTACAGCCTTAATCTTGATGATAATCTTGATTGTTTTATTTTATTTAGTTGCAAGGACCAAAGTCTTGCTGATTTGTTGTATCATAAAATTACAGATGCTGTAATTGATAGAATTCATCCAAAAAATGCGTATAAGGATTTTTCTAACGCTCTTGAAAATATTAATGCATTTCTTAGGAATTGGAAGCATGAGGATGGAAAAATAAAATGACTCCACGCAATTGTAGGTATTTATACTAAAAAAACGTTTCTTTTTTCTGCTATGTGAAAGGCTTCTTGTTATCTCTATAATAGTTGAGGGGATGTAGTTGAAGCAACAGATAGTGAAGATAGAAGTAAGGATTTTTCTTTTATTTCATCATGAGATATAGCTTCAGGAGAGGTTATGATACTTTCAACAATACGGCTTTTAGATATACTTTCTAGAGATGATATAGCAGATGGGTTATATAATGGGAATATAAAAAATTCGTCAGAAAATATTCAAGATATACTTTTATGAGAAAATATTACAAAGAATGTAGGTATCATACATTTTCAAAAGACTCTCTTAGATGCAAAGCAATCAAGATTTAATTACGAAAAAATTTCACATTATATACTGAGGGCTTGTGATAATAGCTTTGTAAAAAGAGGCCTATGATATATCTATCACCTAAAAGATACGCTTCAAAAGCAATCAAAACAAGTCAAACAAGTTTCTCTTTGAGTCGGGGCTCTTTTTTCAGCAATTTTTCTCTATGTCATTCTCTCAAGTTTTCTAAGTGTAGCAAATACCGTGAGTTCTACTGATGGAATGAGACAAAATCTTATAGATGCCCAAGAAAACATTCGAATTGCGAGTCAAAATATTAATAATGAAGATACGTTCAATCTTAACATTGAGCAGGCAAGTGACGCCATAGCATCACTGGAAGCAGAAAAACTCTTCCTTTCAGATGTACAGATATTAAAAGATAGAATTGGTATTCTCCAAAAACAATTTAATGGGATCGAAGCATTTATTACAAATAGTGAAAATACTATCTATAGCTTTTGAGAATCTGGAGAGGAAATAGTAAAAATTGTAAGCATCAGTAATAAGGTATATGTTATTCATCCAGATGGTATCTCATGACCAATATTTTCATGAAAGGAATCTGAGAAGCTTATTTTTCAAAACATGTCTGACTGAGATCGTTTTGTTGATGCTACTATCTACGATACAAATATAGTACTCCTGACAGAAAGTGGAAAAGTAGTGAATTTTGCAAAAAATAACTTTTATTCTTACAGTGATGTTCTTGATCAAGCAACATGGTGAGATTCTCCAATTATTGCTTCGTATGCTTCAAATATTTATATGCTTTCGGATCAGAAAAATCAGATATTAATGCATAGTAAAAAAGGGAAAAATTATAGCGCTGGAGTGGCGTATCTTACAGATGAAGATGCTATAAGCACAGGACGAATTCTCTCTCTTGCTATCGATGGATGAATTTACATTCTGAAGCTTGATGGAAGTGTTGTAAAACTTTATAGATCACCTCAATATAGACTAGAATCATTGGTGCTTAATAATCTTCCAAAAAATTATAATTTTGAAAATCTGGATGCGAGTAAGTTACCTTCCATAAGAGCCCGAATAAATCTATCATATGTGTATATGCTGCTAGATAATAGAATCCTTGTGTTTCAGCCTAATACAACTAATTTTAGAGATACAAAATCTCTAAGTTATATTGGCCAAGTAGAATGAAAAGATATAATCATAGAGGATTTCTACGTTGATAATGACGGAGAGGTATTCATTGCAAGTAATACGGGTGTTTATAAAATGGAGTTTGATGTTTGAGATGATGGACTTATAGTGAAATAAAAAAATATATAAAAAGCTCGTTTTAAAAACGAGCTTTTTATATATTTTTTCTTAAGTTAGATTAGGTTCGAAACGTATTTTTTTCTATAAACTCATCTACTTGTTTTTGTAACTTATCTGAGATTATTTCATTCGTTGAAACGATGTTTACATCTTCATCCTCATCAAAGGCTTCGAGCATTTTTGTGAGTTTTAAAACTTTATCAAAGTCATCAATTTCCATTTCAGTGTCAGGGATATAATCGAGCTTCGATTCAAATATTTCTATGTTCTTACCTCCAAAAAATTCCTCCACACTATGTAAGTCTTCTGGTGCTGTTATAATTTTTGTGTAACCAACCTCTTGCATGATATCCTCAGCATCTGTTTCAAATACGAGCTCCTCTATACTCTCATAATCATGAAGACTCGGGTCGATAAATATAACTCATTTAGAGTGAAACATCCATGAGACAGCACCTGACTCTCACATATTTCCTCCATACTTTGAAAATATACTTCGTATATTAGAAACCGTTCTATTTTTATTGTCAGTGAGCGTTGATATGAGGAGCGCTACTCATCCTGGAGCGTATCATTCATATATTATCTCAGATATTTGAGCTGCATCTTTATCCTCTCACGTTCATTTTTTTATAGCCCTATCTATAGTGTCATTTGGAACTCCATCTTTTTTTGCTTTATGAATGAGCGTCGAAAGAGTTGGATTATCATCAGGATTTCATCATTTTTGAGCTGCGATTGCTATAAGTTTAGCGTGCATAGAAAATACTTTTCATTTTACCGCATTGACTGCATTTTTTCTCGCTTGTACTACAGGACCTCTTCACATAACAGGGAATAATTATAAAGTAATTGAGAGTATATTAATCTATTTGTTTTACTTGTAAAGATTCAGAGTGATAACTGAGTCATAAAAAAAGAAAAAACTTTTGCAAGCAATAGCTTTTTATATACAATCTGTGAGCTTTCTTTGAAATACAAGAAATTTACTTTGTTTACTAGAAACTATGACATCATTTGCTATATCAGCTGACATTCGAGATGTAAACCAAAAAACTTCAGAGCTTAGAGCAGATCGAAAGGTTCCGGGAGTAGTATACGGAAAGACACAAGAACCTATATCTATTCTTTGCGATGCTTCAGATTTCCTAAGACTTCATAGAGGTGCAGGAGAGAGTAATATCGTATCGCTAAGTGTTGGAAAACTTAAACTTGAGGTGCTTATATATGAAACTCAAAAACACCCTGTAAGTGGTGAATTTACTCATGTAGACTTTTACGCTATTACTAGAGGTGAAAAGCTGACTGCAAATGTTCACTTTAATTTTATTGGTGAAGCTCCTGCTACAAAAGATGGGTGCGTAATACAAGAAGTTATTAAAGAAATTGAAGTAAGATGTCTCCCTAGAGATCTAAAAGATCACTTTGATGTTGACCTTTCAGTATTAAAGCAGGAAGGAGATTCTATTAGATTTGAGGATCTTGGAATTGATACAGAAAAATATGAAGTACACCTACACGCAGAAGATACTATAGTTACTTGTAGTGCTCCTAAAGTTGTTGTAGAAGAGGAAGAAGAAGAAACAGAAGGTGAAGATGCAAAAGAAACTCCAGAAGAAAACGCATAAGTAAAAATTGAAATAAAAAACTTCCTCTATACAATCATGAGGAAGTTTTTTTTATAATTAATATAAAGGATATGAAGGTATGTGTATGGGGAGATTGAGAGCAAGCTACTACTTTAACGGCTAAGATTAGACTTGTACTAGAAGAGCTTGGACTTACTGATTTTGTCGTAGTAGAAACAACAGTTGATGCTGCTATGAAAGAAGAATTAAAAATTACGGAACTCTCAGCCCTGATTATTGAAGAAGAGAGTATCAATTTTAAAGATATGATTTTTGAATGAATCGTTCCAGAACCTGAGGAACTGAAATCTATGTTTATATCAATTATAGGTGGATGATCTGGATGATGATGTGGATCAAAGGATGAAACAGGTTCTTGTTGAACAGGCTGTGCATGTTAATAAAAAAAATACAAGAAATATTATTTCTTGTATTTTTTTTGTTATAATAAATAACTTGTATGAACGAATATTATTGGAATAATTCTTCCTCAGGTGGAATCTCAGAAGTGGATTCATCTCAAGCTGCTTCTTGAAGTTCATCTTCAGCCGCATCTCTAGAAGCTTGCGTATTAGTTCATGCCGCTTTTTTAACAATAGTGTAGTAGTCTGTATAGACTACGTTTCCATCTACTCCATAGTAATCAACTCTATATTGGTTTGTACCAGCTTCAAGTGTTTCAAATCGTTCAAATGCATGGTATCTCCATGTGCTTCAATTAAATGATGCAAGTTTGAATCCGTTGACTTCCACTTTAGAAATATTTTCAGCACTTGTTATTCATCTAATAGTTATTTCTGATGCTGTTGTAGAAAACTTTCCAGAGGCTGATGGGAGCGTAAATGCAAAGTTAGTAGCATCTACTCAGAATGTAGTAACTCCTTGAGAGTTCGTAGTTGGTGGGGGAGTTATAGTACTCTCTGTAGTATTTTGAGTTTGTGTATTAGTATTAGTAGATGGGTTTGAGTTATAGAGGGTAATAACTTTTTTATCAAGTACGGCTCTATTTTCATCGTAAATTTTTATTACAATATCGTTTATACTCTTGTTAGTATTTACTCACGCTACGGAAAAGCTTTTATCAGCAGAGATTTCTGCTTGTTTTCCATTTATAGTTATAAGCTCTACTAATTCAGATACTATGGTTCCTGAAAGATCTAAAGAAGATGCGTCAGTAGTTCCTTCATCTCTTATATTATTAAAACTCAAAAATGTTCAAGCTTCTCACTGTATTACTCCTGTACCAGTTTCATCAGAAGACTCACTATTATTAAGCTCTTCACTCGCTACTTTATTGAGGACAGTAATTCCATCATTTTCTATAAACCAATCACTACTTTTGAAATAACTGTCAATGTTTCATTTATCTGATGATAAGTCGAATTCTCCATCCGCTGCAAATTGACGAGCAATACTAAGCTTTTGTCACGCGACCATTGTAGTAGCAGCACCTCCTAAGTTTGTAATTTTAGCACTCCCATCTAAAACATATATTGTACTGCTCGCCTCGTTTTGAGTAAGCGATAGTATACTTCAAGTAGGAGATTCTACGTTTACATACCTCATAGCAATTTTTGTATTTTCTGCAAGTTTGATCCAAGCATCACTACTATACAAAGATAGACTGGCATCCTCATTATATTTTAATTCTGCTACTTTATTAAGAGCAACAGAGTTATTATTTCAAAAGGCTAAATTAACAATTCCTTCTTTTACAATGACGCTTTCTCATTTATATAGTTTGGCTCAATCTTGTATTTCCTTTCTTTCATCTCAAGGATACATTATGAATGCTTGTGTATTTTCTAATGAAAAGCTAATTTCAACCGGGTTAGTATTTTCACTTGTTTCAGTTGCTTGGTTCGTTCCTGCATCATTTCCTCAAAATATGCTGAATAACAATATAATAAGAATAACTCCTCCAACTATTGGTACGAGGTAATCCTTAAAAGTATTCTGCATGGTATTTCTATTTCTAGTACGACTCATATATCTCTTTTTTTAATGAAATATTATGTACATATTTATATCAAAAAAGTCCAAAAATACAAGAAAAAGCTGTTATTATAATACTACAACATAATAAAATAAGTTGTATATATGCTTTTTTTGGAAAGGATAGGGTTTTCTCTATAATCTGCGAGCTAGTTTATTTTGTTTTACAATTCAATTATGAAAAACGCACTAGGAGTAATAATGTTAGTAGCACTTATGGCTCTCGCTTCATGCGGAGGTGCTGAAGAAGCAGTAGATACTGTTGTTGATACTGTTGATACAGCTACTGAAGTTACAGTTGATGCTGTAGAAGAGGAAGCTATAATGGAAGATGAAGCTATGATGGAAGATGAAGCTATGATGGAAGATGAAGCTATGATGGAAGTTGAAGCTGAAACTACAGTTCAATAATATTTCTATATAGATACATGAAAATAAGCTCTTTATTATAAGAGCTTATTTTTTTTTGTATAGCTTTTTTAGTGTGAGTTTCTTTGATAGCGTAGAGTTTGCAGTATTCTATATATAAAGGGGAGCTACTACATAAATATATGAAAATGAATTATAAATTATTGACTAAAATTATTTTAGTAGTAGTCGTATTATCTTGAGTTGTGTATGCAGCAAATACTATCAGGGTTACGATTCCTGCAACAAATAATGATACTACAGGACCTAAATCTTATTCAACGCAAGAATTAGAAATCCAGGGAGATTCATTAAGAGTTATTAATCTTAATAATGATGACCTACTTGCTTGAGATTATTTTTCTTGATTCTATCACGACTCAGCCTATTGAGTATTTGAGATGGAATATAGAGGAGTTTCTTGAAATGCTTCTGACACAGAGAGAGTGAGTATTACTAATACTGACGTAAGTAGTGATTGTGATAATAGTGTTTCTCATATTTGATATAAATTAGAGGGTTTTTCATATAATCCAGAATTTTGAGCTATGAATTTTAGTCATGATTCTGTAAATTATGTTTATATGTGTATTCCTCGATTAGAAAATAGTGAACTTGAATCTTATCTATGATGAAATGCTTATAGTGAACTCATAGGCACGCAGCATTTTGGATGAATAGAATTTGACGCTTTTGTTGATAGGTCAATTGATCATAGTAGTGAAGCAAGATTTGTTAAAATAGAATGAGTATCATCATCTCAAAATGAAAATACAGATAATACTGATTTTGAAAATGATATTAGAGTTGTATGAAATGTGGAAAAATCATCTCTTCGTAAAAATATTTTACAAAATGTGTATACAACTATTAAAAATGCTCCTATAAATAACGGAACAAGGAGCGTCACGTCTCTGTGACTTACTAATTGGACAAATGGTTCAGGATGAGGAACATTGTTGAGAAATGATACTGTGTTATATTTTTGAGACTTAGCTGGAACCACTGTTACATTATGAGGAACAACAGATATATCATGAATAAAAACTTTAGTAGTAGAATGAGGAGATATATTTATTGATAGTAATATAAAAGATATACTTTGAGATAATGATATGCTGTGACTCATAGCAATACAAAAATCAGGGCTTGGATGAAATATCATAATTGATAGCGATGTTACAGATATACATGCTACACTCTATGCTGATAGATCTATACTCAGCTCTGTTTGATGAGATATTACTAATGGTAATACTGCAGATTCTAGTCTTGCTAATCAGTTATATATTAAGGGATCAATTTTTTCAGAAAACACAACTGGATGAGCAGTTTCAGCTCCATTTACATGTCCCTTTTTTGAGCAGGGAGTATGTGATGAAGTGCTGGCAAAAAAATATGATTTAAGTTTTTTGCGTAGATATATTCTAGTGACAGAGGTAGATGGAGATTGAGTCCCTACATGAAATACGTTTCCACGAAATGGTTGAAATGAATCTGAAATGTGAGATGCTAATGACTCTAATACAGAATCTCAAGCTTGAAAAGCAGGATATAGAAAATATCCTTTAGTTGTTGAATATAATCCTACTATACAAACTGCTCCACCACCATTTTTCGGAAAGTAAAAAATACATATAATGTATTGTAAACCTCACTATTTTGATATAAATGTAATTAAGTGCTAGTATTACTATAATATTAATTACTCAATTATGTTTATGAAAAGAATATTACTATTGCTACTTATTACATCTATAAGTATTTCACCACTTTCTGCAGCATCAGTGCAAGATAATGTTTTAAAAGTACAATGAGCTTCTACCTATAGCGCCCCAAGTACTTACGAGCCTAAGTGATTTGTAGGAAGCATTATTTCTCAAATTTTTGACTCTGTAGGGAAAGTACTTTCAGACTATGTACTAGCTTTTAGGAATATACTTACAATAGATAATACTGTTCCCGTATGGAATGCCTCAACGAAAGTGTTTGATGTAGGAACTATTACAGATACAGGAACAAATGTATGAATATGAGTTACATCACCATGAGAGAAACTGACAGTAAGTGGAAGACTTTCAATTACAGGAAATCCAAATTCAGACGATGATGTATGAGATAGAGGATATAACGACGTAAGATATATTAATGTGTGAGAAAGCTGAGATGCGATTCAAAATGGCACTATAGATAGTAGTGAAATTGAAAATAATACATTAAGTTCTGCAGATTTGGCTGCGAATTCTGTAGGGAATAGTGAACTGAATAATTCTGAAGTGTTTTCTATGGCAGGATTAAACCTTAACGGTAAAGCAAAGATGATTCAATCAGGAAGTTATGATTTATGGATACAGTGAGGAAATACAGATACAGGAGGAAATAATAGAAATCTAGCATTCTTATGACAAAAATCTAATGACCAGCTTAGAATTAATTATGGTTGAGAGTACACATGAGGGACAAGATTTGATGGAAACGTAGGTATTGGAACGAGCCCATCGGGTTCTGTAAAGTTAGATGTAAATGGGAAAATTCGAATGCAATGAGGTACTTCATCATCTGATGGAACTAATGTGGTAGCCACAAAATGATATGTAGACGCAGCTGTATCAGGTGCTTGATTATGAGAATGACAATCGTGGCAAGTAGTTACACGAGTCAGAGATACATGGTATCAAAATACAACAGGCAAACCAATAATGGTATTCCATAAAAATATTTATGATTGAACGAATGTTAGAGTTGGATCATCTACTTCAAATTACGTGAATCTAGATTTTCGGGATTTTGATAGTGATTTAGATAATGGGTCTACTTTTATAGTCCCTACTTGACATTATTATAGATTTTTAACTTTGACAGAGAATTCAGCGAATACACATAGAGTTGTAAGAGAACTTAGGTAATTATTAAGATAAATATATGAAATACATAGTAATTATCCTATGATTGGTTGGAATTATATTAGGAGGGATATATAGCTTTTCAATGTCACCTCTACAAATAAATAATACTATTATAACAGATAATCAAGAAGAAAAGATAACTAAAAAAGATGAATATGAAATAAAAATATTAAATTGAATCGAAAAAAAAGACCCAACTGAATGTAATACCTTAGAAGAAATTGATGCTATAAACTGTAGAAACTTAGTGAATTATGAATTAGCACAATCTTTAAAAAATAAAATATTTTGTAGTTATATAGAAAATGAATGAGAATCAGTCAACCCCATGATTGAAACCTGTGAATATGAGATAGATACTCAAAGTTATGGTATTGATATTATTGAGGCTGACATAGAATAGAATAAAATATCATATATAAGGTGATTTTAAAATCATTAGAATAGTCTAATTTGTTATTTTTTTGACAAAAAGTATTATTAAAATATCATAACTATATGAATAAACAACAGAACAGGAACCTGCAACCCCTCAACCCTTTTATATAGTAGGGAATCGCTTTTAGATATAAAAAATCAAAAATCTCTTCTACTACCTAGGAGGGACTTTTTTATGTAAAATTTATAAATAATTTAAAAATATTATGCTACAACTCTCAAAATTTCCATTTAAGACCTTGAAGTCAGCTCCAAAGGTGAGTGACAACAAATCAACGAGCCTCTTGTTGCAAGGAGGATATATTAGGCAGGCTATGGCTTGAGCGTATGAATTTCTCCCTATAGGGCAGAGAGTTCTGAGAAATATAGAGCAGGTTATTAGAGAGAAAATGGATAACGCATGATACCACGAAATGCTTATGACTATACTGACTCCTCGTGAATACTGGGAGACTACTAATCGTTGGGAGATTCCTGAATATTTTAAAGTGCCAGGCTGGGGAACTACTGAGTATCGAATTGCTCCAACAAATGAAGAAAATGTGACTCCAATTTTAGGCGAGTTTATTCAATCATATAAAGACTTACCAACTTGCGTCTATCATATACAAAAGAAATTTCGTAACGAAAAGCGAGCAAAATCAGGTCTCCTAAGAGGAAGAGAGTTTATTATGAAAGATGCCTATTCATTTCACGCTGATGTTGAGGATTTTGATGTCTTTTACTCTGATGTTAAAAAAGTATATATGAGGTGTTTTGAACGTCTTGGACTTTGAGCTGACACCGTTATTGCTGACGCTGATGGTGGGGCTATTTCAGATAAAAATTCTCATGAGTTTCAGACCTATCTAGACGTTTGAGAGGATATCATAGTATCTGACTCTTCAGGATATTGTTATAATCTTGAACTCGCAAGTGGAGCTGCTGATGATAAAAACTCTCATGAGCAAGATGAGAGCATGGAGTATATAGACTCAGTTCCAGAAATAGTAAATATGGATAAGATGAGAAAATATTTTGATGCTCCAAATTGGAAGATGCTCAAAACCGTAGTATATAAACTCGAAACATCTTGAAAATATATCGCAGTGGCTATTCGCTGAGACCTTGATATTAATGAGATTAAACTGAGAAAATTCATAGCAGCAAAATATGATGATACTTTTATTCTTGCTGATGAATCAGATTTAGAGACTATCTGAACAGTGAGAGGATTTATTTCTCCACTGAAGGATAGTAATTTAAATATAGTATGTTTCGCAGATGAATCCCTTACAACAGTAAAGAACTTATTTGGATGAGCAAACGGCATAGCAAAATCTACGAAAAATGTAAATATTTGAGATTTAGCAATATCAGAGTTTGGAGATTTCTCTCAGCCAATTGAATGATTTACTTCATTGAATGTACCGTGAGAAAAATTAGTTTTCAAAAAAGCATCAGAAGTAGGAAATATATTTCACCTAGGAACAAAGTACTCAAAACCATTCGGACTTTCATACCTCGATAAGGACAACAAGATGCAAGATGAAGTACAAATGTGATGTTACGGAATCGGTGTGTCTCGACTTATGGGTGTTATGGCAGAATATTTTATGAATGACAAGGGAATCTCTTGGCCAGAGCATATAGCTCCATACTCATACTACATAATAGTAATGTGAGAGGATAATCTAGACGCTGCAAAGAAAATCGCAACTGATTTAGAGGCTTCTTGAGAGTCTGTGATACTAGATGATAGGATGGGACGAAAGGATTGATTCGGTCAAAAAGCAGGAGACTGTGAACTGTGGGGAATCCCAAACCGAATCGTGATTTCTCCAAAGACACTAGAACTTTGAGGGTATGAGTTACTGAAGAGAGGAGGAGAAACAGTAATTATTAAAGTTTAATATTTGTAAATATCTAAGAAAATACTCTCCCCATCGGGAGAGTATTTTTATCCTATAAAATAATCTCCAAATAACATCAGTGCAGCACTTGCTACCGAGAGGGAGAGGAAAGCTACAGGAACACCCGTTTTCATCCAGTCTTTAACATGAATCTTTTCTCCTGCAAGTTCGAGTTTTGCCATAACAACGACGTTAGCAGTCGAGCCAATAGGAGTAATGTTTCATCCAAATCATACTCCAAATACGAGAGCCCACCAGAGGAGATTGGTTCCATATACTCAGTTAGTTTCAAAGTATACGATAATTGGTATCATCGCAATCGTCATAGGGATATTATCTACAACAGAGGATAGTATTGCTGTGCTCCATAACACTATAAGTGCTGTCAGGAGAATATTTTTTTCTACTCAGGCAGAGATAAGCGCTGCTAAATACTCGAGAACTCAGGCAGCTTCAAGTCAACCTACCAGTACAAAGAGAGAGACAAAAAAGAGAAACACAGAGAGTTCAAGTTTTTTAAGATATTTTTGAGGATTATCATGAGGAGCAACAAGCAGGAGTATTGATGCAGCGCCCATAAGAGCAACAACTGATGCTGGAATATATAGGAGATGATGTGTAAAGAAAAGTAACACTACCATCCCAAGAACTATGAGACTCTTTCTTAAAATAATTGGCTTGATGATTGATTTTCGAGCCTTGATATCCATAAGTTTCTCGATGTATTTAGGTTTAATTTTATTATCTCCCTGACACTGATACAGGATAAATCATAGCGCTGCAAGCCAGGCAAATATAACAACTGGAAGTGAGTGAATGAGAAAAGTGATAAATTGAAAATTTGCCGCAGAACCTATAATAATATTTGGAGGATCTCATACAAGCGTTCCAACTCATCAAATATTAGAGAGTATTGCCTGACTCATGAGCAGAGGAACAGGATTGAAATGCAAAATTCGAGTGATTATAAGCGTGATAGGGGCAATAAGGATAATGGTGGTAACATTGTCTAATATCATCGATAGGAGCGTTGTGAGGAGTCCTAATGATACGAGTAGTAACCAATAACTTCCATGGGTCTTTTTTGCTATCTTGATTGCTAAGTATTCGAAAAATCCTGTTTTTTCCATAACAGCAACGAGTATCATCATTCCTCAGAGCAAAAGCAGGGTATTATAGTCAACTGAGTTTTGAACCTGCGTAAAACTGTACCATCCAAGCGCATTTCCAATTACAGCCATAGTAAGTGCCCCAGCAAAGGCAATAATAGATCTGTGTACTTTTTCAGAAAGAATTCATATAAAAGTAACAACAAAAATAGTGATAGATATCCAAAAAGGAGAGAAAAAATCCATGATTTTTTTTAATAATAATCCACTCTGTCCTTCGGACATCTCTCCTTTCATACGAAAGGAGAGAAATAAAGAGTATTATGACAATTATATCATAAATATTTTCTCACAGCATAAAAAACTTCTTGACGAAATGTAGCCTCCCTGCTTTCGTATGAAAGGAGGGAATTCAAGGGTGGATTATCTAAACTGCTACGGGAGCTTTTATAGCTCAGTGAGAGGTATATCCTATGAGTTCAAAGTCTTCCCACTCTAGGGTTTCAATATCTTCAAGAGTCTTGAGACTCTTGTTGATTTTAAGTTCCGGAAGAGGCAGTGGGTCTCTCGAAAGTTGCTGATGTACTTGATCAACATGATTATCATAAATATGTGCATCTCAGAGAGTATGAACAAAAGTCCCAGCTTTGAGCCCGGTTATTTCTGCTATCATCATGAGTAGTACTGAATATGAAGCGATATTAAATGGTACTCCTAGAAATATATCAGCAGATCGTTGGTAGAGCTGCAGGTTCAGAATATTATGAGTAGTATCAACATTAAATTGAAAAAATGCGTGACAAGGAGGGAGGAGCATATCATCCTTTTGAGCTGGATTCCAAGCTGATACGATAATTCTTCTATCAGTAGGATTATTTTTAATAGTATCGATGACCATCTTAATTTGATCCACTCCTACAAACCTCTCTCAACTCTCTCCTGCAAGGAGAGATGAAGCCGCAGAGTGTGGATGCCATCCATTAAAATTTCTCCATTGATGACCATAGACAGGACCGAGATCTCACCATTTTACGACAAACTCATCATCAGCTGGAAGGTCTTTTATTTTTTTAATAAAGGCTTTTTTTTCTTCAAGCCAAGCCTCAGAATGTTTTTCTAGTTTTTCGGTAAGACCATTCTTTTCAAGATAATTTTGAAATGGCCATTCATCCCAGATATGACATTTTCTATCTACAAGATATTTAATATTTGTTTCTCCTCTCAGCAGCCAAATAAGCTCTACTATGATAATTCTCAGAAAGGTTTTTTTAGTAGTTACCAGAGGAAATCCATCAGCAAGATTATATTTTGCCTGCATACCAAATACGCTCGTAACTCCTGTTCCTGTCCTGTCATCTTTGTGGATTCACTCGTTTTGTATTTCTCGCAGGAGATCTAAGTATTGTTTCATGGTAGAAATTTAAGAAATATTAAATATATTTTATGACTCAAGAATTGTTCTTTCAGTTTTTAAATCTCTATTTACTGCCTTTTCAGTAGTAAATTTTTCAGGATATCTCGCCTGTAGTTTTTTAATATTTATTTCACATATTTTCACAATATTTCAATCTAATAATTCAACGAAAGCACCTCCTAGTTTATATATTTCTAGAAGTCTATCTTTCATTACAGATGTATCAAAAGGTTTATTGTAAAAAAGCGATTTTTTAAAACTATCAAGGAGCTCTATCCCTTGGTAGTTTAATCTGTAAGCGTATTCTGTATAGTTTTCGTATTTTTCTATATCAAACTTTTCAGAAAAGTCTATATCATAAAAATCAAGTTTTTTACAAGCAATAGCTATATACCACATAATATCACCAACCTCTTCTCTTAAATTAACTATATCAAGTTCTCAGTCTTTTATAAAAAGAGCTTCAAATATTTCTCATATTTCGGTTTGGATACCTATTGCTGAGTGAAATAAACTATCATTTATGTTAGCTTGATCATGATCAGGATTAATAACTGGGCATAGAGACTCAGTTCTAATTGCAAGTTCTACGTATTCTCTAAAGTTCATATTTATATAATTTTAGTAAGTATTTTTTGTGTAATTATATCGATTGGAAGTATATTTCAATCTTTGCAGCACTCTATGGACTCCCAGTTAGAGAAGTGAGAGACGATATGTTTAGCTGCAACATATGCATCCCTCAGATGATTTTCATCTGCCTCATGTAGGTCTTTATTTGTCTCTCATTTTATATACTCTCTTTCTTCTTTTTTTTCTACAAGCTTCTGACTCACCTCGGGGGGAACATCTAGAAAGAGAACTGTATCAGGCTGCGGGATTCCAAATATTTCAAACTCTAGATTCTGCAGCCAAGAGATATATTCTAATCTCTCTTTAGGGTCTTTTATTTTTCCTCCATGGTGCATCATATTAGCAGAAACGTATCTATTAGAGATGATATAATCATACTCATCTATGCTATCCTTGAAATTGAAACTATCCTCAAACCTATCCAGCGCGTAGAATATACTTGCAAGTTTTGGTGGTAAGTCCTTTCCATAAGCTCCGTTGAGATACTGTTCTACAAAGTAGGCAGATTTTTCTCAATATCTTGGATAATCTAAGAGTAAAACTTTTTTTCACAGCGCTTCTAGTCGGGCTACTACCAGTTTTGTTTGAGTTCCTTTTCCAGAACCGTCCAGTCAATCAATTACTATGAACATGTATCGTCGTTAAATAAGTATGCTTTCAGTATAAAAAAACTCACCTTGCACGCAATACAAAGTGAGTTTTAATGTTGAAAAGATGTGGAGAAAAAGATATTTTTTTACATAAGCCACAATTTAATTATAATCATATTAATATTTTACTTTACAAAACCATTTATGCTTCGAGATATTAATTTTATCAACATCGCTTATGAGCTTGCAACTGCATCAAAATGTGTTTCTAGGCAAACGGGAGCAGTAATAGTGAAGGGAGGGAGAATAGTATCTACTTGATACAATGGAACACCGTCTTGATATGTTAATTGTTGTGATTACTGGGATGGAAAGTACACAAAAGACCATCATGATTGGTCATATAAGTATGAAATACATGCAGAAATGAATGCTATAGTTTGGGCCGCAAGGGAAGGAATTGCTGTAGAATGAGCAACTATATATTGTACATATGAACCATGTTTTGATTGCATAAGAGCAATTATTGCAGCTGGATTAAAAAAAATTGTGTTTGCTGAAAAATATAAACACCATACCTGAGATGAGATTAGAGAGTATGTAGAACAAAATGGTGCTACAATTTCATATTTGAAAAAAGAGACCATTTAAACAGCCGACACAATACTTATATACTTCTTTCCAAAGTTATTAATTTCTTCAAAGCCAGCTTTTCCATCAGTGATATGATAGATTCATTTGAGAGTTTCGTATCATTCTGCAATTTTATTTTGAGCTTTGAGTTCTCATAAGGCTTCATGAATATCTGTTCATTTTCAGAGCATATTTCCTAAGAGTCTATTTCTACTCGCTCAAAAACAGGTTGCGATGAGATCACCTGACAGGGCATAATCTGTAAAATCTATAGAGTCAGTTCATCCAAGCAGGGATATAACTCACCTGATTTCTTCTAACAGCTTTGAAAAATAGTATCATTGCGTACTTGCTCAAACTCACATTCATTCATAATATCAGAGTATAAGCGCAATGATATTTTTGAGAGCAGCATAGAGCTCTGTATTTTTAGTATTTTCTATTTTGAGGTTTATATCGAGGCTGTCAGATAAAAATAGCTTTTGTAGACGTGATCAGGTATCGAAATCCTCACAGACAATATCTGCTCATAGCATATTTCTAAACACTAATTCTTCTGCTATCATTCAACCTGCTAGATATGCATAGATATACTCCATATCTACTAATACTTCTGAGAGTTTTTCACTCACCGTCTGCATGCTCCCATTATCAATTCATTTTGCAAGATTGAGAATACATACTCCAGGTTGCAGGTACTCTCTCATAACCTGAAAAGCTCAGCTCACAAATTGACAGGGAATGATAGAAATTATAAGTCCTACGTTTGGAAGAAAATCTTCACTCTTTGCAATGAGCTGTATATTTTCAGGAAGCTTAACCCCATCAAAGAAATAGGGATGCATTCTTGTCTCCAAAATACTACTATAAATCTCACCATTTATTTCACTAGCATATATTGTCAGTTCTGAATTATTTTCTCCCAGATGCTTTGCAACCGCAAAACCAAAGGCCCCAAGTCAGAGGATGAGTATGTTTTGTTGCATGAATTTAATTGATTATTACGTATTATGCATATAATACGTATATACTAATTAATTATAAAAATATGCAAACTTATTCAGCAACGAGTGTAGCAAAAAATTGTTGAGCCTTTTTAGATGCAGTTCAGAGTGAGTCAATTATAATCACAAAAAAGAATCGTCCCGTTGCAGTGACTATGTCTTACAAAAGAGCGAAAGAGCTTGAAAATGCAGTTTTAGAAGCTGGGATTCAGCGAGGACTTGATGATATAAAGGCAGGGAGATGAAGAATTCTAACAGAGCAGTATGCAAATGAGATGTTAGAGGAATTTACAGCTCAGTACATTTCACGATGAAAGTAAAGATTCTTCCTTCGGCTGAAAGTGATCTAGAGCAAATATTTTTATATCATGCAAGTTATAATTTAGATTTTGCAGTTTCTTTTCAGCAAGAACTCATATCATTTTTTATGAACAATCTTTGTGAGTACCCAGAACTTTGAGTATCTCATAATATTACATCTAAAGTACGAAAATTAGTATTTCAGGATTATAATATCTATTATGAAACCGTGAAAGAAATTATAAATATTCTTCATATTGTACATGGAAAAAACTCTTTGAATCAGGACTTATAAAAAACTCC
>JAWUVV010000029.1:0-8296 GCA_034112165.1 Candidatus Altimarinota bacterium
TCAATGTAGGGATATTGCCTCAAAGCTAGAGGGAGGAATGATTTTTATCAATTCTGGAGCTGGGAGTAAACCTCATCTTCCATTTGGATGACCAAAGAAATCAGGATATGGAAAAGAAAATGGACCAGAGGGGCTGCGAGCCTTTATGAATAAAAAAGTAATAGTCTATTAATCTATGCTGCAACAACTCTACCTCATAAATCTCATATGAAAATCATACGAAGAAGATATCTAAACTCTGACTCTCTGGGTAGAGCAAGAAGGTAAATTTTAAGAATTTATTTTGTGCTAGTACGAAGAAATAAATTATCATAACAAAATAAAAATGATACAAGAAATATGGAATAGACATGAAACTGAATTTTGAGGGTTAGAAGATATTGACACATTAGGTTGAATGTCGAATCAAAATTTTAAGGTTGTAACTAATTTGGGTACGTACTTTTTACGTCTAGAAAAGATTAATAAATCAGATTCTCAATACTGAGGTAATTTTGAGAAAGAGTATAATCTTTCAAAGAAACTATCATGAGTAAATATTGCTCCAAAAATATACTACTTTTGAAATTTAGGAGAAAACAAATATATAATACAAGAATATATTATTGATGATACTAAGGACGTTGATATTTCATCGCTAGAAAAAACTATCTTAAGAATTCAAAGTTTTGATATAAAAGAGTTTGATTTTTTATCACAAAGTACAGTGTATGATTTATATCAAAAAAAGTTTAAGGATAGATTGTTTGATGATTCAGAGTTACAATATGAATATATAGAAATTCAATTAATATTAGAAAAAACGAAACATAAGAATGAAAAATTAGTTCTATGTCATGGTGATCTACGTAGAGATAATATAATTTCAAATAAATGAAGTATATATGTTATTGATTGGGAGTGAGCATATATATGTGACCCCATTATAGATATAGTAGGATATTATATGTGAAACATTTTCTTTAAAATAGAAGAATATTCAGAAGAAAAATATCATCTCTATAGAAGTAAATTTTCACATATTTCTGAAGATACATTTAAATTATACTGATTACTACAATACTTCTCTGATCTCACATGGTTAGAAAATTATCTTATAATAAATCCAACAGATATAGATAAAACAATGTTATTTGAGAGAAATAAAAATTTCTTTAAAAAACTTTTAAAACAACTAGATTAATCTTGCTTTTTTTATACTTTTTAAGAGAATATAAATAATAATTTTAAAAACATCAGATGGAAATACTGCAAGTTCAAAATATAGAGAAAACCCTTGCGAAGAAACAAGTACTTCATGGGGTAAGCTTTGGAGTTAAAAAAGGAGAAATTTATGGATTTCTTGGTCCAAATGGAGCAGGGAAAACGACGACTATGAAGGCTATTCTTGGACTTATAACTCCAGAATCTGGAAGTATCAAGATTTTTGGTGAAGAAGGCTTAACTATAGAGAGTAAGATGAGGATAGGATTTATGCCTGAAAATACTTACCTATACAAACATCTTACTGGTCGAGAATTTCTTGAGTTTAATGGGAGTTTTTTCGGACTTAAATCTACAAAGCTAAAAAATACTGTAGAAGATTTACTCATAAGAGTTGGACTTGAAAATGCTGGAGACAAATACCTCAAGAGTTATTCAAAGGGAATGCTGCAACGAGTGTGACTTGCGCAATCTATTATTAATAAACCAGAACTATTATTTCTTGATGAACCGATGAGTGGACTTGATCCCATTTGACGAAAAATGGTAAAGGATTTATTAGTTGAGCTGCGAGACGCTGGAACAACAATATTCTTTAATACACATATACTTGCTGATGTTGAGAGTATCTGTGATAGGATTAGTATCATAAATAAGTGATATCTCATAGTTGAATGACAAGCAGTGAAAAAACTCACATGATCACTTGAGGATTATTTCATAGAAAAAGTAACTGAGCACAATGCACAGTTAAAAAAATAATCTCCAAATGGAGATTATTTTTTTTATGACCCTATATATCAGAGATTTTTAATCGCTTTTTTCAGGCAAGTACTCACTATATCTTTTTCACGAGATATAATCGTATTTGTTTCGTGCAGCAGCGTATAGATATCAAGGGGAATTCTTTGTATATCTTCAAGTTTCAAGTTTTTCATGCAGGCAAAAATATCAGCAAGATCTTCACTGACAAATTCCATATCTTTGACTATTTTGATATCGTATTTTCTGAAATCGTGGTTTTTAATAAAATCTTTAATAAAATTATTATTTGATCACCCTCATCATACATATATTTTTTTAGGACAGACCTTTGATCATAGGAGCTCTGAGAGCGTAATCCCAAGACTTTCTCCCCATATAGAGAGAAAATCTTGTTTTTCTTGGTAATAATATTCATCTTCGCCTAGTTTTCTGATTATCTCTGCTTTTCTTTCTCACGTAGATTTTGCTATTTTATTAGCAAGGTCATTGATTCATATAGAGATCTTTGATATCCCTGAAATTTCTCACTCAGACTTTAGAGTCAGCGTAGTTTGGGTTGCTCATAGATTTACTATAAGGATATTGTTTTGATTAAATATTTTACTAATGCAATATTCGCTTGGAAGTATTCTATAAATATTTTTTCCTAAAACATTTCCTATTTGAGAAATCAGGGCGTGTTTGAGAGATGGGATGAACGCATTTAAAAGTGATATTTTCATATTTTCTCCTTCTTGCCCTATAATTTGGTCTTGTTTTTTAGAGTCTATAGAAATACTATTAACTCGAGAGAGGAGTATTTGGACCTCTTTTTGACTGAGACCATAAAATTTATCTATTTGACCAGCAAGATGTTTGAGGCAGAGTTTTTCTACTGAGCTGAGTATTTCTAAAAGCTCGATACTGTCTATTTTTTTATGTGGATGTTTTCTCTTATAATTAATATTTTTTGATCACACGAAAAGCTCTCAAAAAGGATAGTTTATAACTATATCTTGGTATTTTGTATCAGTTTGGGCCTCCAAAGCTGTAATGATACTTCAAATGTTTTCACAAAGTCCTGGAAGGTTGAGGCATTCATTGTTTGCAAAGTAGGATATATCTTGCCGTTTTTCTCTGTAAGCGAGAATCTCTATCTCTTTGTTTTTAAACTTTGCTCAACATGCTCTGAGTTTATAACTCCCTATATCTATAATACAGAGTGTCTTTGCTGGAATATGTTTACGAGTGAAGCTCAAAAGCAGGAGTGATGATTATGAGTTAGCAGGAGATTTACCGATTTTTTTCAAGAGTTTATTTCCTCATCTAATATCACCAGTTCCTATAAGAGCCATTGCAAGGTCCTCAGTTATGAGCTCATCCTCAGGAGATATATTCAGAGCTCTCTTAAGTATAACGATACCTCTGTCATGTTGGTTAGACATAGTATAGGCCCATCCTAGATTTCTAAGAACCTCTGCGTTATTTCCAAAAAGAGTATTAGATTTTTCAAGATACTCTATTGATTCAACTACTTTATCCTCTCCTAAGAGTATAAACCCTTTGAGATAATTTCCAGTTGCTGAGAGTTCGTTAAGCGTGAGAGAAAAATCAAGGGCAGCAAAAGCCTTATCATTATCACCCATATAGAGATAAATATCTGCGAGTTCTTCGTAGAGCCTATAATCATCTGAATATTTCACCAATGTCTTTTGCAACAGAGCAATAGCCTCTACAAATTTTTTATCTGCTTTGAGGTTTTCAACCTGGATTATTACGTTTCGAATTTCGTCCATATATTTTGCTAGTAAGTATGTTTCTAAATATATTCGCTCTGAGCTAGAAATCAAGGGATATTATAACAATTGTGTGAAAAACTTTTCTCTCAGACACTCATATTACTATAATGACAAGTATATATTTCATAGCTCTATATTTTGGATATACGAACAAAGGTAAAAATTGGGATTGATGAGGCTGGTAGATGACCATGGTGCTGAAGCGTAGTTGCCTGCGCGCTTGCTTGGAATTCTAATGATAAGCCAAGTAGAGAGTTCATCTCACGCATGAATGATTCAAAAAAACTTAGCAACAAAAAAAGACAAGAGTTATATATTGAGCTTATTGAATACTCTAGGCAGTGAAAACTTTACTTTTGAGTATGAGTCGTAGATAATTTTGTAATAGATGAGATAAATATCCGTCAGGCAAATAGAGAGGCTATGCGTCGAGCGATCATTGAAATACAAAGAAAAATACCAAAAGAGCTTTCAGAAATATCAGTCGTCATAGATGGACGTGATAACTATGTATTTCAGGAGCTAGATCAAAAACCTCTCTACATTGTATGAGGGGATGGAAAAGTTTCTGAAATTGGAGCTGCAAGCATAATTGCGAAAGTATTTCGTGATAAGCTCATGCAGCAATACGCATCACTCTATCCAGAGCTATGACTTGAGACAAACGCAGGATATGGAACGAAAAAGCACAAAGATGCGCTGCAAAAAATATCAGATGTAACGGGGATTCATAGACTGACCTATAAACCAATTAAATCAGTGTTAGAGCAAAAAGAAAAGGTTTTGGTACATATATGTTGCTGACCCGATGCGACGGTTCCACTCATGGATTTAAAACAAGAATTCGAAGTGATTGCCTACTGGTATGATCCAAATATCCAACCAGTTGCAGAATACGAAAAACGCTATGAAGCTTTTGTTCAGGTATGTGAAATAGAGTGAGTAGCATATATCAAGTGAGAATATGATGTAAAGAACTTTTTTACTAAGATTAAAGGACTCGAGGATACACCCGAGAGAGGAGAGAAATGTACAGAGTGTTATGATATGAGACTCGAGCGAACAGCCAGATTAGCAAGAGAAATGGGAATTTCAAAATGGACGAGTAGTCTCAATAACTCTCCACATAAAGATATGGAAAAAATGTTCGATTTATGAGAAAAGTGGGATAGTAGAACTACTGCGCAACAAAAGCTTTCAGATGATGAGCGAACTCAAGCAAGTGAAATACTATGAGTTTCAATCCAAGAAATGATAGATTTGTGAGACTTCAAAGAAACAGAATTACAAAAAGAGTGACTTCAAAAAAATCTCGAATTTCTAAAACTAGCATTCAGAAAAAACGGGTGATTCCAAAGAAGTGTTGATTACACCAATGAACATGATATTTTTAGGCAAAACTATTGTGGCTGCGTCTATAGTGATACCTTTCCTGGTAGTCCAAGAAACAAAAATGCAAAAGGATGATTTAGTGGATAATAACTTATATGAAAGATATAATTGCGATAATAGGAAGAGCTGGAAGTTGAAAAGACTACGCTTGAGATTACCTATCAAAAAAATTATCAATCCCAAGTTTTCCTATCAGCGAAGCCTTGAGAATAACAGCCACTAAGAGAGGAATAGAGCCTTCAAGGGAAAATTTAATTACTATTTGAAAAGAATTTTCACAAAGCCATGGTGATGAGTACCTTGCTAAAATTATAGTTGAAAATACAAGGGACAAAAAAATAATCATAACATGAATGCGTCAAATATGACAAGTAGAGTATTGCAAAAATTTACATAATACGACTTTTGTGTGAATTGAGAGTGATACAAGACTTCGTTATAGGAGACTTATTAAAAATAAAAAATTCTCATGAGATTATGAGAGTTTTCTAAATATTGAGAAACTAGATGAATGAAGCATACAGAATGTGTGAAAGTGTTTAGAATATTGTGATATTATGATTGAGAATAATTGAAGCCCAGAAGAGTTTGAAAGAAGCCTATCAGTGCTTACTAAATAATCCCTTTTACTGCGCTAATATTAAAACTATAGTTCATTTTAAGTCCTCAGATGATTCAGACATATCAGATACACTCATCTATTTCTATTGGTTTGAGGATGATGGTATAATCCTTGAGATAGGGAAGTATATTCTCTTCTCAGATAAATGTATTCACTCACGCTCTAATTGGAAAACCTGATACAAAATTTGAAAAATTAGGCTTATCCTCAAGCATTTTAATGAGCATCAGTACCTCATCTCACATGCGTTTTTGATTTCTAATTAAAAACTGAGAAACCCCTGAATACTCTGAAATGTGCTTATCTGGTAGTACAAAGAATGCAATTTCCTTCGTATTCTTTGCGAGATTAAACACGATATTATGTACGAAATCAGAAAACTCTCTGAGATTTTTTGTATGGACTTCACTATTTTTTTGCTCTAAAAAATATTCTGGAGTTTGCTGCATCATATAGTTCACAAAGGCCCTAAGTCATTTAGCTGTAGGGAGTCTCCCAGCTGAGTTATATGGTTGATAAATCAGCTCAAGTGTTTCAAGGGTGGCCATATCATTACGAACCGTAGCACTTGAAACTCATAAGTCATATTTTTTGAGTAAAAGTTTACTCCCTAAAACACCACCAGTTTTTATATATTCCTCGATGATTATCTTTAAGATTTGTATGTTTCGCTCTGTAAGGTTACTCATATAAGTAATATACTATGTTTTTAATAGAAGTCTATTTTTTCATTTCAACTATATCACTCAGTTGCCTAGCACTATTGTATGGAGCATAGAGTTTTAAAACTTCTCCATAGTTTTCTCAGCCTTTTTTTCAAATTTGATATTGAATAGTATCACGCATATTGTGAATAGAGAGAGGATCTAAGTAACTGATTGATTCTTTCATAACTTGCCTGTTTGCTGGAATATCGTTCGCAAAAATATGACAATTATAGGCAATAGCTTTTATAAATTGAAATGGAAATGATTCATAAATACTTGAAAATATAACTCACAGTGATTGCTGATAATATAGATGCTCTATATCTTTTGATACTTGCCCTAAAAATAATATTTGATGTGCGATATCATACTCGATAACTTTCCCTCTAATATCTAGATCCTTGGTTGTTTCGTCACAAAGAATAATGATATATACAATTACTCAGTTATCTTTGAGTTTTTTAATAGTTTTGAGAATTCGTTCAAAATTATTATGTACTTCATTTCCTGAGTCATATATGAGATATTCACCGCGCAGATTATGTTTTGTTTTTATATCAGCGTGTGTTAATGTTTCTGTATTGGTTTTATATATAGGAAAAAATCATCAGATTTTTCTGATTTTACCTTCTACCACATTAAGACGTTCATTGAGTTCAAGAGCAGTTCCTCCATCAAGAGCTATAATATTTTTACTTTTTTCTATCGCTTTTGTCAGTTTATAACTATGTATTTTTCGCAGTAACCACTGTTTTCTTGGAAAAAATATTTCTTTTAGTCCTTCTAGTACAATAGAATACTCACCTTTGTAACCTTGAGGAATGCAATAATCAAAGAATACCATAAATGCAAAATTCTCTTTTTTAAAGATTTTTCCAGCAGTTACATTATGAATGACACTACTTCTATGGAGATTTAGATTCGATTTCCTGTATATTATTATTTCATGCTCACTATTTTCTGCAACAAAGGCCTCAATAAGCTCAACGCAAAACAGCGCATACAAGCTGTTTTCATCACAAATTCTCCCATCTATTCAAATCTTCATATTTTTGTTTTTAAAATTTTCTGTATTTTACCCATAATACGCATCAAAGCGAGAGAGAATCGAGAAAATATATTTGACAAATTATATATTTATGTATTATAGAAGTAATTATTTATATTTTAAATACATATTATGAGTATAGGTTTTGAGAATCGAGATGTAGAAAAAAATATTTTACCAGAATTTTACGCAATTTGCGATAGGATTTTATGAACTCCTGAGTTTTTTGAAATGACTTCTCAATGATATAAAGAACGAATGCAGACAGAAGTAGAAAATGCAAAATGAGATCCCGTTGCCATGGCAAAATGCATGAGAGAATTACAAGCAATGGTCTTTGTATTAAAAACTGCATTAGTATCAAGCTCACCATATGATGTCCTAGAACTATGAAAATTTATTGGGGCTTGAGAATGATTTGAAGCTTATAAATTTCTGCAACAAACAGCTAGAAAATCAGAACCTGATGTTGAGGCTGCAACTATTTTTATTGAAGAGACAGGACGAACTAACCTAGCTTTAAAAGAAATAACTTGATGAGTACAATATACATCAACCAAAATACTGAGGTAACATACAGACTAAATGAGTATAAATCTAAAATCCCGCTTGGGATTTTTTTATTTCTCCGTATAATTTGCTTTAAATATTAGCTCGGAACGAAGCATTCGTTCTCTACAAAAAATACAAAACTATGGTTGGAAATACACTCAGATTAATGCTGACACGAGGACTTTCAATTATCCGTTGGAATAATTTTCCAAGAGTCGTTGATACGATG
>JAWUVV010000030.1:0-36597 GCA_034112165.1 Candidatus Altimarinota bacterium
TGATAGGCAGCATAATATGCAGACTCTTATGAGTCACCCAAATCCTGATAAAAGAGAACGAATTGCATTAGAAACGCTCAATATATATGCTCCTATAGCAGGAAGACTCTGACTTTATAATTTAAAAAGTTCTCTAGAAGAAGAGTGTTTTGCTGTATTACATCCAGAAGAAAAGAAAAAACTATTATGAGAACTTGCACTACTAAAAGATACTAGAAAAGAATTCCAAAACTCAGCAGTTTTAGAGATTCAAAAGCTTTTAGAGTGAATCGATATTCCTCATATAGTTGATTTCCGCATTAAAACACCATATTCAATTTATAAAAAAATGCAGAGAAAGGGGATTGAGCATCCTCAGGATCTATATGATATTTATTGAATTCGAATTGTAGTCCCTAGTGTTGCAGACTGTTATAGAGTATTATGAGAAATTCATGGGGCTTGGTATACTCTCCCTTATAGATTTAAGGATTACATAGCCCTTCCGAAACCAAATGGATATCAAAGTCTCCATACTACTATTGTGTGATTTTTAAAAAACTTCACAAAGCAGCCAACAGAGCTCCAAATTAGAACTCATGAAATGCATAAAAGAGCTGAAATCTGAGTGGCTGCACATTTTGAGTATAAAGAGTCTGGAAGTAAAATTTCAACAGAAATAGATTGGGTTAATGATCTCAAAGAGATGGTGAATAATGTAGGAAATAATGACTTGCTGAGCTTACTAAAAATCGATACATTCAAAAATAGAATATTTGTGTTTACTCCAAATGGTGATTTAATAAATCTTCCTACTGGTTCTACTCCGGTAGATTTTGCCTACCATGTTCATACTGATTTGTGAGATCACATTACAATATCAAAGGTAAATTGAGTCGTTCATCCCCTTGATAAAGAGCTTCAAAACGGGGATGTTATTGAAATAGTTATAGATAAAAAAAGAAAGCCAAGTCCATTCTGGCTCTGATTTGTAAAAACAATAAAAGCAAAAAATAATATTAAAGCTTACCTACGCAGGTGAGATAAAGAGACTCATAGAGATAGAGGGAAAGAAATTATTAATAAATATTTAGAAAAAGCCGGACAACCAGCTCTTGATAAAGATTTAACCGTTATGAGGGTTATAGATGATCGTGAGTTCAATATGGAGGACAGGTTACAGTTACTTGAGCAAGTGTGAAATTTTTCTATTACTCCACCATCACTCATTAGGAGAATACTAAAATCTCAAAATATTCATTATATAAAAAGTGATATATCCCAAGATACCGACCAATGAAAACTAATTGCAAAGCAGGCTGAAACTAGAAAAGAAATTATTATTTGAGGAGAGGAAGGCCTTCCATATAAAACATGTAATATATGTCGCTGAGAAGACAGTAGTGAACCTATAGTGTCTCATATCAACTCAAGATGAAACTTCACAATTCATAAAAGAAGCTGCAGGGTTCTTGAGTGAGTAAATAAAGATCGACTTATGAATGCGTATGTAAAGTGAGAAGAAGCTTTAACACTCTTCCGAATTTCCATGACGCTTGAAAATAAAATTGGTATGATGAAAGTAATTTCTGAAACACTCTTTACTATGGAGATAAATATTGATGAGTTACATACTAAGAAAATTTCTGAAAATCAAACCATATTAACTATAGTTCTTGAAATCAATGATTATGAATACTTGGTTATAGATAGATTTATTGAAAGAACTTTATTTATTCTTTGAGAATCTATTATTGAATATAAGTTAGAGGAAATTCGTTGTCAGTAATGTTAAAAATAAAAAAGACCCTCTCAATATTTGAGGGGGTCTTTTTTATTTCTTATAATTATTTTCTAATTTCAAGAGCTTTGATAACTTCTTCATATTTAGCAGTATCTTTTCTTTTAAGATATGCGAGCATTTTTCTTCTTTTTGCTACCATCATCATGATTCCTCTTCTTGAATGGTTATCTTTTTTATGTTCAGATAAATGTTCCTTTAGGTTTTCAATATTAGCAGTAAGTATTGCAATTTGTACTTCAGCAGAACCAGTGTCTCCTTTAGCTTTTGCAAATTTGCTGATAATTGCTTCTTTATCTTGTTTTGTAACAGTCATGTTTTGTATTTTTTAAAATGTAAAATGTAATAAACCAGAAAAATACGCTCGTAAATTACTAAAAGGATTATAGGAAGAAATAATCTTTTGCAAACAAAAAAATCCTAATTTATAGCTTTTCAAGAACTAAAAAACAAATATAATACTTCTATAATTATTTTGTAAAAAAATTATCATTACATATGAATCCTAGAAAAAGCAATATTTCAAATAATTTTTTTAATTTTTTTGACAGATACCCAAGAGAATATTTTGTAATAGTCTTCTTTGCATTATTTTATTTTGCGATTATTTGGGAAACTTTTTCTTATACAGTAGTCAATTATCAGTTTTATGATCAGTTAGCATATAATCAGCAAGTGTGAGAGGTTGAAATTCCTGTAACAAGAGGAACCATATATTCTCTAGCGAGTAATTCCATGAAAGATGGAACAGTCTTTTCAACATCAGTAGATTTAAATGATATTGCAATTGATCCTCAAATAGATGGAGATAAATCAAAACTTGAAAGCTTTCTTACTGAGATGCTTTATACAGAAATGTGTTATATAAAAACTTCTAAAGAGTGTTATGATGAACTTTTACGGTTTATGAGAGTACTAGAAATTCCTGATTATCAAAATAGTGAAGTTTTTGTAAAAGAAATAATATCTAATAAAATTGAAGAAAGAATATCTAAAGATAAGATTACAAGTGTTAAACTCAGGGAAACAATGAGTCCAGAGGATGAGAAAACTATACTTTCCTGGTGAATTATTTGAGTATACCCATCTGAGAATTGATTATACATTAATCCAGAGGAATTAGTGAGCGTACAGGAATTTTCAGAGAAGTATGTGTCACTCTATTGATGAGACGTAGAAAATATTGTGTATGCAGTAAGGTCAAGAGATTTGAGATATGTTCCGATTTATCAAAAACTTTCTCTTGCTGTTTCAGATGAAATTGAACAATATATGAGTGATGAAAATCAAGCCCTCAGGCAGTGAATCATTGACGCGGAGGAAAGTATAAGCTGATTTATTATTCTAAGTCCACATGCGCAGCGTATTTATCCAGAAAATATTGTTGGGTCTCAAATTTTATGATTTTTAGATAATAGCTGAGTAGGGAGGTATTGATTAGAGTGATATTTTAATGATTCCTTGAGATGAAATCCTTGAGAGCTTGTTTCTAAGAAGGATATTAAAGGCCGTAATATAGATCCTGTTTCTTTTTGAAAAGATAATATAAGCGCGCTAGAATGAGTTGATATTCAAACTACTATTGATAGAAACGTACAAAGAAAGGTAGAAGCTATACTAGAAGCCTGAGTTAAAAAGTATGGAGCTAATAAGTGAAGCATTGTTGTGCTTGAACCTAAAACTGGACGTATACTTTCTATGGCTAATTACCCAAGTTTTGATCCTAATAATCCATGAGAAGTATATGAATTAAAAAAAGTTAATTACGTAGAGTATCCAAATCCAGAAACAGACCTATTATGAAAGACTGTTTTTGTAGAAGATATAGAAAGATGAGATAAATATATCTACGATTGAAAAGTAGTATATCTCAGAGCATCTCTCAGAGAAGAATACGCAGATTATGAAAAAACTAAATACATATATAAAAATGAATTCTGAGCTGGAGTATATCAAAACGAAACTATTTCTAGTCTCTATGAACCGGGGAGTATTATGAAAACTGTTACGATAGCTGGGGGAATAGATAGTTGAGAAATAAAACGCTATGATTTTTACCAAGATGATTGAAAAGTAACCATTGATAACTTTACTATTAGAAATGTAGATGATGATTGTCTTGGATATAACACTTTTCAGAATGCATTTAACTACTCATGTAATGTATGAATGATTCGTATAGTGCAGAAAATGTGAAAAGCGCTGGTTCATAAATACTTTATTGATTTTTGATTCTGAGAAAAAACCTGAGTGACACTTGATGGGGAGGTAACCTCAAAAATTGAACCATATGAAAAATGGTCAATAGCAAAGTTATTAACGAGTTCTTATTGACTGTGAGTCAGTGTGACTCCATTACAAATAGCTTCAGCCTACGCTACTATCGCGAATGGATGAATATATATGAAACCCTATCTGGTAGAATCAGTGAAATATAGTAATGGGAAGCAGATAACCTATAAGCCTCAGGCTGTGAGAAGAGTTCTCAAGGAAAATACTGCAGCAATTGTGACAGAAATGCTTGTTGCATCTGTTGATGATGGGGTTGCTAGTAATGGGAGAGTAGAGTGATACTCTATAGCTGGAAAGACAGGGACATCTCAAATTGCCTATAGGTGACAGTATGAAACGTGAATTGCTTCCACAACTGGATCTTTTGCTGGATATGCTCCGGCTGAAGACCCAAGATTTGTTATACTCGTAAAACTTGACAGGCCACGTACGAGCCAGTACTGAGGTGCCACATCTGCCTATATGTTCTGAGAACTCGCCAAAGAACTTCTTGAGTATTACAGCATTCCCAAAAAAAGTCAAAATATAACTTGAGAATAACTACAAATAGGGTATAAACTAGTTATTATAATATATAAGAAAAATCTATGTGATTAAATGAATCTCAACAACAAGAAGATTTACTCAGTGAATGATTAAGGGGGTGAATAGTACTAAGAATTGAAGGGAAGTGAATTTTAATGTGTAAAGAAATAGCAGATGGATGAACGAGTATATTATGAATACAGGATGTTCAATTTACAAATGATCATAGTATACATGTTACGGAAGTTTCTGATAAAACTATAAGGTTTTTTGTAAAAAGAGAATGAGACGTTGATAAAGAGTTCACTTTTAGTAAATTAATTTTTGTTCAAAGATTCAGATTACTTACTGATTTAGAAAATATTGTTGATATAGCCCCTCAAAAAGATAATATATCAAATGAACAAGTTTATGAAACTGCTCAAATGGTTGAAAAATTAATGTAGTGTAATATAAAAAACACTCATCCAATTTGGATGAGTGTTTTTTATTGATTTTAGTATGGTGGTAATACGTTCGCAATTGGTTTAATACTTCTAATCATGTATCAAAGTTATTTTTAAACCTCTTGCTTTGTTCTTCTATATAAGACTTAGGAGAGTGGAAGAACTTCTCAGCATGGTTTTCTCAAAGTTTCTTCTGAGTATCAGGACTAAGAGGAACAATAAAACATATTTCTGCATGTGTTCCATCAAATATAACTTTTTGAATAAGTAACTGACAGATTTGTGTTTTTGATTCATAACTGAGCTTATCAAGATTGTCCTTCACTATGTTCACTACATTCATAAAATCATCCATCTTGCTACGGACATTCTCTACTCCACCGAACTGTGATTCTAGTGCTATCTTTTCTGCCTTAATCTCCTGTGTCTTGCGTGCGTTGTGTGTGAGTTGTGATTGAACATAGTTCACAGAGCTTTCATCACTTCAAGAGATAAGTTTCAAAAGTCATGTAGAATTATCTTCTATCTTACTAAGAGATTCATTGAGCAATTGTATTTTACTTTTTATTTCTCATTGCTTATCTCAAAGTTGATCATGGCTTTTACTGAGTTCTTTTTCAAGAATTTGAGGATGTTGTAATATGGATTTCATTCTTTCCCATACAATAGTATCTATTTTCAAGGCTGAAACTCATTTTTGTCAGATAGCTTCAAAGTTTGCTATTTTTGTTTTATTTACATTGATTTTATAATTCTTTGTTCCTTTCGAGCTTGTATATCCTGCATATTTATATCATGAAGACTGACATTCAATAAGTTTTCAAAGCATATAAGTAGTATTTTTTCTAGTATTCCTACGAGCAAATTTTTGATTCTCGATTAATACCTTTTGAGCTATAGAGAAATCTTTCTCATTTATAATATTTGGGCATTTTGAAATAAGCCATTCGGATTCAGGTTTTTCCATTCTCTTTCAGTTCTTTGTATAGAACTTATTCTGTACTAGTCGCCCCATGTATATTTCACTATGGAGAATTTTGAGTAGTGTTGATTTTCTCCAAAATGATGTACCAGTTCCTTTATATTTACTTGAAAACGTCTCTATCCCCATCTCTGTAAGTTTCTGAGCTATTTCCCATACTGAAAGTCATTCTTTTATAAGCATAGTATATATCATGCGAATAATTTTTGCTTCTTCTTCGTTTACCTCTAGGAAACCATCAGTATTTTTTGTATATCCATAGGGAGTCCTTCCTCGACACCACTTTCATTTTCTCATTGATGCTAATATACCACTCTGTGTTCTCTCTTTTATGAGTTCTCTTTCAAGCTCTGCTATAACTCCCATCATTTGTAGCATCATCTTTCAGAATGCTTGAGTCGTATCAAAAGGCTGAGTAATAGAACGAAATCATACTCACATTTTTTCAAGTGTTTCAATTCATTCTAAGAGATATAATGTTTTTCTGAAAAATCTATCCACTTTCCATACAAGTACTATATCAAATTCTTGTCTTTGAGCTGATTCAAGTAATTTCTTGAGAGCAGGTCTATCTTCTTTTTGAGCTCAAGATTTTCCCTCATCAGTAAATATATGACAATCCTCAATACTAAAAGATTGGGATTCAACATACTTTATGAGTGCATCTTTTTGCATTTCAAGTCAATTTCCGTGTTGTACCTGTTCATCAGTCGAAACTCTTATATATATGGCAACTCTTTTCATTTTGTATTGTTTAAGTAATCTAATAATCAATATAAGAAGGATTTGCAGGAAATACAGACATTATATTTTTTTATGTAGAAAGATAGTTAAAAACTTACCTTCTCATATAACATTCACTTCCTACACTTCATTCACTCTATAGAGAAAGGGGATTAGGGCACGAGACCGCAAGTCCTAAAGGACCTTTGCTTTTCTCTCGTCACCCTTTATTCCCCTTTCAACCCCAAGAGTGAACTATGTGCATGTTGTGTATGTGTTTTAGAAGGAGACTCCATATTGTTTATAATATTTTTTCAAAATAACATTATTTTCTACTATATTAAACACAAAACCTGTATTCTTTCTCCTTACTTGTATTTGATGAGCTTTAAGTATAGCTCAGAGTCTTCTGTGTGTGATTTTAAACTCATCTTGTATAAAGTTGAGTATCATTTTATATTCTAGCTCCTCGTTTCTCTCAGAGAGAGATTTGATGGCTTTGAATATTCTTCATTCAAGTGAAAGAAATCTATCTTTTAAGAGCTCTTCTTGAAAGTTAAAACTATTGAGAATAATAACAGTTCTATCATCTTCATCGCTACAAACTGAAAGGATAGGATTGATAATCTGATTCAATCTTGATTCTAAATCTTCTATCCTCTCATTAGAGAGTTCTATCTTATTCCAATTATCATACCTATATCTGAGGAGTTTATTTCTCAGTTGTAGAGATTTTTCTTCAAAAGTACTATCTAAATTCACAGGAATATCATTTCGCTCTGTTCGTCTCATCACAAATGAGATGCATCGACTTTCTAGAGCTATGTCTGAAAAGCTTTCACGACTTCATATAATCTTAGGTCAAAATACTCTATATGATTTTGGCTCAAATTTCTCACCATCTGCTCTCATAATAGGAAGACCTTTTTGGAATCAGTTATTGAGTATTTTTACCATATCATTAGTAGTATCTGAGGCTTTAATATCTGCTTCATCAAAGACAAGAGTTCCTTGTACTATATCTATGACTCGAAAGAGTGCTGCTGTAGAGATTCATCAATTTGCCATAATAGGTTGGTAGCAAAGTCCTCCTACTGCTTTTAGGAATCGACTCTTTCCACTTCCATAATCTCCTATAACTCTGAGATAGGGAACTTCTGTAAATTGTGAAAAGAAATACGTCATAAATATATAGTATGCTGATATTACTTCAAATTCTTCAGGGATGTCTACATAGTAATGAATAAAGTCTTGTATTTCCTCTAAGAGTTTTTTCTTTGATTCGTATTCAGAAATCGTAGTAGGGAATAGAAGCATTCAGGACTTTATATATTCTGAATCATATTTTAGTGGATTGTAGATGGTTCAATCTATGTTCATACTCTGTCGTTTTTCAATAACCTGGCTACTTATATCTGCAAAACTAAAATAGGATTCTTTTCCTTGAATAATCGTATCTATGAGAATATTTTCCTCAATATCTATGTGATTAATAAGTGCTGAGGATGCATTCTTGGTTTGTGTGTTTTTTGGAGAAGTTGTTGTTTCTTCTTTGAAGTGAGAATCAAGCTCTTTAAGAGATTCATCCTGTATATCTTCGAATGTTTTAGACATAATAATATGTTTAATAAATAAGGTATTGTTTGAGTTTAGTAATGGCTTCTTTATTAGATATTTCTAAAAAATTAGCTGTAAACTCAATAGTAGTTCATCCTTTCTGACAGCCAAAGCAGTAGAAAGAGTTTGTTTCAGGGTATATTTTGAGACTCCCAGTACTATCTTTATGAAAAAGACATTCTATTATTTGATTTTTAGGTATCTTTGCTCCTATAAATTTTTCTACAAGTATTTCAATCGGAATTTCTTTTACTTTCATGATATCTCCTTTTGTGAGAGAATCTTTATTTCTTTTATTCTCATACTTGAGTTGTATCATATATTTCCAATTCTCTATTGTAGATTCCATTTGCATAAGCTCAGGTCACCCTTCATATTCAAATATTATCCTTTGCAAGAGATAACGAGATGTCTCAGGAAGAAATTCATAATAGGGTTTTAACATAAGTTTCTGCATTTTTACTTTTAAATTATTTCTGAGGTTTTGAGATTCTTCTTTTTTCTCATTAATGAGTTCTTGAAGAAACTGTTTATCCATCGTAGTAAGTAATGCTTGCTCTAAGTGATATCTATTATGTCGTTTCTTATAATTATTTTCCATATCATTCATCGAAATATCCTTTAACAGATAAGTCCTCTAAAATAATATCACTCACGCGTCATATTCTTTCAGCGTATTCATCAGATTCGATGAGTGTGAGAGATGTAGTAATTTGTGAAGACATATCCTGTGAGGTAAAAAATAAGACCGCTTGCAAGCAGTCTTAAATTTAAGATTATTTTGAATTTTTAGTAGTGGAACAAAGGAGAACTCTTTGTATTTTATACCTTTAGTATTGGCTTTCTATTCAATAAGAGAGAGTTCAAAAGAAATTTCCCTTTGTTTTTATACTTAAGCCATCTTTGATTCTATCACTTACTTTTCATAAGAGTCATTTTGTTGTAGTATCATCAAACTTATACTTATTTTCTATGTATGAATTATATAAATTTGGAAAATTCTTTTGATGAGTTGTCATAAAAGTCTTTAAATCTTCATATTTCACAAATTTTTCTCACTTCTGATTATGTACTTTTCTATAATCATAATAGAGTTGTAATAATTCTTTTGTAACAGAGTTCTTTTGAAATGATACATAATATGTCTTTACATAGAGCTTTTCTTCGAAAAATCATGAGCCTTCAATATCTATATTATCTATAAAAGTGTCATAAAATAATTCTTTCTCTATGTCTTTAAATTCCTCTAAATGGAGATAAATTTGTTGTTTTCGTATTTTTATATACCGAATATTGAGTTTGTACTCTAAATGAAGCTTGTAGAGTAAGTCATAATAGTAATATTTGTTTCGCAGAAAATCACCTATTTGGTAAGAAAGAATAATTTCATCTGTACTATTCGTCATTTTTCAAAGATGTCCCATTACGTCATTGTATAACTTCCTTCAGAGAAGATTCTTTTCTGCATCTGTAATTTTTCTATAGAGTTGTTCTCATTCTTTTAATATATTTCTTACAAGCATTCATTTATCAAAAACCTCTGCTTGAAGATAAAAACCTTCATACAATAATTTCTGAAATTCTTCTAAGTGAGCATCAAGCATATCATTAGTTGCGTACTTTGAATTAAGTTTAAAGGTAGCTCACCTTGTAGTTTCTTCGAGAGAGTCTTCTATAATATTAAAAGTAGCTCCATCACCTTCCTCCATTATATAAACTTTGAATATTTCTTTTATTCTCGCTATATCTTCTTTTGTATATTCAAACCCAGTAAGAAAACCGAAATCATATATAAGAAAGGTGAAATATCCCTTTTGAGCTATTTTTAAGAGATTGAAAAATTTATTCTTAGAATAGTCATTTATAATCTTAGTAGGGTATCTTTTCTCTACAAAGATAGTATGTGGAGTTGTCATAACAAACTCACTTGGTGGCATTGGTCGAGTGTCTTGTATAAACTCAGAGTCTCAATAGGTCTCCAAGAAAAATTCTATATCTTCGTACGTGAGTTTTGTCATGCTTATTTTTTGTCTTCTGGAAATAATGCTTCTCACAATTCTTTTATAATATTCTTATTTATACTTTTTAATGGATATCATAGGACCTTTCAGGCTACTGCATTACCAAATTTACCTCTATAATTTGTAGGTCCGAACTCTATCAATTGTTTAGTGTTTTGTATGCCTAATAATGATAGTTTTTCTTTATGATCTTTTAGGGTAGTGTCTTCTTGTATTCAAAAAATCGCTTCTCAAAGTTCTTTTAAGTTATCTTTTTTTATTATATCAGGGCTATATCCTAAAATTCTGATAATAGAGATTTTTCAGAAACTTTTTTTGTACTTTACAACTCAAAGTTTAAGTAGTCATTCAAAGTCTGTTATTTCAAGTCATCTTAGCTCATTCTTATGTATCTTTATAGTTTCCTCCTTAAGAGATCAAAATAAAATTTCTCACAATTCTTGCAATATCTCAATTGTAATACGACCTATACTTTGTCATAATATTTTTCAAGCTACTAATACTCATATTTTATCCCTAAAAGCATTAACTCAAAAATCAAGTAATGTATTATTATTATATATTCCAAAAGATTCAAGTTCTAACTTATAATTTTCTATTGTCTTATCCTCCTGTATTCAAAAAATAAGTTCTCATAACTCTTGTAACTTCTCAATTGTTATAGTAGTCGTACTTTGTCATAAAATTTTTCAAATAATAGCTAATCAAAACTTATCTCTATAGTCTCTAGGTGAAAAATTAACAAGAGAATATGTGTCCTGTATTCAAATATTAGTTAAATCCACTTTATGCTTCTTAGTAAGTTCCTCAATAGATAATTTTTCTATCATAAATACTTCTCAAAATCATATAGCAATTCATATATCATATAATCTTTCTTTTGTAACTAACCTAGTACTTTCTCCTAAAATCTTTCAGGCTATCGTCACTCAAAAACGTTTTTGATATTTTTTAGCTCAAAATGAAAGTAAATCATCATTATTGAGTATTCACAACTCAGCTAATTTTATTTTATGGTTTTCTATAGTTTTATCTTCTTGAATTCAGAAAAGTAACTCTCATAACTCCTGTAAAATTTCTTTATTAATAGAATCTTTGACCCGTCATAAAATTTTTCAGATTGGGAAACGTCCAAAATTCCTTATATACTTCACAGAACCAAAATCTATTAATTCAAAAGCGTTATTAATTCATATATTTTCTAAATCACTTTTATGTTTCTTGATAAGCTCATCCCTATTTAAGTTACCCTCTAACAACATTTCCTCAAATCATAATGAAATTCACATACTATGCAATACACTAACAGTGATAGAGTTAGGTATATCTCATAAAATTCTTCATGCTATCATTTTTCCAAATTGATTCCTATATTCTGTAGGTCAAAATCTGATGAGTCATTCCATACCTATAATTCACAGTTCTTCTAATTGCTGTTTATGAAACTCTATTAGCTCTTCTTCACTCATAGTTTCAGTTTCATCGTATTTTTTTACAAGTTCTATTCCTTCTCCATCAAGATAACCTTTCTCTAATTCTCATACATCATACATCATTTCATGACTTCCTGAGATTGTCTTAAGACTTCATACTCATTCTATTTTTTCTCACCATCATCCTCAATCTCTATCCATATCAACCATGTCTCAATCAAAAGCAACTACTTCCCAAGATTCAGGCTCAATAATCATAGTATTATCTTGATTTTTTTCCTTATAAGCCAATCACATAGCTTTTCTATAAATATCTGCTAAATGTTCAGATATAGTACGCATAATACGGCCATTACCTTGGAGGTTTTTTACTGGAGATTGGGTAGGAGTGTACCATATAGCAGACCTAAGAGTAGGAACATCCCATCCCTCTCATACCTTTGTACAGGTTACTACTACATCTACTTCATTATTCTCAAGCATTCTTTTAGCCTCTGTATCAGATACTGATTTACTCACTCAAGGTTTATCACTCGTACATCTCACAGCTCGTACTCAAATACTATTCAAATGTTTTGTTACAAATTCTGCTTGGTCTACTGTAGTACAAAATCATACTCACGGAAGATACCCACCAGCTTTTTCTTTTTCCTCTACATACTTATTTGAAAGTGTTTCATACAAAGGGTTTCAATCTATATCTCTGTATTTATCAAGAGGTCAAGATAAATCAGCTTCTGAGAGTCTAAAACGTTGATCTTCTTCATTACTTCTTTCAATATGTAAGAAACTCTTTCAGACAGATACTCTTTTAGGAATAATCAAGTCTCAAGAGTCTGCTACTTCTTGAATTGTAGCACTATAAATAGTGTCATTATCATCTCTAACATCTTTATCAATAAGTCTTGGTGTTGCTGTCGTAAATAGATGTACTTTTCATTTGAATGATTCTTCTAATACTTCTTCTAATTCCCTTTCTGCTTTTTCAGCATCATTTCATATTTCTCACGCAAATAATTCATCACCAGCTTCTTTTGTCTGTTCTCAAAGTGACCTATGAGCTTCATCACTTACTATAAAGCCACAACATTCTATAAGTATACCAAAAAGCTCCGGAGAACTTCTCCTGAGTGAATTAAGAGAAGCATAGGTAGTAACAAGTACTCCATCAAATTTTCCATCATTTACATCAAATATTTTTTGAAGTTGTTCGGCAGATGTTCAAGTTGCTTTTGAGGAGATAGTATAAACTTCCTCATCTTTAAATCATACTCATAGTTTTTTATCACTTCCTACCATTTCTTCTTTTGTATCATTTACAAGACCGATTCTTGGTACAAGTACAATAGTTGGTAATCATAAAGCCTTGGCAATTTCAGCGAATAAAAAAGTTTTACCAGTTCCCATAGGGAGTTTGATAAGTCATTTGTTGTTTCATTCTTGTAAATGTTTTATGAGTTGTTCAAATGCAATAACCTGTTTTTCTCTATATAAATGTTTTCTTGCTTCAAAATGACGTATAAGCTTATCCAAAAGAACCTCAAGAGTATTTTCTCGAGTGGCATTTTTTACACTTGAAACATCATTAGATAAAGCAGAAGTATTTTTATCTTCTACTTGTAATCTAGATTCAATAGTTTTTTGTTTCTCAGTCATAGTTTTCTTACGTGATTGACTTTTATTTATTATATACCTTTATATAAATAAAGTCAACAAAAAAAGAGAGAAGATTATTTCTTCTCTCTTACCTCAACTATCATATTGATTTGATGAGCATTTATGGACATATTATGGTGCGCAGAGAGGGACTTGAACCCTCACGAGCGTATTTGCTCACACGCCCCTCAAGCGTGCGTGTCTACCATTTCACCACCTGCGCGTATTGCTTTATAAAAAAAATTGGTGCCGAGAGGCGGATTTGAACCACCGACACAGGGATTTTCAATCCCCTGCTCTACCCCTGAGCTACCCCGGCATACCTAATACTTCGTCTTGCTCTTTTATAAAGCTCACCAATTATATAAAAATTTCTCATTACGCAAATATTTTTTCGCCTTTTTGTGTTTGATAAAAAATAGCTTTCTTATACAATTATTTTCATACTTATTATTTTAGAAAATCGCCCCATGCAAGTACAGGTTTGCAGTTGAAAATCATGCTCTTGAAAATATAGTAAATATATTACTGCGAGGCTAGAAAATGACAGTGAGTTTTATAAGAAAAAAAATATACAGGTAGTAGAAGTAACTTGCATGTGACAGTGTAAGAAGGCTCCAAATATAAGGTGTAAAAAGCTTATTCATAATTATATGAATCCTGCAAAGGCTTCGCAGTTAATCCAAAAAAACGTCAAATAATGAAAATATACAATACACTCTATAGAAGAAAAGAAGAATTTAAACCACTGAGATTTCCAGAAGTTAAACTCTATCAGTGTGGCCCTACAGTATACAACAACGCACATTTATGAAATCTTAAAACCTCTGTTATTGAAGACGTAGTTGCTCGCTCTCTCAAGTATCTGGGGTATCAAGTAAAGACTACCATGAATATCACTGATATAGATGATAAAACTATTAGAGACTCAGTTGCTGCTGGAGAAACCCTGAAGGATTTCACCCAGAAATACACAAAAGTATTCTTGGATGATTTAGAAAAGCTTTGAGTAGAACTCCCTGAAAATATTACTGCTGTTTCAGATATAATTCCAGAAATGGTGAGAATGATACAAACGATGCTCAACAGAGGATACGCGTATATTGCGGAAGATAATAGTATATATTTTGATGTTACAAAATCAAAGAGATATGGGCAACTCGCAAATCTAGATATGTCATCGCTCAAAGAATCCGTGAGAATAGATAACGATGAATATGATAAAGAATCAGCTGCAGACTTTGTACTGTGGAAAGCGTGGAAAACTGAAGATGGAGCAAATTTTTGGGAAGAATCATTTGAGGTAAAAACGCAGTCAGGAGATAAAAAGGTAAAAGTACTCAAAGGAAGACCAGGTTGGCACATAGAGTGTAGCGCGTGCGCGATGAAGCATTGTGGTCCACAGATTGATATTCATATGGGGTGAGAAGATCTTATATTTCCTCATCACCAAAACGAAATAGCGCAAAGCGAAGCATGTACTGGGAAACAGTTTTCAAAATACTGGATGCACTCAGGCCATCTCATGGTTGATGGAAAAAAGATGAGTAAATCACTGTGAAACTTTTATACGCTTCGAGATATAGAAGAAAAATATCCAAATGAGCCAAGACTACTCAGAGCGGTTCGAATGTGATTTATAAATGGCTTGTATAGAGAGCAAATTAACTTTAGTTTCTCAAAACTTGAACAAAATATCAAAACGCTTGAAAATATAGATGAAACATGTAAAAGACTCGTGAGATATATGGCTGAGTACTCATGAGTGAGACCAGAGTTTCGAGATTATATGCAGGATGTTATCCAGTGATATGCTGTTGCGCTCGAAGATGATTTTGCATTTCCAGAAGCATTTGCAATCCTTTTTGATTTTCAAAAATATATAAGTGTCCAGATTTCTGAAGGTATTCTCACTCTTGATGAGCAAAATGCTGCCGTTGATATGTATATGCAGTTTAATCAGGTGTTTAATATTCTTGATGTGAGTATTTTCGAGGGTGGGGAAGATATCCCAGAAGAGATACTTCACATGGCTATTGCTCGTGATCAGGCAAAAATGGATAAAAACTTTGAGCTTTCTGATACGCTCCGCAAAGAAATGGTCGCAGCAGGATATAATGTTATTGATACCAAGCAGGGAACTGTAGTAGAAAAATCGTAGGGAACGAATATTTTCGTTCCGGTATGAAGATATTCATACCCTACATATCAATTCAAATAAGTTCTAATTTTTTTTCTCTGGAGAGCTTCTTAACCTGAAGCTCTTTTTTTGTAGCCTCTGACCTATCTCAAACTTCCTCTGAATATACCAGCTCTACAGGCATACGTGCCCGGGTATACTTTGCTCAACCAGGTATTTCTCTGTTATGCATTTTGATTCTTTTTTCGAGATTATTTGTAATCCCAGTATAGAGCGTATTATCAGAGCATTTAAGGATATAAAGAGAGTACATAATATATTTGATTTTTTGTATAATTATACATATAATTGTATGTAATATAATATATAATATTTAATATATGGAATTTACAAGTCCAACTGAAATTGTTCGTAAGTGAACCACAGCTTTTACAGAACATGATGAAATGATTATTTTAAAAAACAACAAATTTCTCGGGCTATATTTATGAGGAGAACTTGGAAAAGCAGTACAAGAAAGTTGAATAATCACCCAAATACGAGAGGAATTATGGGAACTTAATGACCAAAAAACAGGAGAAAGTATTGTAAGTTATAGAGCGTGAGAACGATCAGAATCTATAACTTTAGATGACTTTAGAAAAAAATATGAAATATAAAATCTCTTTCCATAGAGAAAGACTGATTCAAAAAGATATTTCAAAGATTCCTCAAAATAATATAAAAATAATTTTTGATACTATAGAATTTTTGGCAGAAAATTGACTTCCAAATCTACAATTAAAAAGACTCAGTAACTATAAACTTGCAAATTATCGTTTGAGAGTTTGAAATTATCGAGTACTATTTGATATAGATGATGAAAATATTGAAATTATGGTATTTCGTATTTTGCATCGCTCTAAACTTTATTAAGTAGAAAATATTTTATGACAACAGGAACTATATTTATTATAATCATTGCAATATTTTTAGGAGAAACACTCCTTACAAAAGTACTATGATACCTCAATACTAGAAGGTGGAGTGAAACTCTTCCGGTAGAGCTAGCATGAATCTATGATGAAAAAAAGTATGCAAGATCTCAAAAATACGAGAAAGCAAAATATGTATTTGGATGGATAGCTTCTATCCCAACGTTTTTTATTATGCTGGCAATCCTAGTATTATGAGGATTTGGTGTGTTAGATACATTTTTGAGAGAATATACGAGTAATCCAATCCTTTTGGCTCTCTGATTTTTTGGAATTATATCGCTTATTTCTACCATTATTTCTCTCCCATTTTCCTATTATGGAACATTTGTCTTAGAGGAAAAGTTTGGATTTAATAAAATGACGAGAATGTTATTTTTCACAGATATGATAAAGGGATTATTTCTCACAGCTCTTATCTGAGGACCGCTCCTTGCTCTGATTGTTTGGATTTATAGCGTGGTAGGAAATAGTTTTTGGATATATGCGTGGGTGATTTCAGTAGGATTTTCATTATTTTTTATGATGTTTTATTCAAGCCTTATTGTTCCTCTTTTTAACAAACAAACTCCATTGGAGCCTGGTGAACTGAGAGATGCTATTGAGTGATTTGCAAATAAAGTGGGATTTACTGGAACTGATATATATGTGATTGATGGATCAAAGAGAAGTAGCAAAGCAAATGCCTATTTTTCGTGATTTGGGCCAAAAAAGAGAATTGTCCTCTTTGATACACTTATTAAGGATCTCTCTATAGAGGAATTAGTAGCAGTACTCGCTCATGAGATTGGTCACTACAAACGTAAGCATACAATTCAAATGCTCGTACTCTCAACGATTCAAACTTGAATAATATTGTATATATTCTCGCTCGCACTTTCTCTTCCTGCCGCGTCACTTGCGCTGGGATGAAGTGAGCAGAGCTTCCATTTGTGAGCTGTAGCTTTTGGGATACTTTTCACTCCTATTTCTATGATATTTGGGATGCTAACAAGCATATTTTCAAGAAAAAATGAATATCAGGCAGATGAGTATGCTCGGCAAAACTATTCTGGAGAGCATCTTTCTCATGCTCTTATTAAGCTTTCTCGAAATAACCTCTCAAATCTGATGCCACATCCAGCATATGAGTTCTTTTACTACTCGCATCCAACCGTTTTAAAACGCTTAGAAGCTTTAAAAATATAATTTCACATAAAATCAAGAGATATAACTCTTAAAATTAGCCTATGAGTAAGTTATATGCTAGAATAAGAGGGAATTATATTCTCTCTTATTTTTATGTTTCAAAGACTCCTCTCAAAAAAAATATTTCAAAACACTCCTTTTTATAATAGGGATAATTATGAAAATATTCTAGAAGACCCGAATAGTACGACTGGTAAGAGATTATCATGATTTATACAAATCTGCGTATTTATAGCAGTAGGAGCTATTATGCTAGAGACTACTGGAGCATACGGAACAAAATATTTCCTCGAACTTCTCTTCATTGACGCATGAGTATCACTCATATTTGCAGTAGAATATGCATATAGATTTATGAGAGCATGAGAAAAAAAGGCTTTTATACTCAAATGAATGAATATCATTGATTTTTTATCTTTTGCCCCATTTTTTATTGGACTCGTATTCTCATCACTAGCCTGATTAAACATATTAAAGATCCTGAGAGTATTTAGAGTACTCAGGCTTTTTGAGGTATCTACGCAATCTCCAATCGCTATTGGCTTTATGAAGACTATCACAGAATATCAAAAGGAGTATCGAGCTATACTGTGAATATTTCTTTCTCTTCTCATTATTATTTCAAGTTTTGTATATTATGCAGAATCATCTATGAACCCTGAGTTTTCATCAATACCTCAATCTCTTTGGTGGGGTATAGTTACTATGACCACGGTAGGGTATGGTGATATGGCTCCTGTGACACTTATAGGGAAAAGTCTATGAGTTATACTTATATTACTCTGACCAGTATTGCTGGCTGTTATATCCTCTATAACAATACTGGTATTTATGGATGTAGCAGAGAGTCAAAAAATAACAACTTCAAAAATATGTATAACCTGTAAAACGAGAAATAGTGAACATGCTAATTTTTGTTATAACTGCGGTGAACAACACTTTACAGATATTGATCATTCAGAGCAGTGAGTCAGACGAATCCCCCTGCTGAATAAGCTTTTCAGTAAAAAATAATAGGACTCTTTTCTTTGATTTATAGTGCTATTTGAGTATAAATAGTACTATATTTTTAGTCTCAAATTTACAGGTATGTCAGAAAAGAAAAAGTTTTATGTAACCACTCCAATATATTATGGAAATGGACTTCCTCATGTTGGTCATTTTTATAGTAGCACTATAGCAGATATCATCCATAGATTTCATAAGATTTCATGATATGATGCCCGGTTTACAACTGGAATAGATGAAAATAGCCAAAAAGCAGTTATTAAAGCGCGAGAGGAAGGAAAAGATATTTTAGAGTATCTCGATGATATGGCTCAGGGGCATAAAGACGTATGGGATTATTTTGGGATGGATTATACTGATTTTATTCGTACTACAGAGCCTCGTCATCACGCTCTAGTACAAAAAGTATTACAACACTGTCATGACAAAGGGGATATCTATCAATGAGAATATGAAGGAATGTACTGTATTGGATGCGAGTCATTTAAAAAGGATGATGATCTTGTATTTCTCAACAAAACCTCTGGGCAAACATTTCCTATTACTCCAAAGGTAGTAGCGAGTGATAATATTATTAAAGTGTGTCCAGATCACCTTACAACTCCAGATAGTATAAAGGAAAAAAACTATTTCTTTAAACTCTCACGATACCAAGCTTGGATGAGTGAGTTTTATGAGGCAAATCCAGGTTTTGTAATACCAAGTAATCGCTTCAATGAGGTAATATCCTTTGTGAAAGGGGGGCTCGAGGATTTTTCTATATCAAGAGAGAGTAATACTTTCTGAATTCCGCTTCCATTTGATAACTCTCAAGTGACCTATGTTTGGTTTGACGCGCTATTTAATTATTATACTTCATGTAAATACAGTCCAGTCAAAACTCCCCCTCAACTCCCCCTCATTAAGGGGGAAGCGAACCTAAGTGAGCAGGGGGAGCACAGCACCAAATATTGGGATCAATTCTCTGATGAATCAGATTTTTGGCCAGCAAATCTCCACGTTGTATGAAAGGATATTATTCGTTTCCATGCAATATTTTGGCCCGCTATGCTTGCGAGTTATTTTGATTTGTGAGAGCAGGGAAGTGATGGAGTATTACATTATATTCAGACAGATACACAAAAACTCCCAAAAAATATTCTTACAGGAGGATTTTTCACAGTAGATGGTCAGAAAATGAGTAAATCAATCGGAAACGTTATTGAGCCAGTAGCATACTCTAAAGAGTACTCAAAAGAGCTCCTCACGCTCTATATGCTCTCAGCCTTTCCTATTTGAAATGATGGAGATTATGATAGAGCTGACGCAATTAAAATGTATAACGCAAAGCTCGCAAATAACTTCGGAAATCTTGTAAACAGAGTAGTAGTACTGAGTCTTAGATTGAGTGAGAACACAGGAATTTTAACTCCCCCTCAAGTCCCCCTCATTGAGGGTGAAGCGAACCCAAGTCAGCAGGGGGAGCTATATCATAAAAATATTCAAAAACTATTTTCGCAGTATAATTTGAAGGCAGTTTTAGATACATCATTTGAACATCTCGATTCGCTCAATAAATTTGCAGATGAAACTCAGCCTTGGCAAACTATCAAGGATAATGAAGATATTACAAGACAAAACCTCTATATCCTAGCAGAATGACTCAGACAAGTTGGACTGACTCTCTACGCATTTTTTCCAGAAAAGATGAATGAGATGTTTACAAAGCTAGGATTAAAAGATTATAAAACTCTCTTAGAAGCAGGATGAATGAATGAACTATTGGAAAAACAAGAAAAGTTTGTTATACTAGAGAAATGAGAACCTCTTTTTAAACGTTTTGATTTAGACTAATATGGCATTAGATTTTACAGATAGAGATGATTTTTATGAAACTCTTCAATGATTAGGCATAGATAATTTTTGAGAGTGGATATATTCTCTCTATTCAAATATAGATTTTTCTAGATTATCAATTAGCGAGATAGTATCAGAACTTGAGATTATAAGGGATGAATTATATTGACAACTAAAAGAAAAAGGAATACATCATACGAATTGAAAAAAACTATATAGAGATTTTGGTCGTATATATAGATTACATTGATTATCATGAAAGAACAGACCTAAAAACATGCATAATATGCCTAAAGTATGTATTAATGGATTTAACTATGCAATTAATCTTCAAGTTAAAAGTAAGAGAGAAATTGATGTTGCCATTAGTACGATTATTCTTGAAGTTAGTAATATTTTAGAATAAATTATCTCTTCTCGAAATAATTCTTCTTTGTGAAGTAGAGATTATCTTCTATGAGTCTTCTGTTCTTTGCTATGAGATCACCGATAATACCAAGGGCAAAGAATATAGTTGCGATAGTGAGAAATGCTCATGAGACGATGAGTGATTGAACATGACCCGTTGCTCCATCAATAGTAAAATAAAAATAAGTAAATCGTACCATTCCTATAACCCCAAATATAAAAAATATACTCGCAAAGCTAAAGAAGAGTCTCATTGGATTATACATTGCGTAGACTCGTAGTAAGATGGAAAATGTCTTGTACATATGTTGCCATATATTCTTAAAGAGCCGTGAAGGCCGTGTTGGTTTATTCGTCGTCATTGGGATATACGAGATTTTAATTCTCTTACTCCCCGCTTGCACGAGGGTATCTACGGCATATGAAAAATCTGAAGTGACGTTAATTCTCAGAAGCGCTTCTCGTGAATAAGCCCTAAATCAGCTTACTGAATCTGGAACGCTCGTTCCTGAAAAGAATCGTACAAGCATACTCCCGAGCCATTGAAAGAATTTTTTAATAGGAGAGAAATGCTTAATATTTTTTGTTTGCCTGTTTCCCATAACGAAATCAGATTCTCAATCTATAATAGCTTGTACAAGTGCCGGTATAAACTTCCCAGGATATTGATTGTCCCCATCTGTATTTACTACGATATCTGCTCCTTCCCAAAGGGCTTTTTCAATCCCATTTTTAAAGGCATTTCCAAGTCATTTATTTCAAACATGTTTTACTATGTGATCCACCTTGTATTCATTTGCAATCTGAATCGTTTTATCTGTTGATCCATCATCGATAATCATGGTTTCTATAATATCGATTCCATCAATTTGTTTAGGGAGCTCAGAGAGGACGCTCGCGAGTGTTCCTTCTTCGTTAAAACACGGGACTTGGATGATTAATTTCATGTGAGTCTATTAAAATCTATATATTTCAGAGTATACTAATAATTAGGACTCAGGCAAGCATAATTGCTGCAGCAAAGAGTTTTTGGGGGATGTCTTTTTCTCCAAAGAATACATATCAAAGAAATACGGAAAACATACCACTGGCTCGCTTGATGGCTATAACATATATTACGAGGGTATACTTGAGTGCGAGCATTTGCAAGAATATCCCAACTCCACCTAACACTGTTATAACTCATACTTTTTTTAATGCGCTTGGCTTTATGATTTCTCTGATTGAAAAAGCTTTTTTATTGAGATACATATACGCAGCAAGCATGAGAGCAATAACTGCGTTTGAATAAAACATCCAATTGAGAGCTCACAGCTCTACAACTCACAGCTTATCAAGAGGAGCTGTAATACTCCATAGTAGCGCTGTTATGAGCATATATTTAGCTCATGTATCATCATATATAGCCCTAATTGGTCAGAGAAATCCAGATTTTACCTCGTGTAATTGTAGGAAATAGGTCCCTAAAAATATGATACTCACTCAAATAAACCCATATATATTTGGAACCTCTTTTGTGATAAAATATGATGTTAGCAATAAAAAGGGGATAGTGAGAGCGCTCAGTGGAGATACGAGTGAGAGATCTCAGTATTTTACAGATTTTAATGCTGTAACAGTTGCTATAGCACCGAATATAGAAGAAGAAAATAATATAAGACTCATATTTCCAGAAATACTAGGTAATCAGAAATAGAGAGCAATAGGGAAGAGTATTATAAAAGACAATACACGCGTTCCGAGTGAAAGCGTGTACTCGTCCATAGATGATATTTTTGTTTCATCTGTAAATATTTTTCCTGCAAGTTCTCACAGAGATTTGAGAAATGCAACAATAATGGCTAGAATAACTCCTATCATTATCTCCCGATGGCTATATAGGTAAATCCGTAGCTTTCTACTATTTTCCTATCCCAAATATTTCGAGCATCTATGATAGTATTTCCCTTCATTGTTTTTTTGATTCGTTTCCAGTCAGGTGCGTAAAACTCATCCCACTCAGTGAGGAGTAACAAGGCGTCTACTCAATCTAGCGCGTCATAATAATTGTCATTATACTCAAGTCGGGCTTTTCACTGGTAGTTATTTTTAAAAGCCTCAGTTGCTATAGGATCAAATACCTTAATATTTCAAACATTATGCTCATGGAGTCCGTCAATCACGACTTCACTCACAGCTTCACGAACATCATCCGTATTTGGTTTAAATGCGAGTCCCCATATTGCTATGCTGCTGCCAGAGAGATTTCATAATTGCTCTCTAAGTTTCTCAACTACTCTTTGCTTTTGAGCCGTATTGACACTATCTGCTCATGCTATGATATTGAAATGATATCCAAGCTCCTTTCCGCTCTCAACAAGCGCTTTTACATCCTTAGGGAAACAGCTTCCTCCATATCCAGCTCCAGCTGAGAGAAATGTATTCCCGATTCTAGGATCCAGACCGATTCACTTTGCAACGTCCAGGATATCGGCTCCTACGTGCTCTGCAAAGTTTGCTATTTCATTGATAAAAGAGATTTTAGTCGCAAGAAAACTATTCGCTGCATATTTTATGAGTTCAGCGCTCTGTATATCAGTGAAAAATAATACCGTATTACTTCGTTCAAACGGTTTATATATCTCTTTAAGTACTCGCTTAGCTCTCACGGTCTCACTTCACAGTACAACTCTATCGGGATAGAGGAAATCACTCACTGCGCTTCACTCTCTGAGAAACTCAGGATTAGAGGCTATGTCAAACTCAGTAGTTTTATTTCGTCCGTAGATTTCTCGCTTGATAATCTCGTGACATATCTTCCCAGTTCCTACAGGAACGGTAGATTTATTGATGAATACCTTGTATTCTCAGGTATATTCTCAAAAGGTCTTAGCTACGGCTCTTACAAATTTGAGATCAGCCTTGTTTGCATTCTCTCTATCAGGTGGAGTTCCAACCGCATTAAAAATAGCCTCACCATGGTGAACTCACGCTTTTGCGTTATCAGAAAAACAGAGACGTCCAGCCTTTACATTTCTCACTACTATTTCCTCGAGGCCAGGCTCATAAATAGGGATAATCCCATTTTGAAGGTTTTTTATCTTGTCCTGGTCAATATCAATACACATCACGTCGTGACCAACTTGCGCGAGGCAAGCTCCAGTTACAAGTCCAGCGTATCATGTCCCAAATATTGTTATTTTCATATTTTTAGCGTATTTCTATATCAGTGATAGTTCGCGTTTCTCAAGAATCTCTAAAAGATACTAAAAGTATTTTAGTTCTCCATCTTATTACTGATTTATTCATAGTGAAAGAGACTATATGATTCAATATATATATCAACTTGGATCAGAGCTGTTTTATGAAAGGTAACTTTATGCATGGTAAAAATCTTTAGTAGATTCCTTACTTTTTCTCAAATTTTTTCTTAAAACCTCAGCTTGCTGGTTTATAAAAACTCTTCCATGCTCTTTAGCCTCCTCCATCGTATATGTTTTTTCTTCACTCATAAATGTATGTTTATGAAATATTAATTTCATTATATTAAAATTGCTTGTTAAATCAATTAGTTCTGATTTTGATTTTGAATAAATTTCCAGCTATCAGCTACTGCCCCTTGCACTGATTTCTCTGCTTTCCAGCCTAGGAGTTTTTCAGCTTTTTGAGGATTGCAATACGCGCTGGCTATATCTCAAGGTCTGCGAGCAACTATCGAGTAAGCAAGAGCTTTCCCAGTGACTTGCTCAGTGATAGCTATCATCTCCATAACTGAGGTCCCGTTTCAGGTTCAGAGGTTTATTACTTCAAATATTCATGCTCCCTCCGACCTTCGGCCACCTCCCTCATTGAGGGAGTCTTTATTTTGTAGCCACTCAAGTGATGCGAGATGCCCAGAGGCTAAATCCTCAACGTGGATATAGTCACGCACTCCAGTGCCGTCCAGTGTATCATAATCATCTCAGTATACGCTGAGCCTTTTGAGCTCTCCAGATGCTACTTTCATGATATATGGTAGGAGATTATTGGGAGTATCACTTGGATTTTCTCCTATGAGTCATGAACTATGTGCTCCTACAGGATTGAAATATCGTAGATTCACAACTCTAAAGTTCTTATGCGTCGTGAGGTCTCTGAGAATATTCTCTATGATAAACTTACTTGTCCCGTAGGGATTGCTTGTATTACCAGTAAGCGTCTGCTCACTAAATGGGGGCAACTCACTTGGATCATAGACCGTAGCCGAGCTTGAAAATATTATATCTCTGCAGTTATATTTCTCCATAACTTTCGTGAGGTTCAATGTTCCAACAACGTTATTTTCATAATACTCATGTGGCATATCACAGCTCTCTCAAACGGATTTGAGTCCTGCAAAGTGTATTACTGCGTCAATCCTATGTTCTGAAAAGACCGTTTCTATATCATTTATATTTCGTAGGTCTCACTTGTAGAACTTTAGCTCCCCCTGCTCACTTGGGTTCGCGTTCCCCTCAACTGAGGGGGAGTGAGGGAGAGTATTATCCACTATTTTTTCTATACTTTTCAGTACATACTCTGATGAGTTTGAGAGATTATCTAAAATAATGACATCGTATCACTCTTGGAGCAATAATACGGCATTATGAGAGCCGATATAGCCCGTTCATCATGTGAGGAGGAGTGTTTTCATGGGTTTCAATTGGTTTTTTTGAGGAGGGCTATAAAGCTAGCTTTATGTACTGGTTCAGTGTATTCAGAATGCTAGCCTCATACAGGAATATATTAAATTATATAAATGAACATAGTGATTGCAAGAAAAATTGTACTTGTTCATGAAATCTTTATACTAAAAATATCAATACTGTATTGACGTTAAATATAGAGTTAGTCATTTCCTAAAACATCTTTGCATGCTTAAAAAATACTGAATAACAGACATCATATTTTTTGTTACCTGCATAATATTTACAGGTATCAGTATTTATGAACTTATAAAAATAATTATTCCTCTCTATACATACCCAAGAGCCATTACTATTTTTCTGATAATTTTCACAGTATATATTTTATGTATTTATATATCAAAATTAAAAAAACCAAAGCTTACAAATAAAATAACTTTATTTTTGAAAGGATTCTATGTTTTAAGCAAAAGATATTTGAATTATATTGTATTTTTTGATTATAGCTCACTCCTCGTAGCTCTCTCTCGCTTTGTGTTTCAAAAATTTCTCCGTCCATACTCAGTTGCTATGACGATACTCATAGTATGACTTGGGGGATATCTCGCGGTGAAAAATAATCTCATTGAACAAATAGGGGAGTGAGGGGCTATTATCTCGCAAACCGATATAGTGCAAGAATATGTAGAAATACCAGGGATTATGTCATGAGAAGCTACGCTGAGTGAGGGGAGCGAAGAGGATGCTCCGATAGAATATGAGAATGTGCTGGTGAGTAGTAGGTATAATATAGAGCCAGGACTCGAGCTTTGAAGTAGCGGTGAGTCAGTAGAACTCCTACAAAGAGTACTATGAAACTTGCAGTATTTTCTATGAGACGTAAACTGAAGCTTTCAGGAAGATACGCAGCTAGCTCTCATAGAGGCTCTCAAAAATGAGTGTAATTGGCCAGAATCAACGAGTTGAATATTTGGACCACAAGCGAAGGAGTGTATAGATAATCTCGAAATGAGCAGAGTGAAGCAAGTTCCTCTACAAGAAGAAATAATCACTAACTAAAATAAAAATGAATCAAATTACTGACCCCGAGATTTTTAGATTTCTCACACTCTCTCTTGCGCCTGTTTTTATAATAGGAATTTGAGTATTAGCCATAAAATTATCACGTAAAACCCAAAAAGATCATGACAAAAGTAAGGATTGAAAATTCTAAATGAGAATTTATAAAAGAGCTAGAAGTTCTACATACAAAACCTCTCCTCAAGCAATTAGAAGCGCAAGATATAGAAATACCAAATGCCTGTAATATTGGGATGTGCGGAGCCTGCCTGTGTATGAGTGAGAGTTCACCAGATTTGCTCAATAAATCTCTACGGGGAGAGCCCGCGTTTCCTCTGTGAGATGAAGAGATCATGACTTGTATTGGCTGAGTCATAGAAACGGATGAAACAGTAATTTTGAGGACAATGGATTAGCTATTTGTATACAAAAATATATAATCAGCCCCTCATAAATTAGTAATATAAAAACAAACATAATGATAACAATAATAACAAAAGCGTATTGCCCATACTGCACGGGGGCAAAACAATTTTTAGAAAGCTTAGGAAGAGACTTTGAGGAAATAGATGTGAGCCATGATAGAGAAAAGTATGAGCAGTACCAAGAAATCTCATGAATGAGAACCGTGCCGCAAATATTTAATGGGGAAATAAGGAGAGAGAATCTCATAGGTGGGTATGATGAAATGATGTCAAAATTTAAATCAGGAGAACTTTTTAAAAAATAATACTACCAATATGGATATATTTGCCGGAAATTTTAGTGTAGAAAAGAAAATTGCATTTCCAGATTTAGACTATGATATTCTTCAAACAGGAGAAACATCTTATTTTATCATGGGAGCTGATGACTCTATCAAAACATCAAAAGATGTACTCGCATTTCTGAGTAAAGAGTTTGGAACCGTTGTAATGCATGATATTTGTATAGAATCTGAGGATATTCTCGAAGTAGTTTCTAGTGAATATGAAGCAGGGAGCTATGAATGTGTGAGTTTTGAAGGTCCTGTTGTAACATTTTGAGATATACTCGAGCGTTTTGCTGACTCTATGGAAGCAGTCTGCGTGAGAGAGTGTGAGGAGTCAAAAACATACTGAAATAAAATAGTGAGAGTAGATTTCATTTATTAACTCCACCCTATCTTGCCCTAAAGGATACACCTTCGGATAATTTCTTTCCCTGGACTCCACCCTATCTTGAATTCTTTCCCTAATTTTAGGGAAAGAGGCTACACTGTTTGATGTTTAGGTTGCCTGATTATCTGCTCCTTCCCTAAAATTAGGGAAGGTTGGGATGGGTGCTAGAGAAGGGAATACGTAAAAACTATCTTGAATTCTCGGACTCCACCCTATCTTGAATTCTTTCCCTAAGCTTAGGGAAAGAGGCTACATAATAATATGAAATTATGAAATATTCAGTTCCACAAAAAATTACAGAAATATCTAGGATATTGCGCCTAAACATGACCCCAGCAGAAAGGATATTGTGGAAAGAACTCAGAAGTAAGAAACTGTGAGTAAAGTTTCTACGGCAACATCCCATATATGTATTTACAGAAGATTCATGACAATATCGGTTTGTGATTGCTGACTTTTATTGTGATGCATTGAAAATGATAATTGAACTAGATGGAGAAGTTCATAATACTCTAGAAGTTGAGGCTTTGGATACTTATAAACAATCACTCCTCTCACAACAATGATATAACATCATTCGCTTTGATAACTCAGAAATTATTAATACATTACAAAATTGTATAAAAAATATTAGAATTCATTGTAGCCCCTCTCCCTAAGGTTAGGGAGAGGATTCAGGAGTGGGTGGAGAACAGAGATGAAGGATTCAGGAGTGGGTGGAAAATAGAGAGAGAGTAGATTTATTCTTCTTCTTGCTCAATTTCTGATTCATCAAATATGAGTTTGAGTGGTTTGAGATATTCGCTTCCCGTTGATGGGATTACCACATAGGTTTGATCTATAATAGCTTGCTTATTTGTTCTGAGCGTGTTAAGTATTCACAGGTTATAGCGAGTGAGGAAATCATGCTGTTTCAAAAATTGATTAATAAACACAATATCGGTGAACGCTATAGTATATTGCTCCCTGAGATTAAAGTAGGTATCAACGCTTTCAAGTGTTTTTGGAGAGTTTCCTACTGAAAATGATCATTCCATATTTCACTTTACTACTTCAATTTGTGATTCTAGACTTCCTATATAGAGGAGAAGTTCAGTTTTTTGTTTTTCTAGACTCTGCATTGATGTTCGAGAATTTTTCTGTCTGAGTTCGAGCTGATTTACAAATCATTCTAAGGTTTTCTTTCTATCACTGCTCCCATCCAAAAGAGATTTTATATCTGTTCTGGAGAGATTGAGATACTCACCTACTATGAGCATATTTTGCGCGATGAGTTTTTTTCTTATTTCTCTTTTTTCTTCTATAGAATCTCAAATTCCTATGATTTGTTCATAAAAACTCCCCGATAGGTTTGCTCCACCATTTTCACTATAAGCAATTCCGATTCTCGTTGATATCGCAGCTGAAATACTGAGAAACTGCTGCGCGCTGGCTGCTTGAAAACGAGTTGCATTTGTTTCTACTATCTTTGCAGCTACTATTTCTCAGCTACTTGCATATAAAAATGCTCTATATCCTCCTAGGAATATAAGCGCTATCACAACTACTTTCAGAATATTTGTATATGGGTGAGCCATAAATTACACATCTCTTACAATATAATTACTATAATACTATCACAAAAAATCTCTATTTGCTATATTTTGAGAGACTTTTTTAAAGATTTTCTTTTTTCTGACAGTAAAGCGAGTAAAATAGACGAATGCATTCAAGAACTCTCTCTTGAATTCTCTCCCTTGAAAAGGGAAAGAGGCTACAGGTACTTCTTGTAGCCCCTTGCTCTTACCAAGAGTAAGGATTCAGGTAAGAGTTAAAATTTCAAAATTAACAAAAATTATCAAACATGACAAACGGCAACATCTTTCATCTTAAAAGTAAATATTCTCCAGCAGGGGATCAAGGAGAGGCAATAAAATCGCTGACAAAATATCTCGAAAAATGACATGATTGGCAAACTCTATGGTGAGTCACAGGTTCTGGGAAGACCTTTACCATGGCAAATGTGATTCAGCAGACACAAAAACCAACGCTCATCATTGCGCATAATAAAACCCTTGCAGCTCAATTAGCCCAAGAATTCAAGGAGTTTTTTCCTGACGCTGCAGTGCATTATTTTGTATCCTACTATGACTATTATCAACCAGAGGCCTACGTAGGAAAAACTGATACCTATATAGAAAAAGAAGCGACCATTAACGAAGAAATTGATAGACTTCGTCACGCGGCTACGCAAGACCTATTAACTCGAAAGGATGTAATAATCGTAGCGTCAGTGAGTTGTATCTATGGTATTGGAGATATTGATGCCTATACGAAACAGGTATTTAATATCAGAAAAGACGAAACATATGTGATGGAGGATCTCATGAAGCAGCTTGTAGATATACAGTTTACTCGTTGAGGAGCAGATTTTAAATCAGGGAATTTTATAGTGCAGTGAGATATACTCGAGATATGGCCAGCGAGTAGTGAGTTTGTATATACTATTGAGTTTTGGGGAGATGAAGTAAGCCAAATAACTACGAGGCACCCAATTTCAGGGCAGGTATTTGAGTACCATGATAGCGTAGATATATTTCCAGCAAAACATACCGTTACCTCACCTGGCACATTAGAGAGAGTCCTCCCACAAATTCAAAAAGATCTCGAAGAGAGACTCACATATTTCAAAGATGATCTGTGAGATGTTGTAAAATATGAGCGGCTCAAAGCAAAGGTGGAGTATGATATAGAGATGATGCAAGAAGTTGGGTATGTAAACGGTATTGAGAACTACTCCAGATACCTCGATGGACGGGCTCCATGAGATCCAGCTCAAACGCTGATAGATTATTTTCCGAAAGGATTCCTCACTATGATAGATGAGTCTCATATGACAATCCCTCAAATTTGAGCGATGTTTGGATGAGATAGGAGTCGTAAGACCAATCTAGTAGAAAATGGATTCCGACTCCCATCTGCTATGGATAACAGGCCTCTTACCTTTCCAGAATTTGAATCTAAACTCGATCAGGTTATAGCTGTATCCGCTACTCCATCTGATTTTGAAATTATGAAGAGTAGTACTAATGAAAATTTACCCGTTAATGCTGGTCGTTGAAAAGATGATAACGATGCTTTTAAAGCTCTCGTAAAGCAGCTTCCAAGTGTGAGAGAGTTTCATGATTTTGAACCCTCGTCAGGAGAGCTGTGGAGTGACTCTCCAGATATGAGAGTCGTGCCACAAATGATTCGTCCAACATGACTCCTAGATCCTGAGATTATTCTCAAAGACATGGATTTTATGGTGGACGATATTATGTTGAATCTGCAAAAAGTCATTGATGCAGGGGAGAGAATGCTCATTACTACGCTCACAAAACGCTCAAGTGAGGAGCTGACAGAATACCTCATAGACAATGGAATTAAGGTGCAGTATCTCCATAGTGAAGTAGATACGCTCGAGCGTCTTGAAATACTTAAAGAGCTGCGAGAAGGGAAGATAGATGTTATAGTATGAGTGAACCTATTACGAGAATGACTTGACCTCCCAGAGGTATCAAAAATAGCGATTCTGGATGCAGATAAACAATGATTTCTTAGAAGTGAGTCAGCGCTCGTACAAATCATAGGCCGGGCAGCGCGTAATTCAAAAGGAGAGGTTACTATGTATTGTGAAAAAATAAATCGTTTTGAGGAAAAGAAAGCAGATTATGAAAAGTTTGGAGATGATTTGTATATCCTCAATAATTGAAAATATATAAACCAAGATGGTCTAGTTATCTCTCAGGCAATGAAAAAGGCTATTGAGCTGACATACTATCGTCGAGAAATTCAAATCGTACATAATGCAAAAATTGGAATGACTCCAACAACGGTATTTAGTAGTATCAAAGATATTGGAATCGCAAGTAATAAGAAAAAAAGAGAAAACGCCCCAGATCCAAAAACAGCGCTGCGAGATATTGCGCGTCTGGAACTCGAAATGGATATTGCAGCCGCAAATACAGAGTATGAAAAGGCAGCTGAGCTGAGAGATCAAATCATACAAATCAAAGAACAAAGAAAGAAAAAAACAGGAAGAAAATAATTATTATAAAAAAGTCTCAATTTCGAGACTTTTTTTCATTTGTATGCTAGTATATTTTCAAAGTGTTATTTCAAAAAAATATATGATAGAAAAAAAATATATCATCCTCTCAGATATTAAAGAGTTTACCTATAAAAATGCCCTGCTTACGAATTTACAAATAGAGCAGATGTTACAATCATTTGATGATATAGTTATGCTCTCTGCGCAGAAATATGATATATCTATCGTAAAGAGTATTTGAGATGCGTATTTAGCTCTCTGAAAATCTGCTCAATCTGCAGTCCTTTACGCGCAGGAGGTTCTTTCTCTCACTCAAAAATATGATGAAAAACGCAATATTTCTATCAAAAAGTTAAATCTCAGAGTCGTAATGACCTATGGAGAGATTACAAAAAATAGAAGTATGAATCTCGATGATTATTTTGGTGAATCTATAAACCTCGCAGCGAGAATTATAGATATTACTCCTGCTGGAAAGATATTTATAGACAGTAAATTTAAAAACCAGCTCACAAAAAAGCCAAAACCCCTCTCTCTGTGAGAATATAGCTTTCATGGTATACTCACGAAAACAGAACTTTTTAGTCTCTCTGAGATAAGTCAGCAAGAGGTTTTGATATTGAATAATGATGAGAAGACCCTTTTAGAAGAGTGTGATAATATTGTTTTTAGATCTGCCTGCGTGAGCGCTGTACTTTCTGCTCAACCCCTCCCTTTTATAGAATCATTTAATATAGTTTGAGTACATCTCTACATGATAGTAAAACTCTCTCAAAAGCTAGATCGATGAGTCACGCTCCAGTCTGGAGCTAAGATCTTTAAAGAAGTTGTCTCACCACTATGAGCATGATACTTTGGATCGCAATGACTTGCTACTCTTGCTAAAATAGTACTTCCATGAATTTGATGATACTTGTATTCTCCTATTAGCTTTGCGGCAACCTACGCTCTGTGAAAAGTGTACACTTCATATTTTTTTTATGAAAAATGATGAGATCAACTTTCTAGGGAGAATATATTTGGTATATTTACCAAGCAAAAGGATATGTGACGCGCAATAGTAAAAAGAGAAAAGAAGAGTATACTCAAAACGGGAAAACAGTTCTATCAAGATGTTCTATCTATAAAAAAGAAATCTTGATATTCAACAGTGCAAAAGGATTTAGTCTCAATGCTTAAATCTCAAAAATAATATGATTAACACAAAAAAATCTCAAAACACGAAAGCAGATGATGAATCTTTTGAAATTCAAAAAAAAGCAAAAGCTATTATTGACGGGGTGTATGATTCTAAAATAAATACAGCGCTGGTTCAAAAAAGTGTAGTACAAGCGCTCCTATGAGATACTCAACAAGCAATCCTGCTTATGGAAAAGTGAGATTTTGAACTTTTTCATTTCCTGCCAGAAGCTCTGAAGCGAGATAGCAAGATAGTTCTTGCCGCTATTAAAAAATATCCACATATTTATGCCTCTCTCAGCCATGAGATGAAACATAATGAGCAAGTAAAACAAGAGGCTATTACTCTGTGAATTAAAAAATCAGAGAGTATTATATCTCTCATAGAGCTTGTAGAATCAGACAAAAAAACTCAGAAAAAAATGAGAAAGTTTCTCGCTGAGAAATTAGAGCAAAAAGAGGATTATTTTTCAGACGCTATGAGTCACATGCTCTATGAATTATATGTAAAAGATCCTGATCTCTATACTACTCTCATAGTAAAATGACTTCTCCAGACAAGCCTGAGTTGAGTTACTATTGGCTCAAAATTGATATCATTTCTCACAAAACAAGCCAAGAATCTCCAAGCAGAATCCAGCGAAGAGGCACAAAGTATTTTGCTACAAAAAATTCAAGTATTCCTAGAAATACCAAATTTAGAAAAATATCCACTACTTTTAAAGTTATGTGAACATATTATACAGGGAATGAGTATAGTAAAAATTATAAAGCAAGAGGATGAGTTAGATGAGAGTATACAAGGAGATGATGAAGACTCTCAGGATGATAGAGATAATCAAGATTATTATTCTCACTGACCATATAACGTCTCTGAAATAGGAAATGTATGTAGCGTTTGGGATGCAGCATGAAAAAGCATAGTTTTAGAAAAAAGTATTTTTAAATCTATGAGTGAAACATCACTGGAAAACTATATGAATTTTAGCATCCGGATGAAGGAGCTCTGACTCGAGTTTCTTATAACGAAACAAAATCGACTCTCTCAGCTCGTAACTGGAGTAAATTTTTATCAGTGAGAAGGGATGAATGAGTGACGAATACTTAAATTTCTATCTAGTGTGGGAAAAAATATTGGAATACCCGAGGAATCATCAGAAGATGCTGATGGAAATAAAAAAATATGACACTTTAAAACACTCTGATATGCAAAAATGAAATTCCTTGAGATACAAAATGCAACTCAATTGTGAGGAATAGACTATAGAGGTGTGAATAGGGGAGGAAAATCTGTAGTAGAGGTATATATGAGAGATATTGAGATTTTAGGAGAACCTTTCTGAGAAATATCTGTTTCAAAATGGAAGAAATAAGTGAAGAGTGCGTGAAAGCATTTTACTTATATATATTCTTGTATATAATCTCTCAGCATATTTGGGGCTAATCTTGGTTTCTACTGGGAGAATTAGCTTGACCTGGCATGCTATCCGGGAGATGTTTGTGACTTCCGTAATCAACACACTCATCCTTAACTGGAAAAACTAGACTTTCAGCATACGCTGAAGCAGCTAAAAAAGCTTTTGCTCCTAGAGTATTTGCATTTCAAACTGCATAATTACACTTCTCTCATTGTCGTGTAAGGGCCTCCCTCCGGGGATGAGCGCAATTGCCTGCCCACCATCTTACTGGACTTGCGTTTTGGAGATACCAATAAGATTATTTAATCAAAACCGAACTTGAGGGCTTATAAAACCTGCGCCTGAAAGTATCCGTATAACGCAGAGTTTTCTCACGTATTTTTGTTTATTTTCTTTGTCTACGTGAAGTACCCAAAATAAACTATGATAGTAGATTGTCAGGCAAGCCTTCCAGCACGTCGGTTCAAATCCGTCTAGCTCCACCAATAAAACATGAAAAAAATAATCCCTTAAAGTAGGGATTATTTTGTGTTCAAGAAAATAAGTAAATACTATATTGACATTATTTATATTGAGTTATAATTAATTAAATTAATAATAAAAATATAATTGATGTTAGGGCGATTTAGATTAGACAATTTTTATCCTGATATTTCAGTAAGTGAAGTCATACTAAAAACTCAAAGAGATCTGAGGCTAAATATTGCAGAAGATCTTAATTCAGGTAATAACACAACACTCATTATTGCTCATTGATATGGTCGAAATGGTCAGTATTATAATAATGCAGGACTAGAAATTTTAAATAAATGAAAGTATAAAAGAGTTATCAGTTTTGATTTCCCATGACATGATTGACAAACAAATATATCTTTTGAGAATTCACTAGCGGATTTAAAGACTATCTTAGAGTATACTCAAGATAAATTCTATTGAAAAAGTGTTATATGGTGACATAGCTTTTGAGCTTTTGTTTCAGCGTATCTTTCTTGAAAGGAAGGGTTAAAAGAGTGAAATGACTTAGGATTATCACATATGGTTCTTTCAAGTTTGCCTTACTCTATGAATAACCAAATATTAACTAGGTTAGCAAAAGACACAATTTGAAAAAGATCTCATGAAGAAATGATGAATTGGGGACCATTAAAACTACATAGGTCTATATCATGAAAAACTGATGATAGTATGAAGTTTGGAGATTTAGTTATTTCTGATTGGCCAGAGTACGTAAGAGAGTTCTGGTCTATGCCATCTGTAGAGGATATGGACGAAGTAAATATTTCTACAACTTTGGTTAGAGCGAGGGCTGATTTTATTCTATGGGTTTGGACTTCTCTAGGAAAATCTGGAACTTCTTATTTTTGAAAAGGCCAAGAAAAAAGAAATTTTGAAACAATAGAATCAAGATTTACGGATAGTGAAACAGTTGTAATACCATGGGGCTGACATGGATTAAAGGTCCCTAATACCCAGAATGATTATCCAGATAAATGGCCCAATCAAGTTAAGAAACTTCTTCAGGTAATTATAGATGTTGGTGAGTGATACTCTGAAGAGTAAATAATTTATAAAGTGTTCAAATTTTTCTTTAAAAACTCTACCAAATAATATAAAAAATTAATCCCTTAAAATAGGGATTATTTATGTTCAAATACTTTTGCAAAAGTATGAAAATAAATATAGTAAATACTATAAAATTAAAAGAGAAAAAATATGACCCAAATTCAAAAAGAGCATGTAGCTATGATTATTAAATACACTGGTATATCATTTATAACAGGAGGACTCTCTCATGGATTTTTTTCAGGAGAAAGACAAATAATTACTTCTCTTGTAGGTATTGGATTCTTTATTGTATGAACTCTCATGGAGCAAAAAACTTGAGAAAAAGAGTATTTTAAGACAATAGTATTTTCTTCAATTCTAGCTGTAGCTATTTGAGCTCTTACAGGAGGACTCCAACACTTTCCAGATTCTCCAGATAGAAGTCTTTGGATTGTACCACTTTGATTTCTTATATCTGTATATGCGTATATCTCACTAGAAAAAGACAGTTTC
>JAWUVV010000031.1:0-11815 GCA_034112165.1 Candidatus Altimarinota bacterium
TACGAATCCTTCATTGATTCTACACCCGCGACTATTTCAGATACTTCTCTTGTAATAAGTCCTTGTCTTGCCTTGTTATACTGAAGCGTTAACATATCTGCAATCTTTTTAGAATTATCCTTTGCAGCTTTCATGGCTACCATTCGAGCTGAATGCTCTGATGCTTTTGCTTCAAGAACGATATCATAAAACATCATATCTAAAATCATAGGAACAACATCCATTGCAATAGCTTCCATAGATGGCTCGATGATATAATCTGTAACATCATGCGCTATATCTTTGAGCGCTTGTTCATCATTTACAATATCTTCAAGGTATTTTTTAACGGCCGCATCATCAATTGGGAGAAACTCTCGCGCTACAGGAACCTGCTTAATTGAGTTTACGTAGTAGTTATAAAATACCACTACTTTCCCATACTCCCCTGATAAATATTTTTCATAGATCAGACTCGTAATAGTTTTGATAAACCTTGGATCAATATTATCTGTAAATTCTGGTGAGAAATCCGCAGAGAGTGTATTCCCAGTCCGAGCAACAAATGCTGCTGCTTTTTTACCAAGCGTGATGAATTCAATATCTTCATCAGGGTTCTGTTTTACATACTCATTTACTTTTTTGAGTACGTTTACGTTATACCCTCCACATAGACCTTTATTTGAAGTGATCATCACGGCAATAGTTTTTTTACTTTCGTGTCTCTTAAAGAAAGCAAAGTCTCTCAGGAATTCTTCAATCCTTGAAAATACCTTGAGCATTTCTAGCACGAAGTCTTTTTTAGCAAGAGCTAATTCCTGAGCTTTTTTCATCTTTACCGTTGAAATCAGCTCCATAGCCTTTGTTATCTTGGACGTGTTCTTAATACTCCCAATTTTTCGTTGTATTTCTTTTGCGTTTGACACGAAAATTAATTTTAATTAAATATTTTTATAGATATCTCCTCTATGACCAGCTCCCATAATATGATTTTTCTGAGTTTCATCTTTCATGAAAATAATTCTGAAATCTCATATTCTGCATCGATAATAGTTTTTCTTTCCTTCCAGATTTATAATATCCAATCAATTCAGATCTCCTTGTAAAATCTTTGCAATCGATTCTTCTATCTTTTCTCTATTGAGAGTTTTATGAACTACCTTCTGCCATTTCTTAACCATGGATACTTTTTTTAAGATATGCATGGAATTCCTCCATAGGCACAGGCTCATCAAACATTACATCTATCCAATCCTCCTCAAGTTCTTTCACCTTTTTATTAAAAGAATTATAACTCATTCTCTTTTTTCATCCAAGAAAAGATTTCTCTAGTCTCTTTGGTATTTCTACCTCTATTGTTGTCATAATATTTTCTTAGAAAATAACATTCACATTATATATTTTTCTCTCAACTTCTCAATTTTCGTTGTATCTCTTTTGCGTTTGACACGGAAAATTAAATTTAATTAAATATTATTTACTTTCTATTCTTAATATCTTCAAATTCATATTACAATAAAAATTATATAGAGAAATAATAGTGTGAAGAGTAATAATAAAGACGTACTTATTGTGTTTTGTTTTCTTGTCCTCAATTTTTTATCGGAAGGAAGTTTCACTAAATGTATGAATAACATTAGTGAAGTAGTTAAAAAAAGAAGACCTGCAAACATAATTTCTATTTATTAAGTTCTACTACTTTCTTGATAATTGTAACAAGTTTCTTTTCAGTATCTTCTGAGATGTTTTTCTCAGAAGCGATAGTTGCAAGAACTGTTTTTTCGCTATCGAGAGCATCGTGAAGATCAGATTCAAATTTGAGAACCTTTTCTACTGCGATACCATCAAGATATCCTCTTCCACCTGCGTAGAGAGCGGCAACTTGTTTTGGAACTGGAACCGGAGCGTTGAGTCCTTGTTTGAGAAGTTCCATCATTCGAGCCCCTCTATCAAGTTGATTTCTGGTCGCTGCATCAAGATCCGAAGCAAACTGTGAAAATGCTGCAAGTTCTCTGTATTGAGCAAGGTCAAGTTTGAGGGTACCAGAATTTTTCTTCATCGCTTTCATTTGAGCAGATCCTCCAACCCTGGAAACTGAAAGTCCTACTGAAATTGCTGGTTTTTGACCAGAGTTAAAGAGATTCGTATCTAGGAATATTTGTCCATCAGTAATAGAAATTACATTTGTAGGAATATACGCAGAAACATCACCTGCTTGCGTTTCAATAATTGGAAGCGCTGTCATAGATCATCCACCCATTTCATCATTGAGTTTTGCTGATCTTTCAAGAAGCCTAGAATGTAAAAAGAATACATCACCAGGATATGCCTCCCTTCCTGGAGGTCTTCTGAGTAGAAGTGACATTTCTCTATAAGCCGTAGCTTGTTTTGAAAGGTCATCATACACGATAAGTGCATGCTGTGAGTTGTACATAAAGTACTCAGCCATCGCGCACCCAGTATATGGAGCGAGATATTGCATTGCTGCTGGCTCTGATGATCCTGCAGAAACAACAATTGTATAATCCATAGCTCCTCTCTTTCGCAGCTCCTCAACAATTCGAGAAACTTTCCCTTCTTTTTGACCGATTGCAACATACACGCAGGTTACTCCTTGTCCTTTTTGATTCAGAATTGCATCAATAGCAACTTGAGTTTTCCCAACTTGCCTATCTCCAATAATAAGCTCTCTTTGTCCTCTCCCAATTGGCACAAGAGCATCAACTGCTTTAATACCAGTTTCCATAGGTTCGTGTACTGACTTACGAGCCATAACCCCCTCTGCTTGCCGCTCTACAGGATAATGTTCTTTTGATTTGATTTCACCAAGTCCATCAATAGGTCTTCCAAGCGCATCAACTACTCGACCAATAACTTCAGGACCTACTGGAACTTGAAGCGTATTCCCTGTTGATTTAACTTTTTCTCCTTCTTTAATATTGAGAAATCCTGAAAGGATAACAACCCCAACATAGTGATCTTCGAGGTTTAATGCAACCCCTACAGCTCCAGAATCAAACTCAAGAACTTCATTATATGAACATCCTCGTAGTCCTGATACTTTTGCTACCCCATCACCAAGGTAGAATACCTCTCATACATTTTCAACATCAGGAGATAGATCAGCGCTATCAATCTTTGTTTCTATCTCTGAGATAATTGATTGTAATATATCTTGTGACATATGTCTTACTATTTAATATATAAATTATTTTATTTTCCTCACACAACACGACCTTACCTCAATTCCTCTCCTCAAGGAGAGGATGAAACTGCAGCCTCTCTCTCCTCTAAGGAGAGAAAATTCAAGAGTGAGGTAGTTTTGCGTAAGGAAAATACGCTTCTTTTTTATTTCTGCATTAAGTACTCTACCTTTTTAAAACTCAAATCTACCATATCATCATCACAGTATACTTTCATTCCTCATTTTAAAATAGGGCTTGGTACAAACTCTACCCCATCCTTTTTAGCTGTTACTCAAAAACTTTTAAAAAAAACACCTTCAGCCTGTAACCAAGCCCCATCTACTCAGAGAGCAGGAAAATATTCTATTTTTAAAGTTTTTTCTCAAAGTAGGCCTTTCATAAAAAGAGCTTGTCATCTATTTCAAAGCTTTTTTGTCATATCAGCATACGTACGCATATCTCTGAGAAGAGTTTTTGCATCAGCGAGATTTATGTTATCTAGTTGTTTCATATTTATTTACAATTACAGAGAATCTATATTTTTTTCCATGAAGTCTTTACTCGCTTTTTCATCTTTAAAGATTTTTTCATTGAGTCTCAAAGCAGTTTTTACAATATAATCCTTCGCTCCTGAAAGCATTGATTGTCTTTCATTATCTATTTGTTTTCGCGCAACATCTAAACTCTTTTGAGCTTCGACTTCAGCATTTTCAAGAATTTTATCTTTTTTGCTGCTTGCCATAGCTTCAGCCTCTTCGATAACACTATTTCAAGTAGCTCTCGCTTTTTCAAGAATTTCATCACCTTGTTTTCTTTTATCCTCCAGTATAGACTCTGCATTGTTATAGTCTGCTTTTACCTTTTCTTGTTTTGCCTCCCATTCATCGAGATATGCAAGATATGGTTTAAAAACAAATCTATTTAAAACCCATAGTACTGTTAAAAGTATTATGAATTGTATTACAAAAGTTTCTACGGTTACAAACTCAAGATTTGTAAGTCACGTTTCTCCACTTGTTGTTGCCATAAATTATTAGTTTTCAAATTTAAAATATCGTCTTGTTCATAAGCCTTGTAGGGAACGCAGATCTGCGTTCCCTACAAAACACTATAGAACGAATCCGATAATAAATGCGATAACAAGAGCGTAGATAGCTACTGCTTCTGCAAACGCGATTGCAAGGATAGCAAGAGATTGGATTTTTGCTGCAGCTTCAGGATTTCTCCCAAGCGCTTCAAGTGCCCCCTTACCGATAAGACCAATACCAATACCAGGACCAAATGCCCCAAGACCGATTGCTAATGCCATTGCTAACATTTTCATTCCTTCTGTTTCCATAGTGTAATTTGTTTAATAATAAAAATGAAAATTGAATCCTCTCAGGATGCATTCCTGAGAAAATCTGATTTTAATTTTTAATGCTTTTCGCTCGCTCCTTTAAAATAAGCTATCATCAGGAATGCAAATACTATTGCCTGAATAAGCGCTACGAATACTTCAAAGAACCAAAATGGTATTACTGCGAGTCTTCCTATTTCAAATACTGATCCTGTAGCTGTAGCCATGAGATAGGATATAACTCCAATGAGTACTATACCAGCAAAGATATTTCCAAATAATCTGAGTGAAAGAGATCCAAGCGTCGCAACCAAACCAATAGCATGGAGCCACCCAACGAATACATTAATACATTTCTCCATAACATTTGCCCCAGAATAATTGAAGGCATATGATTTAACCGTTCCAGCTGCTCCGTGAGACTTTACTTGAATAGCTATCAAGAGTACAACCGTTATAAGTGATAATACAAGTGTTGTATTTAAATCACTATGCATAGGTCTGAGATAATATAAAATCGTAGGAACTACTGAAAGTCCAAACCAATCTATCACTAATCCTAATAAGTTACCAAAAAGTATAATAAAAAACATACCGACTACTATACCGTAATATTTTCTTGATTCTTTTTTATCACCAAATGCATCTCTGAGTTGATCATCAAAGAATTTAGTAAAGCTAAGAAAAAATTGCTTGAGTCTTGATTTTTTATTACTTCGCAGCGCCTTATTAGCTAAAAATGAAACAGCGCTCACTATTACTAAGAATAGTAAAGTTGTGACGGTAACATTTGAGATTGGTCACCATACTTGCTCCCCTTGAATAAGTGGTATATGTGGTCCCGTGGAATGTTCTACTGTTTCACTTGAACTCATGAGTTCACCAGCTTGCATATCTTGGTTTATAATTTCGTTTGTTTGTGAGTTTACCATTATTTATTTGAAATGTTGTTTAATTCTTCTAATATGCTCCCTGCCTTAAAATACATTATCAGTCATAAAACCGGCAAGGAAATCATTATACAAGCCAATATTATTACTCAATCTGCTTTAAAAAGCGCGTCGAGTATAAGTCAAACACCAATAAAAGCAAGCAAATTTCAGAAAATAATGAAAGAAATTTTCAAGATGATTTTTGACATAAAAAATAAGACAAGAAATATTCTTGCCTTAGTATATTGAAAAGTTTTATGAATCAAGCTTTCCCTTAGCTAATTTTCGCAAGCTCTCATTCGAAAAGCTCTTTATTAGTTTTTCATAATCAAAACATTTTTTCATTGAGCTTGAGTGAAACATCAATAATATTAGTTTTAACATGAGATAGCATAGACACTCTCTCTCTCTCTAATTCTCTTTTCCCTCCATCTATCATTGCAAGTACATCATGTTTTGCTTTTTCTCTAATAGAGTCAGCCTTTCAATGAGCTATTTTCTCTGCTTGATTCATTAGGTTATTACTTGCTTGTTGTGCTTGTAGTAGTATTTCTTCCTTTTTTGCTTCTGCGAGTTTCATTTTTTCATCAAAGAGTTCGTCAGCTCTCTTTAGTTTTTTAAGCTGCGCTTCACGCTCGATAATCTTTGCTGAAAGCTTATCCGCAATAGTATATTTGAAAATACCATAGAGTATTCCAAAGTTTATGAATTGAGCAAATATGACGAAAATTTCTAGTTGTAACATTGTTTTTTTAGTAATCCCTCCCCCTCCTTTGTCGAGTATTCCCTTTTCCAAAGGGAGAGATATAAGTAAATTTTTGTAGGGAACGAATATTTTCGTTCCAAAGCTTTATCCGTTTAAAAGTCTAAAGGCAATCACTAATCCGTAAATTGCAGAGGTTTCAGCAAGTGCTACAAATAGAACCATAAACTGAAGAATCTTATCCTTTGCTTCAGGATTTCTATTCATAGCTACCAGTGCAGCTGAGATAATATATCCCTCTCCATATCCTGCACCAAAACCAGCAAGCCCAATTGCGAGACCAGCTCCAATTACATTAATTTCTGCTGCTCCCGTTACTGCCATTATTTGAAAGGCAACTACAAGACCATAGATTACCGCAGACTCTACAAGTGCTACTCCAAGAATAGTATATACCATCAAAGAATTCGCCATTTTTGGGGATTTCCCCATCATTTCAATCGATGTACCAGCAAGTCGACCTTGCCCCATAGCGACACCAGCTCCAGCTAGACCAACAGCCAGACCAGCCCCAAGACTCATTGCAGAAATATCCATACGTTTATAATTAGTTTATATAGTTAAATTACGTTTTTTTATAATATCATATTTTGAGTATATATGATGTATCTTCAATCCTCATACAAGGTTGGATACAGTCGAGCGTGTGTATTTTGCATATTTTATATTTTATTTAAATAGTTTCTACCATAGCCATCCGTACAAATATCGCGACCAGCAGTGGGAATACCATAGCTTGAATCAATGCTACCAGCATTCCCTGTGCGTATACTAGAATAGGAGCAATAATTGGGAAATTAATTCCTCAGAGAAATCATGTAAATCCTTGCGTAAAATTATTAAGTCCAACTAATAAAATTCATAAAAGTATTGTTCCAGATACCATATTTCAAAACAGACGGAATGCGAGGGATATTACTTTTGCAAGAAGTCCTACAAAATCAAGAAATCATAGAAATAATGAAAGAATAATATCTCATAATTTCGCTGCTATAATAAGAGGGTAATATACTACAGCTGAAAGTTGTCACCTTTGGATTTGTATATATCACTGTCCCCAAAATGGGATATAATTATAAAAAAACTTCTTATACCCCAGTGTTCCAAACTGTACATAAATAAGTATAAGTGTTGAGAAAATAGAGAGGGCAATATTAAACTGTATATCAGAAGTTGGCATAATAATATACTTTGAGAGCATAAAATCTCACTGAGCATTCATACCAAAGATAGGAGCAATAAAATCTACTACCAACCCTATTAGATTTGCAAATAGTATTACAAAAAAGAGAGTTGTAATATATAGTTTCATTTTCATTCCTGCAAGAGGACCAAGTATATCACTATAAAATTTATACACTTGCTCATATATTAAATCAAATAGAACCATTCCTCGAGATCACGAAAGATACTTTATAGCAAATGCTACTATAATAAATATTAATACGCAGAGTATAAATCCTACCATAGCAGGTGAGAAATAGAAAGCAGTTACAGTAGAAAATGTTGGGTCGTATTTTATCATAGAAATTTGTTAAAAAATAAAATTACATCGAGGGTTAGAAGCCCTATTTCTTTAGTCTTTACTAAAAAAATTCGAACAGATTATATGAAGCAGATAAAGATAAGCAAGTTAATTTGCAAAAACTATAAAAATAACACCAAAAAAGAAGTTATTAGCATAATATATGCTAATAACTTCTTTTTAATATGTACTGATTAATTGACTCCTACTTCATCTTTGCGAGCTCTGCTTCAATAAACTGCTTAGAAGTTTTCCCATTTCAAAACATCTTTTCATTGAGCCTGAGAGAAACATCAATTATATGTTTTTTTACCTGGGACAACATAGAGAGTCGTTCTTTTGCTAGGTCTCTTTTTCCTCCATCGAGTATTGCGAGAGCCTCTGCTTTTGCCTTCGCTTTAATAACATCAGCCTTAGCATTTGCTAAAAACTCTGACTCATTCATGAGATTTCGACTTGTTTTCTTAGCCTCTTGCATCATTTCATCTCTTTGCGTTTCTGCAAGTTGCATTTTTTCTTCATAGTGTTCATCTGCTCTTTTTAACTTTTCTAACTGCGCTGCACGCTCGTCAAGTTTTGCAGAGAGTTTATCCGCAATGGTGTATTTAAATATAGCGTACAGTATCCCAAAGTTTATGAGCTGCGCGAGAATAATGAAAATATCAAGTTGTAACATAATAGTTTATAATCCCTCCCCCTCCTTCGTCGGGTACTCCCTTTTCCAAAGGGAGAGATATAAGTAAATTTTGTAGGGAACGTAGGAATGCGTTCCTAGGTTTTATCCGTTTAATAATTTGAAAGCAATGACTAGTCAGTAAATTGCAGAAGTTTCTACAAGCGCTATACCTAAAATAGTATAGACCATCAGCGAGTTTGCCATTTGTGGAGACTTCCCCATCATTTCGATCGATGTACCAGCAAGTTGGTTTTACACTAAGCCAAGCTCCTGACGCATCTCAAGTTCGTGAAGTTATACGAACCCCTATCTGCCTTTCAGGCATCTTTCCCCTCCAAGGAGAAAGAAATAGGGTAGTTATAAATAGTGTAGCATATTATTTTTATGAGGGCAAGGATTGAGGGGAAAAAAGATTTTACTTTTTCTTATAACTTGATAAAGTTATAGTAGTTATAGAAACTTTATCAAGTTATAAACATTATGAATTCAAGTGAAAAGATTAAAATTATTCTACAGCTCAGTAGATTTTCTCAATGAGTATTAGCACAAAAGCTAGACACAAGTCCTCAGACTCTGAGTAGCTGGCTCCATGGAAAATCCCTCCCTCGAAAGAAAGCTGAGGAAAAAATTTCTCAACTCTATCTCCTATATACTGGGCAAAATATTATTCCCACATCCGTTATAGAGGCAAAGAAAATATATATTCAGCAATCATCTCAAAAATATTCCTCTATACTAGAATATATACTAAAAAGGAGAGACTTATATGAGCATTTCTTAGTCTCCCTCACCTATCATACTAATAGTATCGAGTGAAGTACATTAAGTGAAAATGAAACTGCTCAGATACTTCTCGAAAATACTTCTATTGCGTCTAAAACACTGATAGAACAATTAGAAGCAAAAAATCACCAATCAGCCCTGCAATATCTCTTTCGTTACTTACAAGAGAGTAGTAATATAATAAACGAAGAGTTAATACTAAAACTTCATAGTATTCTCATGAATTCTATTCAGGATGATGCATGATGTTATCGCAGACACTGAGTTCGTATACTTGGGTCTCAAGTCATCACGGCAAATTATTTAAAAGTTCCACAACATATGCAAGAACTTTGCCAAGATATTAAAAATGATTCAAGAGATACTATATCGCAAGTGGCAAAAATACATGCTCAGTTTGAAAAAGTTCATCCATTCTCTGATGGAAATGGGAGAATCGGAAGACTCTTAATGCATGCTATGCTCCTACGTAATAATATTCCTCCCGTTCTCATTAAACAGCAAGAAAAACAAATATATTACACGGTTCTCAGCAAAGCCCAGACATCTCCTGACAGCAGTCTTCTCGAGGACTTTATTCTTGATTCTTTATTGTACTCATTTGAGATATTAGATCAGGAATAGTATGTTATTTTTGTGAGGCAAAAAACTCTCTATATTAAGAGAGTTTTGTTAGAACTTGCCTTCAGATTTCTTGTTGATATGGAATTGGAATTCTCTTTTGTGTATGAGCATCGTTTCCATGACGCACTAAATCTTCTCTCCAATATTCCGTAAAATACAAGACTCTGAGCAGATTTATCATACAGATTTCTGCCAAGCAAGCAATTGTTTTGAGGTGGATTCAAGAGGGATTTGTATTTTTGAAAACTTCTCAATAGTTAAGATATTTAAATCTTTACTCAGTCTCAAATACAATCTCAGAACCTCTAGGCTTTCTCGTGCTTCTTGGAGATATATTTTTCGTTTTTCTATCGAGCTATTTGCCTTGTAAATCAACGTTATTAACTTGATACATTCATTTTTAATGCTTTCTCCAAGTGTAAACTTATATTCTCTCTCAAACTTTTTTACTATCCCAAATATTTCTACCAGCATATCGTAGCTCGATTTATAGACTGGAAGTCCATCATAGTTGACCATAGTTTCGCAAGAAGAGACAAAGAGTTAAAGAGACGAATCTAAGAGTTCTGGGGACAAATAGCACTGCATCCATAATCCTTATCGTTGCAGCCAACCCCGACATCATCAGCACTGAGAAAGAGACCCCACGCATCAAGGCTGCCATAGGGAGAAGACGACCAGTAAAAATTATAATCATTCCATTTTCAATCATCCTCATGTGTGTTTTTCATCCCGAGTATTTCAAGGTATGGGGCAGGTTTATTACCAAATACTTTTACAAGCTCGTCAAGTTGCTCTTTTGAGTATAGTGTATTTGCATTTTTAAATTTTGTATTTCACTCTGTATGATCAAAAGCAAAAGTGATTGGTGTTCATCACTCTATTTGAACTGTTACTTTGCTATTATCTACTGTTACTGATTCTCAAAGATTATGTTTTGTAATTGCTTGTTGTATTTCTTCGGCTTTTGGAGAGAGTTCTAATATATTTCATGTTTTTTGAGCTGTATCAGGATAGAAATCACTTCATGGAGCATTTCTTGCCTGAAGTCTCTCTAATCGTTGCTGAGCTAAAAACTCTTGTTGAGAATTTCTCTTTTTAGGAGTACGATTTCAAATCATTCAAAATGCCATAAACATATTTTTAAAGAATAATATTCTCTGACTATATGAAATCCTGGTTACTTGTCAAATATATGTTTTATGTATTGATATTTTATTATTTAAGCAGTTTCCATCATAGCCATGCGGATAAATATAGCGACAAGCAGTGGGAATACCATGGCTTGGATGACGGCTACGAGCATACCTTGGGCATATACGAGTATAGGAGCTATGATTGGGAAGTTAATTCCTCCTATAAATCCTGTGAGTCATTGGGTAAAATTATTAAGTCCGATGAGGAGCATTCAGAGTAGTATCGTTCCTGAAGTCATGTTTCAAAAGAGACGAAACGCGAGCGAGATGACTTTTGCAAGGAGTCATACAAAATCGAGGAATCAGAGGAAGAGTGAGACTATTATATCCCCTATTTTTGCTACTATTATGAGTGGATAATACACGAGTGAAGACCTCTTCACCAGATCAAATATCTGTAGGAGAACATCATAACTCGCTTTATACACTGGAAGTCCGTCGTAGTTGACCATAGTTTCGGAAAAGATAAGAAAAATCAAAGAGACAAAGAGTTATACACGCTTCATAACACTTATCCAATCGCTCCCGCTCTTGGAGTGTAATGAGCTTTGCATAAGTAATAGTATCCAATCACTTTGTTCTTGGACTATTACTTAAAGAGACGAATCTAAGAGTTCTGGGGACAAATAGCACTGTACTCAAAACCCTTACGGTAGCAGCCAACCCTGACACCATCAGCACCGAGAAGGAGACCCCACGCACCATAGCTGCCATTGGGAGAAGACGACCAGTAAAAATTATAATCATAGCATTTTCAATCATTCTCAAGTGTGTTTTTCATCCCGAGTATTTCAAGGTATGGGGCAGGTTTAT
>JAWUVV010000032.1:0-12472 GCA_034112165.1 Candidatus Altimarinota bacterium
TAAATGAATCAATTAATTAAAGACATATTATCGACTCTTCCCCACTCACCTGGAGTATATCAGTATTATAACAAAGCCTGAGAGAGGATGTATGTTGGGAAGTCTAAGAACTTGAAGTCTCGAGTTAATAGCTATTTTTCTGGTCTACAAAAACTCAATTTTGCGAAGAAGAAGATGGTCTGATATATTGCTAATATAGAATATATAGTCACAAATAATGAGGTTGAGTCACTGATACTAGAAAATGACCTCATTAAAAAACATCAACCTAAATACAATATTCTCCTAAAGGACGATAAAAATTTCCTCTATATCAAAATTACGAGAGAAGAATTTCCAAAAATCATAAGGACAAGAATATCTCCAAGTAATATGAAAAACTCGGATGGGAAGTATTTTTGACCCTATATTTCTGGATATCATGTACAGGAGGTATTTAAGTTGCTTAAAAAGATATATGGGTATGGAGTATGAAGTCATAATTTTTTTATGAAAAAATGAAGCTATAACTTAGATAAATATATTTTTAAGGGGAACGTAGATGAAAAGGAGGTAAAAATAAAAGAAATATATCATGAAAAATTAAAAGAAATTCAAAAGTTTCTCTCATGAAACTCTCAGCAAGTAAAGGAGAAACTTACGGCTGACATGAAACGTTTTGCTGAAAATTTACAATTTGAGGAAGCGCAAAAGAGAAAATTATCTTTAGAAGCTCTTAGTAGTCTTGATACACTTCAAGTTGTAAGAGATGGAGTAAAATGAGACTACTTTATTATTCAAACACTTCAAAAATATAATAACACGTATGTATGAATTATACAGATTCAAGACTCAAAGATATCTGCATACGAAAACTATCAAATAGACAACAAGCTTGATGACTCTACAAAAGAGATATTAGCAAGTGTAGTGGGACAAAAATGGGTTGAACATAGAAATATAAAAGGACTTATATTTATTTTGCCTGAAAATATAGAAATAGAAAATGAAGAAATCAAGGTAGAATTGCCTCAAATCTGATGAAAAATGGATTTACTCAAGCTCTGTTATAAAAATATCTATGAATATGCTCATAAAAAATATATGGATAGTCTCAGCGCAAAAAGCTTTAGTAAAGCTACTATGAAAAATCTATTAGATGTACTCTGATACAAAGAAATCAATAAAGAACTAGTGTTTGAGTGTAACGATATCTCTCATCTCTCTGGAACGCATACAGTTGCAAGTCGATCAGTAATCGAAAACGGAAAGAAAAACCCTAAAAAGTATAAGAAGTTTAGAATAAAAACCCTAGATCAGTGAAAAATAGATGATTTTGGATCTATGGAAGAAATAATGACTCGAAGGATAGCAGAACTTAAAAAACTGTGAAATTATCCTGATCTCATAGTAATAGATGGATGAAAATGACAACTATGAGCTGTTATGAAAATAATTTATGATTCAGATTTACAGGTGTATCCACAAATAGTCTCTATAGCCAAACAAGAAGAAGAACTTTTCTTGCCAGAAGAACCAAACCCAATAGTTCTCAATAAACAAAGTAATGAACTCAGACTCTTACAGGCGATAAGAGATGAAGCGCATAGATTTGCAATTAGTTTTAACAGAGATTCACGCAGTAAATCTCTAAGAAAAAATATATTAGAAGCGATACCAGGAATTGGCCCAAAGATACGTAAAAAGATTCTAACAAAATACGGAAGTGTTGATGGACTGAAAGATACAGATATATCAGAGCTCCGAGAGTTTCTAGGTACCAGCATTGTAGAGAATCTAGAAAATCATTGAATTATTTAGAAACTACTTTATACTCTTAGTATTATTATCTCTCAAACATAATTATGAAAGATTTATTTAACAACTACCATAAGCAAAAAGCACTGTCTCATCTTTGAATATTAGCTATTTCTTGAGTACTTGCTGTGAGCATAAATATGTTTGTACTTGACGGAGCAAGATGAGATTCCTTAAAAGCTAATATTAGTGAGCTACAGAATCAAAATGTTATTCGAGAAGATATAACGATTATTCAAGAAGAAAACACAATCAGCATTCAAAATAATCAGGTTATGGATGGGGTACAACAGTTGAGTATTTCGTTTGCATATAATCAGGATTTATTAGTATTTTGAGACTCACTCAGTTCTATACCTGGAGCGAGTATTAGTAAAATAGAGACGACTCCATGATTTTCTAGTTTTATACTGATATTTGATACTCCTGAAACATTTTTAGAAAATACAGAAATATTAAATATATCATATACAAGAGCTGGCAGTGAAACTATCCATCTCAATCCAATTAATACAAATTTTATAGACTGAGGAGAAAATAATTATTCCCTATCTGTGTCATCCCTCATATTTTAATGTTATTTGATACGCACTGTCATCCATATCTCGCAAAAGAGCTCTCGCAAAATCAGCTTATAGAGAACTTTTTTAATTCATGAGGAACATACCTTAATTCTATTTGATGTGATATTGAAAGTTCTAAAAAATCAATAGAGTTATCAAAAAAATATGATTGAGTATATGCAAGTATTTGAATTCACCCGACACATACTCTAGATTATATACACCAAGATATTAATTGCGTGATGGCAGATCTAGAAGCTTTGTATTTAGAAAATTCTGATACAATTATTGCGATTTGAGAAACATGACTTGATTACTATTGGCTGAATAGTTTATCACAAAGACATAGTGTATCTCAAGAAAATATTATAGCATTGCAAAAAAAATATTTTATTGCACACATACAACTAGCTCAAAAGTTAGATCTTCCAATTATAATTCACAATAGAGAATCATGCGACGATATTTTTCAAATTTTACAAGAAAGTGATTGTCAGAATTTTGTTTTTCATTGTTTTAGTGAAAATATAGAGTATGCTAGAAAACTTATAAAATTTGCTCCTAAATGCAAATTAGGCTTATGAGGGGTAGTTACCTTTAAAAATGCAAAAATAACTCATGAGATCGCCGAAAAGATAGGTATAGAGCATATAATTATAGAAACTGATAGTCCGTATCTCACCCCATCTCCATTTAGATGAAAAAGAGAGAACGAACCAATGCTTGTAAAAGAAATTCTCAGTAAAATTATAGATATGCGTGACGAGGATAGTGAATTTATCACAAGGCAGATATTTCAAAACTCCTTAGAATTATTCCAAATTAAAAAATAACTTGCATGAGTTATTTTTTGAAGAATTCTGTATTTGTATTAAATGCTGTTTCAAATCATTCAGGATCACCATAATCAGCAAAATATTCTTCCCAATCATGTCATCACTTTTTTCTTCTTGCAGCCTTTATTGGGCACCAATATTTTTCTGTTCTCCCTCCTACTTCAACAGCGTAAGAAAATAATCCATTCATGTAAGAACAATAGAGGCAATTTATTTTTTGAATAAGATTGAGGTAACTGAGATGTCTTCTATCAAATTGAATATATTCTGAACGCTTTACCATAGGAATTCTATAGAGTCTACAAGCAGTTTGTTGATATACGAAGAGGCAAATATCTAAAAATATACCTGGAATAATCATCCCGTAAATAAAAGGGACTGAAAAAAAATGCCTTATACTCTTTGGAACAGCATATTTCTTTAAGGGGATTTTAAATTCTTTTTGGTTTTCTTTCGCTTGTTGAGAAAAGATAACTCCTCCATTCTTAAATGAAAAACCATACTTCTTTCTCATTTTTTCATACTCTCAGTAGAGCTCGTCCTTTTTATTCTTAATATCATCTAGTATTTGAGATATACGATCTTTAGGAGTCATAATAATGCGTTATTGAATTATTTCCTTCTGTTTTCTACATAATCTACTAAAAAATCTATTTTTTCTGATCAAAGTTTATTTGCAATACCGTGGCACTCAGTAATAATATCTGAGAGTATTTTTCGAGTAGCATCTACTCATATGAGATAGACAAAACCTTTTTCTTCTCCTCATACGCTCTTTCATGTTTCTTCTGGAGTTCACTCCACATCTAGTAGGTCATCCTTAATTTGAAACGCAAGTCCTAATTTTTTTCCAAAATCACCATAGACATCTATATTTGCAACTTCTCATGAGAGTATAGCACCAGAAAGTATTGACGCTTGAATGAGCTTTCCAGTTTTTTTTGCATGTAGGCCGCTGAGTAGATTTATATCTAACTCAGATATATTATGCTCGAAGTAAATATCTTCTATTTGACCTCAAACCATTCCATAAAATCAAACACTATGAGAGATAAGTTTTGATATGCTTTGAGATATTTTTGCATCCTTAATATCTGAAATTATCTCAAAGCATAATGTATTGAGCATATCTCCTGCAAGTACTCCATTGTATTCTCCATATTTTTTCCAAACGGTGAGTTCTCATCTTCGTAATTCGTCATTATCCATACAGGGAAGGTCATCATGTAGGAGTGAAAATGCGTGTACAGCTTCAAGGGCAATACAAACTTTTATAATATCATCATCCAATTTAATTTCAGAAATATCTTTTCCAGAAAGTGAAAGATAAAATTCCAAAGCTAAGATTCATCGAAGTTTTTTCCCTCAGCTAAATCAATAGCTAATGACTTGTTTAAAATCTTCTAACGGTTTGCTCATAGGAAGAGCGAGATACCTCGAAATATGTTTATCAATACCTTTTTCTATAAGAACCTTATATTCATTATACCATTTGGGAAGTGCCATAGTTTATTTTCAAAAATTACGTTTTGCGCTATTAAATTGTTCTATTACTTTATCTAATTCTTGCTCATCAAAAGCAGGCCAACATTTATCAGTGAAAAAATACTCACTATACGCGCTATCATAGAGTAAGAATCAAGAGTGCCGTATATCTCAACCGGTTCTCACAATAACGTCAGGAATTGGGAGGATTGCTGTATCGAGATATTTTCTAAACTCAGATTGCGTGAGTGTTTCTGGATCTATATTAGCAGCAAGTATTTTTTTTGTTGCTCTAATAATTTCATCTTGTCATCAGTATATGAGTCAGAGTGTCACTGTAATTCAGGTATTATCTTTTGTAGCTTCTTTTACGCTTTTCAATACATTCTGAGACTCTTTTGGAAGTTTTGATATATCACCAATAGTTAAAAAACGCAGCGATGTAACTTTCATCTTATCTAAATATGTTTGCACTGAATTTACGAGTTTGATAATTCAAGCAACTTCGTCTGTATTACGTTTTTCTAAATTTTCAGTAGATAAAGCCCAAAGGGTGAGGTGTGTAATTCATTTTTCATCAGCAAGCTCAGTAATATTTACTACATTATCAGCTCACGCTTTATGTCAAGCAAAAGCTGGCATAAATCTCGCTTTTGCCCAGCGACGATTTCCATCCATTATAATTGCTAAATGGTTTATCATAATTATTTTGTTTAGAATAACGCGAGTATATACAAGTAATTTTTATCACAAAATAAGTTTTTCAGGATTTGCGAGATTATAGAACTTTTTCTTGTTATTCATAAGATCCTCATAACTTCACTGTTCTACTATTTTTCCATTTTCTAACATATAGATAGTATCTGCATGTCTAATAGTAGAGAGTCTATGAGCTATAATAATACTTGTCTTTCACTTCATGAGCTTTTTAAGAGCTTTCTCTATCTTTTTTTCTGTGATATTATCGAGCGCTGAAGTTGCTTCATCTAAGATAAGTATTTCTGGATTTTTAAGAAAGAGTCTTGCTATAGATATTCTTTGTTTTTCTCAACCTGATAGTTTGAGTCCACGTTCTCATATGACTGTTTTTATCCCGTCCTTTAAATCAAATACAAAATCTGCTTCTGCATTTTTTAAAGCTATTTCTACTTCTTTTTTTGTAGCTTTAGAATTTGAAAATTTTAAATTTTCCTCAACTGATAGATTGAAAAGACTATTATCTTGAGATACAACTCAAATATGATCTCTCAGAGAGGATTTTTTTATATTGCTAATATTTTCTCCGTCTAATAAAATTTCTCCCTCTGTAACATCCCAAAACCTTAATAATAGACTTACCATAGTACTCTTGCCTGCTCACGTATTTCAAACGAGTGCTATTTTTTGTCCAGATTTTATATCTAAATTTATATTTTTTAATATTTTCTTATCATCAGAATATCAAAAACTTACATTTTGAAAAGAGATATTTCAATCTATATGTTTAATATTCTTTCAAGTATTTATATCTTCTAATAATAGATTATCATGGTAATCCCTGTAATATGATTCCATAGATGCTCCCCATCTTTGTACTTGCCTGAGCTCTCAAAAAATTTGCCCAATAGGGAAATAAATCCAACCTATATATAAAAAAAATAACAGTAGCTGCGTGAATGTTAATGATCATTCAATAACAAATTTAAATCAAACTAGTAATACAATGAGCCTCATAATGGCAATAAGTCATCCAGTATAATTATGAGCAACAGCCCATCTATATGATATTTTATATTGCTCATCTAATAATTTATTTTCATCTACTTTAAAACTATTAATATATCTCTTTTCCAATCATAGTATTTTTACTAATGAAAAATTAGAAAGAGCATCTGATATATTTCAAAATATAACATCCTCTCTATCGTTCAAGTCTTTTTGTAGATAGCTTGTTTTTTTATTAAAGAAATATCATATTAATATGACTATTGGAATTCCTCATAGAGTCAAAAAAGTCATCCTCAAGTCAATCAGTGACATGACAACTATAATTACTAGGATTCATGAAAGATTTTTAAATGCGTTGAGAAAAAAGAAAAAATAAAAATTAATAAATGATTCTCTTCCTTTTTCGATTCATTTAATAAGTTCTCAAGGTTTTTTTTCTAGGAGTTTTCAGTACTCAGTAAATAAAGATACATTGATACTTTTTTCTAAATTACCAACATAAAAACTTAGAATATTCTTGTCAGTAAAATGATATCTATAGATAAAAAATATAATAATTGAGATGAATATGTATGCTCACCATATAATAGAATCCCAAAAAATTTTTGAGTTATTTACATCTCAACTAACGATAAATTTTTCAATATTTTCAATAATGCGTGAAAAAAATATTGGTTCAGCTACTAATATAGAAGAAGTAAGTACTCAGAAAAATATTATTCTATAAAATTTTCACGCTCCAACGTGATTTTTAAAACTTCCTAGTGCTCTTAAATAAACATTCATTTTGAAATTTGTAATTGAATTAAACTACCATTTTATCATCCTCAGAATAATCTTCTTTTTGAATATACTCCGTAAGTGTTACATTTTTATGAAATTCGTAGAGAAGTGGAGAAGCTATAAATATTGATGAAAATGTCCCTATAATAGTACCAAAGAGCATCGTAAGAGTAAATCCAGAAATACTATCAGGTCATAATATGAGAACACATACAAGTACAAAACCAACCGTTAAACTTGTATAAATACTTCTTGTCATAGTCTCTGAAATAGAGGTGTCTATGATTTCCTGTAACTCTTTTGATTTTCCTCAAAATTCTTTGAGATTTGAGCGTATTCTATCAAATATAATGATAGTGTCATTAATTGAGTATCATAATATGGTAAGCAGGGCTGTTATAAAGAATGTATCAATTTGAAAGTGAGGAATAAATCACGACACAAATATATAAAGTCCAGATGATATAACGACATCATGAAAGAGTGTAATAAGAGTTATACCAGCAAAGCTAAGAGAAGATATTCATCATGCAGAACCTGAAAACGCGTACGCTATATATATAGCAATAGCGACTATTGCGAGAAATAAAGTTAATCTCGCTGTGTTTTTTATATATTCTCAGAAACTTGCTCCTATATTTGTATACTTCGTAAGTTCTATATCTCCTGAGGCATTGTATTTTTCCTCTAAAGTATCTCTAAAACTAATCTTGTATGTTTCTAGCTCTTTTGCGTCTATAGTATTAGAAAAACCAGCTTCTACCACAAATGCTTTTTCTCAACTTATTTTATATGAGCCAACAGTGGAAATAATATTTCCAGCAACATTAATATCACTCATAACCTCTTTTGAGAGTGACAACACTTCCTGAGCATTATACGTGTATGTATCATATGCAAACTCGCTTTGAGTTCCTCATGTCATGTCTATTCCTAAGTTAAGATTTCAGAATAGTATCATAAAACAAGAGAGTAAAAATGCTGCTCCAGAGATGATAAAAAATATATTTCTATTTTGTATAACTTTAAGATCCATAATTCAAACTGTAAATAAATAATTATGCAGCTAGTTTATAGAAAAAGCCTCTAAAGCAAAATAAACTTGCAGCAAAACATAGCGCAAATATAATCCCTTCACTTTTAATAAAATCATATGAAAAAAATAATTCATTATATCATACTGTGACTTCTCTCACTTATGATGTTATTCCTTGTCGTAACACTTTTTAAACCGAGTCTTTTAGAACCAATAATTGAGTGGATAAAAATCTGGATAGAGTCACTTTGAAAGTGGAATTACCTATTGGCTTTTGTTTCAGCTCTCGCTGAGTCACTCCCAATTATTGGAACTATAATACCATGACAGGTAGTAATGCTCTCAGTAGGAGGATTTTATGGAGGTACTTGAGTAACTCAGTTTTTTGGGGTGCTCTGATTTGCTATACTAGGATCTGTAATATCAAACGCTATTGGATATTTCCTATGAAAATACTATGGAGAGGATTTTTTCAAAACCTATTGAGTTTGGGTTTGAATTGAGCAAACAGAGCTTAAATATCTTAAGAAATGAGTGAATACCTGGGGAGCATGGGGAATTATTCTCTCAAAGTTTCATCCACATTTCAGAGCCTTTCTTCCATTTATTGCTGGGAGTATGTGATTTAAACAAACAAAGTTTTGGGTGTATAATGTAGTAGCATCATCTCTGTGGGCTATGACTTTTATAACAATAGGAATATTTTTTGCAGAATACTATGAAGTTATACTTAAGTATATTGGTTGGGTTTTTACAGGAATATTGGTGTCTGTTGGACTTTATTTTTGGAACTTCAAACGAGACGCTCTCAAAACATATTGGGCTGAAAAAAATCTAGAGATGGAAGCAAAGTATAAAAAATAAAATTGTAAATATATAAAATTTATTTATAATCAAGTAATTATTCTAACTTCTAAAAATAAAATATGAACTATGAAATTAATGCTGGGAAACATTCAGCAGATAAAGACCATACAACAATGACATGAGGAACACTCACTGTAGATAAAACTGTTTATTGCGATGCATGAGTCACTTTTTACACTTATAGTATCCCAATGTATACTGGAGTATTTGACGAAACATTTCATAAATGAGTTCATTGCGCTGAACATATGATTGCATATAAAAAAGATACAGGAAGTGTGAGAAATAGTTTAGAAGAAGTAACTGGTGGTGAACTTTCTGGCAAAGTGATACTCGATATATCTCCATACCAAACGAGCTCAAATACATTTGGTTTCCGAATCACATCGATGGTGCCATTAATAGTAGAACAAGTTCAGGAACTTACTAAAATCTCAGTGCAGAGAGCTATTTGATACCTTGAAAGTGGAGAAACAGAACATGAAGATGATTTTCAATGAATTCCATTTGCAAGAGAAATCTCTTGTGGACAATATGATTTTCATGATAAGCAAAAAGCTATTAATGATTTAAAGAAAGTAGATATTGAACACCTTGAAATACAAGCAGATACACATAATACAGAGCATAAAACAGCATATGTTTGTGATTTACGTTTTTTAAAACCAAAAACAAACTGATGAGACAATATGATTATGTTTTCAGCAGATTTTTCCTATAAACTATCAAAGCTTATAGAAGAATATCTTCCTAATCAATTAAGTTGAAGCATAGCACTTGTATGAACATTCGGATGTATGACTGGTATGTATCTCTGTATAAGTTCAGCAATTTGAGATGAAAGTGATATAAAGCATATACATGCTATGATTATAAAAATTCTTCGAGAAAATATAGACATTGCTACTCTTTGAGAACAAGAAAAAACACAATTTCAAGCCTTACTTGAAAATTACGAAAAATGCTGAAATTAAAATCATTAAATTCTGAGAAATAGGACTTAAAAAGATTTTTTAAAAAACTTTTGGAGAAAATAATACCTCTCAATATACTCAGAAAAAATACACAATAACTTTGTACTCTATGACATTTTTGCCCCCTCTTTTTTTAAAAGGGGTTTCTTTATTTATGGAGAATCCTCTCGGTCAATCAATGTGATTTATTGCTATGTTTATCATAATTTACGCTTTTACAATAAAAGATGATACTACGCTAATAAAAGTACTAAGTTTCTCCAATATCTTTTGGATATTACATTTCTTTTTACTATGAAATATATGAGCACTCATTGCTACTTGTGTTGCAATGATACGCTTATTTTTATCACTACGATATAAAAAGAATCTCAAAGCATTACTATTTGTTGCTTTTCTATCTATTTTTCTAGGATATTTTAGTTACGAAGGATATATTTCACTATTCCCAATAATTGCTACTATTCTTGCTTCATATGCTTTTTTCTATCTGGAAAAAACTTGACTAAGAGTCTTTTTACTTGCGGTATCAGCTATGTGGCTTTATTATCACCTTAATACAGGAAGTATTAGTTGAGTCATAAATGAAGTAATAGTATTATGTACTCTTTGTATTACTATATATAGATTTACATATGAAAAAGAACGTTATTCATATAATACAGAAACTGGAAGAATTACCTGGAGAAAGAGAATTTTACTACAGTTTACTAAAAAGCCAAAATTACGACAAAGGATCGATTTCTGACGTTTTGCAATATTCAGAGATAGACGTAGATTTGAAACTCCAGATGAATAACGTGTAATATTTGACAATAGTTTTATTGTATGTTTTAATTATGTTAAATATATAAATAATAATGAGTCAAACATGTTTCTATTTGAGTACATATCACATTTTGTAGATTTTGTTTTGAGAGATCCTCTCGCTCAAATAACTTGATTTCTTGCGATGATTGTGACTATGGCTGCATATTTCCAAAAAGATGATTTTACGGTAAAGAAATTAATGCTATTATCAACCCTATTCTGGGGAACTCATTTCTATTTATTATGAGTATATGCTTGACTTGCAGCAATTATAATATTTATGTTCCGACTCGTTTTATCACTAAAGTTTCAGAAAAATAGAAAAGCTTTTTTTAGTATAATCTTTGTTACTATTATAACGTGATATTTCACGTTTGATGGTGTTTTTTCACTTTTACCTATTATAACATCCATGACAGGAGCTTATTCATTTTTCTTTTTAGAAAAGCTGAAACTTCGTTTAGCTATGATATTTAATTCATCTCTATGGCTTGTATATCAAGTAAGTATTTGATCTATTAGTTGAATAGTAAATGAGTGATTTGTACAGGTAATTCTAGTAATGACCGTATATAGAATGCTCCATCCAGAATGAGGAACAAAATACTATGCAAATAAAGTGAGAGATATATTATGGAAAAGAAGTCGTCCAGATTATGATAGGTTTATATTTATCCATGATAAGGTTTCAACATTTAGGCATACATTAGCTACTCGTTTTTTACAAGTAATACACTATGACTTGCGGGATTTATTTAAGAAAAAACAAACTCTTGGTCAAAAAATATCAAATTTAAATCCAGAAGATGGATTAGTAGATAATACGCTAAAAAATCTACATATAACAAAATAATGCTTTGACTTTGCTTATAGAAAAGAAATCTATACACTGGGCTACGATAATTTCGTGTACTTGTACAATAATTCTACTTCTAAAGCATATATATTATGGAAAAACTTCCAGCACTACTCTTAACTCGCCTTACAACCATTTTTTCTCCTGAAGAAATGGATCAACTAAAAACAGTTTTCGAATTAAAACGTAAACCTGTATCTTTCAGAGTGAATACGTTAAAATCTGATTTAGATGAAATAATTGCAGAGCTAGAGAATAATAGTATAGAGTATACGGTTTTAAAATTCCCTAAAAACGCAATATTACTAGATGAAAAATATATTGAATCAGATGTGTGGAAACTAAACATCTATAAGCTTTGAAAAATATATATGCAAAATATTTCAAGCCAAGTCCCAGTTAATTATTTTTCTAAAGAAAACTATGCTGGACTAAAAATACTAGATGCCTGCGCTGCTCCAGGAGGAAAGGCATCTCAGCTATCAGCTCTCTACCCAGATGCTATAATTTATGCATTTGAACCTCAAAAAGTACGTTATGATAAAATGAAGCATAACTTTAAAAAGCTCGGCTGTGAAAATATACAGTCAATTCATGATGAAATCAGAAACATATGAAAGTATATTGGAGAAGAGAACTATTTTGATATGATACTCGTTGATGCTCCTTGTAGCTCTGAGGGATCGATTTCTATTCATAATGAAAAGTTCTTAGAGTCTTGGGATATCACTCATATAAATAAAAATTATAAACGACAA
>JAWUVV010000033.1:0-11559 GCA_034112165.1 Candidatus Altimarinota bacterium
CGACGCGGTTTGGCACCTCGATGTCGGCTCGTCGCATCCTGGGGCTGGAGAAGGTCCCAAGGGTATGGCTGTTCGCCATTTAAAGCGGTACGCGAGCTGGGTTCAGAACGTCGTGAGACAGTTTGGCCCCTATCTGCTGTAGGCGATTAGGAATTTGAAGAGATCTGCTCCTAGTACGAGAGGACCGGAGTGGACAAACCTCTGGTGTATCGGTTGTCACGTCTCGTGGCACTGCCGAGTAGCTAAGTTTGGAAGGGATAACCACTGAAAGCATCTAAGTGGGAAGCCTACTTTAAGATTAGATTCCTCTGGCCTTGAGCCAATAAGACCCCTTGGAGACTACAAGGTTGATAGGTCTCAAGTGTAAGAGTAGCGATACTCTCAGCTGAGAGATACTAATAGGTCGAATGAACTTTAATATTTTTTTACGATTATTTATTACTCTTTGAGATAATAAGTTAATTAACTTTGACGGGTTAGATTATGTACAAATGAACTTTGTTCTTATGAAATTTGATGTTAGTGTCTTGGTGGTTATAACGGTTGAGGTACACCTGTTCCCATTTCGAACACAGCAGTTAAGCCAACTTGTGCCGATGGTATTGCATCTCGTAGATGTGTGAGAGTAGGTAGCTGCCAAGACTTTAATATCAAATTTTAAAAATTACTTCTGTGGTGTGAAGATATTCTTTGCACGAGTAGCTCAGTTGGAAGAGCAGCGCCCTTCTAAGGCGAAGGTCACAGGTTCGAGCCCTGTCTCGTGCACCATTTCTTCGCTGATACTACATATGGGTTATTAGCTCAGATGGCGAGAGCATCTGCCTTACAAGCAGAGGGTCGTAGGTTCGAGTCCTACATAACCCACCATTATAATAAAAACAAAACTATCTATATATCTAGATAGTTTTTTTGTAATTAAATAATTGAAATGAATAAAATAAGTAATTCTGTACTAGGATGAGTAACTATAATTGTTGCTGCAGTGTTTTGGAGCTTGGATGGGACATTAATTCGTCCTAATTTATACCAATTTCCTGTAATTAATATCGTATTTATAGAACATTTATTTTGAGCGCTATTACTTTCACCCTTTCTATTCTATTTTAAAGATAGATTGAAAAATATATCTAAGAAAACTCTCTTATCAATCTTTTGGGTATCATTTTTTTGATGACTATTGGGGACCTTTCTTATAACAACTGCATATTTTGCAGCATTTTCATGAGAAACTACACTTTCCACTGTTATAATTCTTCAAAAGTTACAACCAATATTTGCGTTATCTCTAGCTGGAATATTCTTAAAAGAGAGATTAACAAAGAAATTTTATATATTGGCATGAATATCAATACTTTCTGCCTATATGTTAGCATATTGATCTCTATGAAAAGATATATTTGAAATTTCTCTGAAAAATAATTATGCACTTTTTGCTATGTGAGCAGCATTTGCATTTGGTTCATCAACTGTGTTTTGAAAAAGTTTGGTATCAAAATTAGGTTTTAGACTCAGTGCCTCATTAAGATTTTTAACAACATGATTTTTAGCATTCATAGCTATTTTACTATTTTGAGATATATCTACTCTATCAAGTTTCGAATCATTTCATTGGCAGTTATTTATATTAATCGTGTTTACAAGTTGAGCATGAGCTCTTTCCCTATATTATTACTGACTCAAAAATATTAGCGCATCAAAGGCTACTATATTTGAACTAGCTTGGCCACTTTCTGGAGTGTTTTTTGATTGGTATTTTAATGGAAATATTTTAAATAGTACTCAAATCATATTTTCTATAGTCTTATTAGTCTGTTTTTTTATGATTATTTCAGAAAAGAAAGCCATTTTAAATTAGATTCTTACAGAACATACTATTTTTTTGTCACGTAATATTTGTTATACTATTGAAATCAGATTAAATAGCTGAAGCAACTTCTGTGAAAATTATTAAACTACTCTCAGTTACAGAGGGGTCACAAAACTCTTTTCCGATACCGATGTATAAAGCATCAATTGATGAATTTGTGGATACATCTGGGGGAGCGAATATTCAAGCTGGTAATATTGACTATACAGCATCACTTCAAGTAACATATGAAATTAGATAATCATCATAGAATGAAAAACACTCCTTTACTAGGAGTGTTTTTTTATGTTTTGTAATTATGTATTAGCTAATCTAACTTTTTTACTTTTCTAGTGTGATACATCGCTTGTTTCTAGTAACTCTTTCCCAATTCCAGTGTCTTTGTATCCAATTAAAAGCACGGCTCGTATAGAAAAATACATGCGTTTTATCATTTTTATAGTACCAATTTTTGAAGTCTACTTCTGGACTATAGAGGTCTGTCATGATATAGAGTTTCCCTCCTGGCTTCAGGATTTTATGTAGTAATTCAAACTCTTTTTCTGGATAATGAAAGTGTTCAACAACTTCGCAGGCAATAATAAAATCATATTCCTGCTTTAATAAGTCAGGTTTGTTATGAAAGAATGGATCATAGAGCTGAGTTTGAAATCATTTTTGCGTAAGCACATGAGAAATTACGGGTCAAGTCCCAGCTCAAAAATCAAGTCATATTTCACTAGGAGAATGATTTTGCAGTATAGTATCTAATATGGGTGATACAAAGTCTTGGTATCTCGTATCTTCAACATCATTGTTATGTTCTTCGTAACGTGACCTTTCTTTTTCTGGGGAGATAAAGAATTCTGGGCAACGAAAAATACTCTGACATCCAGAGCATTTTTGAAACTGCTGATTATAGAATTCTTCTCCATGTGAGTGGCAAAGAGGACAGGTGTCGTTTTGAGATTCCATTTAAATACTTTCACCTTCAAAGAGCATTTCAGGCTTCCCATCCATAAGTGGAAATGCTTGCTCAACAAGAGCCCATACTTCAGGAATTTTCATACTTACCTTATGTGCTTCCTGACTTTCCCATTCTTCATACCCACAAATAGTATCACCATTAATTGCCATATTATATTTTATATTTCCAGGCATATTCAAAGCTTCTACCTGAGCTAGCAAAGCAGCCACCTTTGGTCCATTTCCATCAGTAAGTTTCATTTTATAGATTCATACGTAGTTTGCCATAGTATAGTATTTAGAAATTATGTTTATCGAAGGTGAGTGTTAAAAAACATAACACTTGAGCTCATAAAATTTTCCCATTGTGGTCAAAACTCATGCTGTTCTCCTTCGTATACTCTAAAGTCTATGTCTTTTCATGCGTCAGTCAATGCTGACTGTATTTCATATCACCAAGCTATGGGACAACTCTCATCGTTTGTTCCAAAATACATTTGAACAGGAGCTTTAATATTTTCAAAATAGGTTTCTGGTGAGATACTCTTAAAACTCTCAGATTCTTCGCTATTTCCATATATATTATTGATCTCTTGTATTTCTGATGTAGTAAGTCTATTTTTTCACCATCTTTGAAAGTTGTAAAACTGATTACTATGTACAGGTGCATAGAGCACAGCTGCACTAATCAATTCTGGCTGAGAAACTAAGCTATACATGGTGACTCATCCACCCATGGAGTGTCACAGCATTCAAAATTTTTTACTATCTACATATTTCAACTCGCCTAATCACTCTTGTTTCGCTTTTTGAACTGCTAATATAGCATTTATAGCATCGGCTCAATATTTTTTACTCCTCAGTATTACTCAAGTTCCTTGTAACGATTCGTCAGTATCTGAAAATGCATGATTTCTGTAATCAGTATGGAGTACAGTAAAACCATTATTGGCAAGGTAATCTTGCTCTCGCTTGAGTCATCTCCCATTGGTATACACACTTGTATCGATATATCCGTGATTAAGTATCAAAAGTGGAAAGGTTCCTTCTCATTTTGGGATATTCATAATACCAGAAATAGTGAGTCATTCACTCGTATAACTGATTTGGTAGCGAGTATATAGACTGGTTTCAGTAAGCACCTTCTCAAATACTAAATCACTTCCATCTTTTTCTATTACTAAATACTCAGGAATAGGTTCCTCAACTACTTCTGGAACTACCTTTTGAATCTGTTGTACAACAACCTCTCCAGTTGAACTTATTTCTTCTGTAGTTATTGGATTTTCTATGTTTTGATAGTTACAAGAAGCCAATAATATAACAATCAAAAAATAGTTATTTAATTTAAATTTAATCATGTAAATGTTGTTTTCAGTAAATTTAATAATTCATGCCCTGCTCATGGTGACATAGAAATGTTTATTGTAAAGTTTATGTATATTCACAATAATTGACTAAACCAATCAAATTTTTTAGTATTTGTATTTAAATTTTCAGATGCATTGTGAAATTTTTCTTTTATAAAATTAGATTGATCAATTGTTAGTAATTTTAATTCAGAAATACCTTTACTAAGCATTTCCATTTTATCTTTCAGTATTAAAACTTCTTTATCATTAAAATTTTCATCTTTGATTTCTCAAAACATTTTAATATTTTCAATCTTTTTGCTTTGTTGGTTCCATTTATCGGGTTGAGATAATTCATATTCTACCCTGTTAATCCATTGTTCAAATACTGATACTTGAATATTATATTGTCAGCAAAAACTGGAGTCTTCTAATTTTTCATCTCAAGGACTAAATAAGGACACATTATTTCATCATACTATTCTATTTTGGTTTACATTTGTATCGAATATAAAGTAATAACCTGTTTCAATATGAGATATCGAAGTGGCTAAGGTCTTTATTCAAATTTTCTTACTTTTTATTTCTTCAATATTGAAATCTGAAATCTTAAATCATCTTTCTTCTATAATTCTTGCTAACTGATTTTTTTGAGAGGGATTTAGTAGCATGGTAATTTTATAGTCAATTATTAATATACCTTCATTATCCACTTTCCACCTCATAAATCAAACCAAAACTTTTAAGTAGGGTATTCGCGTGTATACTCTCGCTTGATAAAATAAAGTACTTATTTCGTTATATACGTTCATTCAATGTCTAATAAACTCTCATCTCAAGCGATACGATTGCTCGTATCTAATATATTTTTTAGGGCTGGGAACTCGATTAGGAGGATATTTTTGAATGTATATATATTTAAGTTTATTGGAGACTTAAAAATTTTGGCTATTTTTAGCATCGTAATGCTGAGCTCTCATTTTGTATGATTCTTTATCTCTAGTTATATCGTAAAAAGAGGGTACAGAAATGCATTAAGTATTATTTCTCTCCTCTGAACGGCAAGTATATTCATGCTGTTTGCCTTTGATATAAGTATTATTAAAAACTATTATCTTATCTTGCCTCTATTTTTATGATGCTTTTCATGAATTTACTGGTGCGTATATAGTAATAATCAGTTTGATCTCACGGTTCCAAAGAATAGAGGAAACTATGAATGATGGAAGAAGACCTTCCGTACCGTGAATGCTTTGGTAACTCCAGTACTTATCGGAGCTGTCATATCACAAAATATGTTTTGAAATGGGTACTCAGTAGCTTTTCTATTGGGATGAATCATGTTTCTGTTAAGCGCGCTACTATCCTTTGTCGATGAATCAAAGCTAAAAATACAAGACACGACTTTTAAACTGCGAGAAATATTAATTCTCGTTTCAAAACGAAGAGAAATAATATCTATACTCATAATTATATTACTCATTGGTTTTGCTCTCTCGACGAACGTCATAGAGGTTCTCACTCCATTGGTGCTTACAGATAACGGGGTGAACGAACTATGAATAGGGGCTTTCATTTCCATAGTATCACTGGCATCAATACTGGCTTCATATATCTTTGGTAAATATGTTGATTATAAATATTATAAGGCTTCATTTATAGTGGCTTGATGTATATATCTCGTACTTATTGGGCTGTTACTTGTACTTCCTACGCAGTTACATTTTACAATATTCATAACGAGTTTGGCTTTACTCTATATATTCATGGATATCCCCGTTACTGTGTACGCATCAAATTATTTACATGAAATTCCTAATTATAAAAATCTCACATCAGAATATATTCTCATGAGAGAGTTTGCAACGATAGCATGAAGAATGCTCATGTTTGTACCAATGTTATTTATAGCTTCGTTTAGTCTTGTTAGCTTGTTTTTTATATTTTTCTCAATGGCTTTTTCAATATTTTTATCTATGATACTCTTCATACAACTCCCTATCCCTAAATCAGATTAACTATTATGCAAAACTATCTCATCACATCAGCTCTCGGACTTGAAGCGCTCGTAAAAAAAGAGGTTCAGAAACAAGGATACGAAATTAATCAGGTCCAGGATAAAGCTGTGTACTTTTCAGGATGAGTAGAAGCAATAGCGCGAATGAATATTTGGAGTCGTTTTGGGAACATACTATATTTTGTGATAGACGAACAAGAAAAAGTGCGAGACTTCGATGCCTATTTTGATATCATAGCTCATCAAGACTGGATGCGATATATTCCACATGAGTATGAAGTTATAGTAAACGCGACAGCTATCAAATCAGAGCTATGAGCGATTTCTACGCTGCAGGGAGTTGCTAAGAAAGCCATTGTAAAAAATCTTGTTGGAGAGGGGAAACTCAGAGAAAATACTTCAAAAGGAAAGATAGAGGTTCATATTCTCATGGATAATGATACTCTCAGAATTATGATAAATACTTCTGGAGAATGACTTCATAGAAGAGGGTATAGAGAAATGACGGGACAAGCACCTCTCAAAGAGAATATTGCAGCTGCTATGGTGATACTCTCAGGATGGAAATTTAGAGAACCGTTTTATGATTTATTTTGTGGATCAGGGACTATTGCAATTGAAGCTCTCATGATAGCAAAAAATATGGCTCCAGGATTAAAGAGACGATTTGCATTTCAAGATAGCTGGAACTGGATACCAAAATGACTATTAGAAGAAGAAAAACAGCGAGCAATATCAATGCAGTTTGAGGGAGAATACAAAATATTTGCTTCAGATATTCGAAAAGACGTCGTAGAGTCAGCAAAGCGTTCAGCGAGCTTTGCTGGTCTCCAGTGAGAAATAGAATTTTCATGTCAGGATTATGAGGAAGCTCTGAGAAAAATACAAACCCCTCTCAATTCTCCCCTCAAAGGAGAGATGAAACCACAAAATAACTGGATAATATCCAACCCTCCCTATGGACTCAGACTCGATGAAGATGACTCTGAGGGAATACACAAAGGACTTGCGCTTATGTATGAGCGAGAAGATGTTCAAGGTGGGATTATATCTTCCGATTTAGGTTTCGAAAAACGAAGCACTACACAGTTCAAAAAACGTAAGCTCTATAATGGTGGAGAGATGTGTTATTTTTATAGGAAGTTATAGCTATATCTTTACACTTAAAGCTTTATATTGGAGTTTTATTGTATTAATTAACCTTTTCGTTTCTTTTTCTGTAATTTGTCATTCCCGTAGTATATATACATTTTCTAAAAATATACGTACATCATTATAATCTTGAGCATCACCATTATTTTTTCGTATTCTTGTGTATAGTAATACCTGAAGAGTAATTATTTTATTGTCTTGTTTTTTTTCTACGGGACTATTTTGTGCCTCAGAACCTAACATAGTATATGATAATTGCTTTTGTTTCATGAGAGCATGTACTTTCATAAATTGCTCTACATCTTTTTCTTTTTGCTGGAGAGTTTTTATTTTATAGTTTGTACTTAGAGTCTCCCAGGAAAGTATATATAGGTTGTATAATTTATTCACCTCTTCGTCTTGCATTGTATTTTTAATCCCATAGAAATCATTTTTATATTTTTTATGTAATTTTATTGCAGTAGTTGATATAGAGCTTGTACCTATGTTTTTGCTTATACATATATTATTAGTGTTAGTACAGTCTTGGGAAGTACTTTTTCTTGATGATGATCTAGAACTACCTGCCCCTCATCCTCCTCCTCAAGATGGTCGAGAAAGTGTTGAAAAAGATTGTACGGGGCTTATCATCCCATCATAATTTTCTCAATTTGCTTGAATAGTATAATAATAAGAGGTGTTTTCATTGAGTCATACTATTGGGACACTATGATTTGTAGATTGAGAAAAATTCTTCTGGAGATTCAAGCTATCAGATTCTGTACCGTATAAAATTATTCACTGCGATAGAATATCACTATTAAAGTTTAATATAATATTATTTTCTCCTGCTATAAATGTAGGGGAAGATATTTTGGGGATACGTATTATATCTATACTACCACTAGAAAAATTACCAGCAAGATCAGATATATTATATGGTATTGAATTGAGTCACCCACTCAAAGTGGCTTCTCAACTCCAAGTGCCCCCACTTGAAGAGACATTGTTTCATTGAAGAGATACTGATGAGATACCATTTATTTCAATAATACTTCAACTCATATTTAGCTTTGCCCCTTGTATGTATTGATTTGGACTATGAGAGTCTATAGTAAGCTCAGGAGCTATAGAATCTACAGTGATTCATTTAGTAATATTTGAAGTATTTCAATCAAGGTCACTGAGTTGTAACTCAATATCTTTAGATCAGTCTCACGAGGTAAAAATAACACTTAAGTCCTCGGGATTATTAAGCGTTCCTGAATATGAATTCATAATGCTACCTGTAAGAATATAACTTACAGGGTATTCGGACGAGCTCAGTGTAAGAATGGCTCAAGTATTGTTAGTTATGTCTTGTTGCGATGTAGTTATGAGTCATTTGGGTATACTTACAGGAAGTACATTGATAGTTTGATTTCCTAATATTGTTCCTGTTCATACTTCAGTTATATCTATATTATAACTTCAACTTTGAGTAAATGATACAGCTCAAGTAAATGTTTTTATTCAATTATCACTCTCTTGAAATATATAAGAACTATCAGATAAGGCTCATGTAAATATTACACCTGCTTGAGGGCTACTAAATATTATTCAACCAGTAAAAGTACTCATTGTACTACCATCTAAGTCAACAGCTTTTACAGAAAAATTGTAATCTTGAGAGACCTCAATATTTTCATTTATAGGAGTAACTTGGAAATGTTTTTTAGCATACACAAAATGAGTATAAGGGAGAGTAGATTCACTGAGAATAAAAGTAATATCAGAAGAAATCATAGGATTAAAGGAAGATTCTTTATATATTTGAACATTTAAACTTCCAGAAAAACTTTCAGACAGGGGGATATACAATCATTGTGTTAGTGGGCCATCATATATTTCTCAAAGTTTTATTTGTGTCCCAGTTCAAGATATACTTCAAGAAAATGAGATATAAAATCATTCACCATATACTGTTTGTCATGATTGTGAAAGAGGAGTATTATTTTCATCATTGAGCCAAATATCTCAAATAGTATTGCTTAGGAGTACTCAAGTTCAATAGGATATGCTACTATCAAATGGTAATATAATATTTCCACTTCAAGTTACAACTGAGTCTCATTGCATCCGAATAATATTTCCACTACCTGTCATGTTAAGGGTAGTTCAAGATAGACTTATAGTTTTTCCACTTTCTAAATGTATACTTTGGACATTTACTTGTTCATCTCAAAAACTCCCAGTTTTTGAGATGCCATATCGAGATATAAGCTCCATTATTGCTTTTTCAGCATTAATCTTTCATCCTGTGATACTGGTTTCTGTAAGTCCTATTGCATCGATACTCGTAAAGAGTATGTCTTTAATTTCTTGATAATCGAGGTCTGGTTTATAACTCCATAACATACTTATAAGTCATGAAACCATAGGAGCAGCCATGGAAGTTCCTTGAGAATATTTATAACTTCCTGTGTTTTTTGAGTGAGCAGAAATACTTAGATTGTCTATCCAACATCATTCTCATACATCATCATCATCATCAGTAGAAAATCGTATTTTAAGTTGTAGATTATCCTTCATAAGAAATGATGGACGTATGGGAGCTTTAAATTTAAATGTACCATTTCATACATAGTTACTAAATGCACTTGCTATAGTTGTATCAATACCAGAATCCTGATCATAAATATAAAAGTCTAAAGCGTCTCAAAAATCACTATCAAATATTCATGTAGTTCAAAAATCACAACTTATATTTCATTGTAATATACCAACTGTAGCTCATTGGAGTGAAAATGAAGGGTTAAATGTTAGTGTACTATCTACTGACCCTGTATAGGTAGTCGAGGACTGAGTATATATTCATCTTCATTCGTCAAAGAGGTACCAGTTAGATCAAGAACCACTTATAATAAACTGAGAGCTCGTATCGAAATTTTCCTCCCAAACTATTTCTTGTCCTGGATATGTTGAGAGAATTCAACCTTCTCAAGTCTCTGAGTTAATAATTTCTCCACCAGGAGCGAGTATATCTACACTATTCTTTCAATAATTAGAATAACTTGCGAGTGTATCATTAGGTCAAATCGAAGCGACTGAAATTATGTTATCTAGATCGTAACTCGAGGGATATAGGGCTATAACATCATTATCAGTTCCTGAATTTCCTGCAGCTGCAACCACTAATATACCATTATTTCTAGCTCTGAGTATAGAATCATAACTTGCTTGAGAAAAAAAAGGCCCTCCATAACTAGCATTAACGACTTTAACATTATTTTGTATTGCAAAATCAAGAGCCTTAATAGTATCTGATATGTAAAATAATTGATATAAAGAGTCATATGTATCAACTCTTGCTGCTATTATATCAGTATTTTTTGTAACCCCAGAGATACCTATGTTATTATCCCTGACTGCTCAAATGATTCAACTTATATGTGTTCCATGACCACTGATATCATAGGTGTCATTCTCTCCTAATATTGGAAATGAACTACTTTCAAAATTTCTCCCATGGTTTGGACATCATCCTGATATAAGAGCCCCTGTAGAACTATAACACTCAGATGAAATATCTTTTAGATGCTCTATGAGATCAGGATGTGTGTAATCAACTCAAGTATCACTTACTGAGACAAGAGTTTTATTTTCATCATCATTATATAATTTCCACGCAAGGTCTGCGTTTATTGATTTAAGATGCCAGAGTTCATCACTTCGGGGATCATTCGTAACTACTCCTGTTAAGTCCTGAATCGAAACTATATAATCTGGCTCAGCATATTCAACATAGGGAAGCTTATTAAGATTATTTATTGTTTCTTGTATCTCCTGAGAGTCTATATTTTTATTATCAAAAGTAAGAAGTCATATATTCAACTCATCAAGACTTTCAATCTCTATTGATTTGGACTGCATATTTTGCATCCTACTTTTAACTCTTGCTTTTCAAGTATTAGATGTACCATCCTTGTATTTTATAATAACCCTTTCATGTGAAAAAGATGGAGTATCACTATCCTTAGATAGTACAGGGAGGTCTTTTTTTCATACCGAAATACCTTCTTCTTCTACGATCACTTCTTCTACGATCACTTCTTCTACGATCACTTCTTCTACAATCACTTCTTCTACGATTTCTTCTTCTACGATCACTTCTTCTACGATTTCTTCTTCCACAATCACTTCTTCTACGATTTCTTCTTCTACGATCACTTCTTCTACGATTTCTTCTTCCACAATCACTTCTTCTA
>JAWUVV010000034.1:0-11183 GCA_034112165.1 Candidatus Altimarinota bacterium
TATTTTACGAATGCTACAACTTTTTTAAATACTGCTGGATGACTAATAGCCATATTAGAAAGTACCTTTCTATTAAGAGTAACTTTTTTTAAGTAGAGAAGGTTGATGAACTTAGAGTATGTAGACCCTTCCATTCTCACAGCGTTGTTAATACGTACGGTCCAAAGTCTTCTGAAATTTCTTTTCTTGAGTCTTCGACCGATATAAGCATTTGTACCAGCTTTCATCCAAGCATTTTTAGCTCTTGAGAATACTCTTGAGTTTAGCTGACGAAAACCTTTTGTTGCTTTTAGGATTTTTTTATGACGTTTTTTTGTCATAAGTGCTCTTTTTACACGTACCATAATAGTTAGTTTAAATTTTATGTAGGGAATGAAAATTTTCATTCCAAATAGTATTATCCTCTGAGAGAGTGAGGGATTTGTCTTTTAATTCTTTTCACTTCAGCTGCAGCAACAATAAGACCGTACTTATTTCGTCCTTTTGCTTTGCTAGATTTATTTGAAAGTAAATGTCTTTTACAAGCCTTTCCAAGTTTAATCTTTCCTGTTCCTGTTACTTTGAGTCTTTTTTGAACTCCTTTTCTTGTTTTTAACATAGGGGGTAATATTAGAATTATTTTTTTACTTTGAGTAATACATTGAAAGTATTTCCAGCTCTTTTGACAGGAGCATGAGGAGTATACCACTCAGCTATATCTGCAACAAAGTTTTCAATTTTTTTAGCTGCGAGTTCACCATAATGGTTTTCTCTTCATCTGAGCATAAGACTTACCTTTAGAGGGTGTCCATCTGCTGCAAACTTTTCAACTTGTTTTTTCTTAACATCTATATCATGTTCTCCTATTTTATAGGTGATACGAATAGTCTTCATATCTGGAGTTTTTCACTTCTGCTGCTGTTTCTGTTGTAATTTCTTTTGCCTATAGAGATGTTTCCCGTAATCGAGAATCTTTACCATAGTTACACCGTCATTATAACTCATTTCCATAAGGTCGAGTTCTTCTTCTCTTGCTCTTGTTAGAGCCTCAGAGAGAGACATTTCTCAGAGGTTCCCCTCCTGTTCATGTATAACTTGGACTCTATCAGCCCGAATATCTCAGTTAAGTCTTTTTCTTTTCTCTTTCATTCAAGTAGGTTAAATTATGCTTGATCTAGAGTTTTCATCATTCTTACGAATTTTGATTTTTTTCTAGAACCGTTGTTAGGATGGATTATATTCTTTTTTACAAGTTTATCAATAACAGATTGTAAACCAGATTTTGAAGTTGATCCTCCCTCTGTTTGGTTCGTATAAATTGCTCTCGCAGCTTTAACGTCACCAGCTTTGATTGCTTTTTCAAAAGCAACTCTCGACTCAGTATACATTTTTTTGAAGTGAGAATTTCTCGCGTTCTTTGTCTTGTTTTGTCTGAGTGCTTTCTTTGCAGATGCTATGATAGGCATTTCTAGAAAAATTAGTTTGTATAAATTAGTGTGGTTTGGGGCCATAGATTCCGTGGAACCTATTACTAAGCCTCGGGATTATATAAAAAATACGAACTTAGTCAAAAGATTTTTACTATTTTTAGACTATATAGTATAATAGATTTGAGTTTTCTAATTGCGCCCGATTGGGGCACAACTTTAACCCTGAGGAGGGAATATTATGACTACTCAAAATGAAATGCGCACTGCAATTGATACTTTTAAAAAAGAAGTAATGCCTCTTTTTTTGAAAGAAATTGTATGCCTCACTAAAAGAGCTTGTGAAAATGCTATACCAGTCTTGGTTGATTTATGGTTCTATGCTAGATGGACCCTAATCGTAATTTCTGCGTTTGGAGCAGTTGAAACTCTCAAAATAGCAGCAGGACCTGATGGTATGCCAGGGATATTCCACTCTAGCTATGAAGAATTAGCTGGTGGTGGTCAAGGGACTTTGATTATGGGGACGTTTATGGTATGGATGTGCGGGCTTATTCTGATAGCAGCTCCATATATTTTTCACCTTCTCCTTATACGAAGAACTGAGATTATCTCAAAGCTTTGGGGACCAAATATATAGTATTTGGATGCGCAAGAAAAAGAGCAGCGAATATCGCTGCTCTTTCTGTGTTTAAATTATCTCAAAGCTCCTCCTTTTTTCTCAACATTTTTTACTATAGTTTTAATGAGTTCATTTTTAAATGTATCATCGAGGGTCTTTTCGAGTGACTGCGTGGTTACCGTAAAACTGAGCGAACGTTTTCCTGGGAGTCTGATTTCATCTTCGTAGATATCAAATAGATCTACATTAGTGATGAGAGCATCTGACTTTTGTATTGCTGCTTGAATAGCGCTTCACGCTTCACCTAGGTCTACTACAAAGTTGATATCAAAACTGTTTGCTTGGAACGAGGACACTTCTCCAGCCTTGATAATTCCATAGAGTGCTGGAGCAAGTTTCTCCATATTGAGTGAGTAGAATCATACTCTACCAGTTAATGAGAAGTTTGACAGAGCTTTTGGATGTATTTCACCAATGTGTCATACATTTTGTCCTCTTACTATCACGTCAGCCGTTCTGGTAGCGTGGGCATGTGCTGGAGACGTAGTACTCAATTTATATTCATATTTAAGTACTCAAAGCTTAGAGAGGAGGTCGCTGAGAGTATTCTGCGTTTTATAATACGCTGACCCAGAGACCGGTTCAAGACCGGTCTCGTTATAGGATTCAACTCACGTAAGCTCATAATGTTCTGATACAGAGTCTTCGGATTCTCTGATAAACACTTTTTCACATTCAAAAAGCTTCATATTTTTAAAGTCTCTTTTATTTTCTTCAAGCGCTTTCAGGAGATTAGGCACAAGTGAACCTCTTAAGTGGGTTAATTCTTCACTGAGTGCATTTTTCATAGGCACAAGGTCTTTTGTGTCTCAAAGAGCTTTTGACATGAGTGCTGAGTCCAAAAAAGAGTAGGTATACATCTCAAAATATCAGTCTGATACGAGGTAATTTCTTGCCTCTCTCTTTGCTTTATAGAGAGGAGATTGCGAGATGGCTCAGAGATTAATCCTAGGGACTGTTGTTTCCACTTTGTCATATCAGTCTATTCGAGCTACTTCTTCTGCAATATCAGCAATATTTGTGAGATCTTTTCTCCAAAGAGGGATTTTGAGCTTTCCATCTTTTTCCTCTATGAATAGCCTATCTAGAATATCAAGAACCTTATTTCTATCATATTTTTTTCAAATAAGATTACAAATATGCTCTAAATCAAAATCTATTTCAACCTCATATTGCTTGTCTGGATACACATCAGTGAATGCCTCTAGTGTACAACCCGGAAGTTGTTTCTTTAATTCCTGCATTATAAGAGAAGTCCCTGTATCTCTTATTTCTACTACTAGGTCTTTTTCAAAGACATTGAGCGCGTCAGTGCGGAGTCCAAGACGCTTTCCAGATTGCCTTACAACTGCTTGATCAAACCAAGCGGATTCTATTATAATATTTGTAGTAGTGTTAGATACAGCTGAGTTTTTTCCTCAGATAATTCATCCTAGTGCAAGGATAGAGGTTTCATCTGCTATTACTATATCATTTGAATTGAGTTTATAATTCTTATCATTAAGAGCAAGGAATTCTTCACCATCTTTTGCATATCTAATATGTATATTTCCAGTGAGTTTATCTGCGTCAAAACAATGTGTTGGTTGACCGTACAGATAGAGAGAATAATTTGTAATATCTACAAGAAGACCTTTCGAATCAATATCGTGAGATTTTATAACGTCCAGTACATATTCTGGAGAGGGAATGTTTTTGACTCCAGATACCTTAAGCCCCATATATCTTTTTACTACTAGAGGGATATCGTTTGTGATACCTAAATCAGGAAGAGTACTAAAATCTGTCCGAGTCATCGTGTATCCAAGTTTATTTCCAGCAATAGCTGCAATCTCTCTTGCTATACCTATATGAGAAAATAAGTCTGGACGATGATTAATGGCTTTATTATCTATTTCTAAAATAACATCATCTTTTCCAAGTACCTCATCTAAAGGAGTTCCTGGTTTAGCATTAAATGATGATAAGTCTAAAATCACTGTTTCAGATTCTGCAGGGAATTCATCTTTCAGCCCAATTTCTTCTGCTGCACAAATCATCCCATAGCTATCTACTCATCTAATTGCAGTTTTTTTCATTATGACAGGCTCTCATTTTCCATGCCAGAGAACAGATGCTCCTACTTTTGCAAGAGCAATCCCTTGTCAAACCTCTAGATTTGAACCACCACAGACTATTTGAATATTTTCAGTTTCTCACCCATCTACCATACAAACCTTGAGACTATCTGCGTCACTATGATCTTCTACACTTGTAATGACTCAGTATACGATAAGATTAAAGTCATCTTTCTGTGAGATAATATCTTCAACTTCAGCAGTGTGCATTATGAGATCCTGAGCTACAGCCTCAGGAGATTTAATATTTGGAATATATTTTTTCAGGACTTTATATGATACTTTCACTGTTTATTGGATTTTAACAAAATAATAACTCTCTCTATCACTATCGTGACATCTCTCCCTTGAAAAGGGAAAGAAAAGATGTTTTCATAATAATAAACATGAGCCTCTAAATTGCAAGACAATGCGAGAACAAAAAAACCTCTCGAGTAGCGAGAGGTTTTTGATTAAATACTATTCTTAATTACTTCTTCTATTTCAGCAGCAAGTTCTGGGTTTTCAGTGAGAAATTGTTTTGCTTTTTCTCTTCCTTGCCCAAGCTTTGTTTCACCGTAACTATAGAATGCACCTGATTTTTTGATAACCTCAGTTGTTGCCCCAATATCTATGAGTTCACCAACTTTAGAGATACCTTGGTTATACATTACATCAAATTCTGCTTCTCTAAATGGAGGAGCAATTTTATTTTTTATAACCTTCACTTTTGTTTTATTTCCGTTTATTTCTTTATCCATTCCAGTTCCTGATTCGATTTTTTCTTTTCTTCTAATATCAAGTCTTTGAGTTGCATAGAATTTGAGAGCATTCCCACCAGTAGTTGTTTCTGGTGATCCAAACATTACTCCAATCTTCATTCGGATTTGGTTGATGAAGATAACAGTACAACCACTTCTATTGATTGCTCCTGTAATTTTTCTCAGCGCTTGGCTCATAAGTCTCGCCTGAAGACCCATATGAGAATCTCCCATGTCTCATTCTATTTCAGCTTTTGGAGTGAGTGCAGCTACAGAGTCAATAACAATGAGATCAACGGCTCCAGAATTTATGAGTTTTTCACAAATTTCAAGTGCTTGCTCACCATAGTCTGGTTGAGAGATAATGAGCTCTGAAGTATTTACTCAAATCTTTTCTGCGTAACTTGGGTCAAGAGCATGTTCTGCATCGATAAACGCTGCAGTACCACCTGCTTTTTGAACCTCAGCAATTGCGTGAAGGGTGAGGGTAGTCTTACCAGAAGACTCTGGACCATATATTTCTACGATACGTCCTTTTGCATATCATCCTCAGAGTGCTAAATCAAGAGAGAGTGATCATGAAGAGCTCGTTGCAACTTTTTTTGATCTATCCTCATCTCATAGTTTCATAATTGAACCTACTCCATATTGTTTTTCAATCATGTCGAGAGCATTTTGTAATGCGGCTTTTTTGTCCATATGTCTGTATATTTATCTAATAAAAATGTTATATCTCAAATCTATGTATATAGTGGATATAAATAGAGTATATAAAGAGAGTATATATTTGCAAATATATTTTTATTTTTTCTTAAAATTTCTTTCTATAATAATTTTCCTTAAGTCCCGCATGCGTTCAAATAGCTACGTTAGTTCCGTTACACTTATTGCAGGTAAATGTGTATTGTTTTGGTTTTTCTCTACTTGTTTCAACGAGCGCTTCACAATCTTTGCAATAAAAAGATACATCACCTCTCTCTTGCTCAAAGTAATCTCGTTTCTCTCAAAACTCCTCTATATTTACTAAATCTCAAAAATCTGCCATGATAGTGTTTATTAATATTATTGCTTTAATTTATTATATGAATTTATGGTAAGTTTCAATCAAATATATAGTGCTCAACCAAGAAATAAACTTAATAAAAATACGAATGGTGCGAGAATAATATTCCCGATAGAGCTAAATATATAATCTCAAGTATTCCATCATCCTGTTAGAGAATCTCAAGTACTTGTAGATCAATATATTCTCATCACTAACTTAGAGATCAATAGATATCAAAAACCCGCTAATATACTAATACCTCAAATCAACTCTAACAAAGTTCTATTATTGTTTACTTTTTTAGTTTTCTTCACGGTATTTTTTTATTATTAGAATTATATAGATTAATAACGTGAAATATAGATACTATATAACAAGTTGCTATGATTGGTAGTAGCACAAATAAAGTAATAATATCAATCATAAACCATAAGATAAAATTTCAAAATTGCCAACATCCTGTACACTCATTTGGTGATATTATATAAGTTGTTAATTGTATTATTATATATATTACCGTTATTGTAATTAAGATAATAATTCAAATATAAGGTAATATTTTTCAAAACTTATTATTGTTTTTTTTCATATAAAGCATTTTTAAAATAAACTTAGTATTTCCTGTGTTCCTCCTGTAACTGAGAGAACTCATTGTTTCTCTAGTTCTAAGAAACACCTTTGGGTTGCCTCAACGTCTACCATAGCGTCATGCGCTCAGGAAAAGTATTCTCCGAAGAGTTTTTTATGGAGTTCTCAGAGTTTGGGATACTTAAATCGGAGTCCATTACCTTGCAGGGCACAGAAATCAACAGTTGTCTTCATGGTACAGATAACTTGATCGGGAGCGTAGAGATGGAGTTTTTCCAGTCTACGCAGCTCAACTTTTATCATATCCTCATCGTATTCAATGTTATGACCTATTATAGCATCTGCTTTTGCTAAAAAACCCATTATTTCTTCAATTTGCTGATTCATAAGAGGAGTATCCTTAATATCTATATCATAGATATGATGAACTTGAGAGGCTCCGTAGGGGATAGAGATAGGGGGTTTTATGAGTATATTTTTTCTTTCCAGCTCTGTATAGACGCCATCATTAAGTTCTCAGAGAATTCAAGCAAATTGAATAATATGAGGTTGGACATCTAGACTCGGGTTCTTTTTATTAATAAAACCAGTCGTCTCAGTATCAAATACAAGTATTTTCACGCGTTGTAATATTTCTATATAAATTATAGATGTAGTGTAGGGGAAATGATTGTAATTACAAGAATTAGAAATAAAAAAATCTAGAGATTTCTCTCTAGATTTTAAATTTTTAGTATGTGTAATTACGCTTTTGCAGCATAGAAATTTCTACCTACTCGCTCTATTGCTTTTTTATTTTGTAGATTCATGTAAATGGTAGTTTTCTTTACATTTCTTACCTTGAGTACCTTTTTTATAATATCTTCAGTTGTCATAGGACCTCCATTTTTCCCAAGAATATCGAGAATAACATCTAGAACCGTTCCTGGTTTGAACCCCCATTCTTTGAGAGCATATATTCCTCGACCAATGAGAATAAACTCTTCATTTCTAATAAGCTCGTTATGGATAGTGTTTATTTTTACACTTTCTCCTAGATAGTCAGAAATCTTGTTTGAAATATCAATAAAATGCATTGGTACTTTATCTTTTTTCATGACGTAGATTGCTTTGTCTTTGAGCGTCTTAGGATTGAGTATCTTCCAACGAGTGAGACCTATAAGAATTTCTTCTCCCTTCACTAAATCATCGAATATATCTAAAGAACTATCAATAAATACATTTTCAAGTTTTCCTACTTCTCACTCAATGTTTTCAGAGATTTGAGTATAGAGTTCTTCTCTCTCCATTACATCTTTCTTTCTTTTAAGAATTTTTAGTGCATCTCTATGGATTGCATCTATTGATTTTCTTGAAATATCAGGAAGAGTGAAGTAGGTTTGAGTACCAAGTCTAGGTTTCGATTTAATTATTTCAAAGTCAGATTGAACAATTACCTCTAAGACATGAGCATTGATTTCTTTTGAAAGACTCATATTTGAAACAATGGCTCCAATGAGTTTTTCTTTTGTAAGGACTCCACCATGGTGAGCGATAATTTCTCGAGACATTTCTTGAATAGCAGAAAGTTCAGTAGCTTTAATAATTCTCCCAACTTTTTTAATACCTGCATCTTCTATTTGCCGTACTCGCTCTCTTGTAATTGCTGGTTTAAATGAATTTCAAATATTTTGGAGAGTTTCTTTATCACCATTAAGACCAATACGTCTTTGGATAACAATTCTTTCTTTCTCAGAAAGAGATTCGAGTACTCATGAAAACAGTTTTTCTATAGTAGAACTTGTAAGAGTTGCTTGCATTTGAATTTGTGTAATCATTAAATATATAAGTTAAAATATAATACTCGCAAGCTAAAAGTCAAAGTTTTTTTATACAAAAGTCAAAATACTTGCATGATTCTTTAAAAGGGGAGTTTCATATTGTCTTTTGTCTCTTTAGTTCCAGTTTCTAGGGGTATTCTGCCAGTATCACTGATATAGCTTCATTTTATATTCATACGATATTCTGACCTAATGACAATACCTCAAATAAAAATTATTATAGAGCCGGTCATGCAGAGGATAATTCAACGAGAGTGAGTTATGTTACTTGAAAATAATTGGAGTCATATTGTTATAAAGAAACTATGCAGCGCAGCAAGAAAAATCACTATAGCGGTAAGGATACTACAACTATAGTCTCTCATCTCTATGAGTGATAAATATTTTAATTTCTGTTTCTTTTTTATTGAGCTAATTGAAAAAGTTACAAGGATGAGTCATAGTAAAATAAAATATCCTATAAATCACATAACGGATGAGAAACTATTGAAGCTATAGTTTTCTATATTCTCCGCATCTACTATATTTCAAAATGCTCCTCACCAGGAAATAAATAATGACCATAGGCATAGTAACACTCAAAAGAGTGCTAATTTTCCTCAAGATGATATATGAGAGGTTTTAAATATTATTTTTTCCTGAAGTTTTAAGATTCTTTTTTGTAAGAAGCGTAAAGTATTGGTATTCATTGTATATCTATAAGATGTATAAGGTATAAAAATAGACTTCACGATCTAAAAACAATATATTTCTTTTACTAGGAGGCTCTTTTTATTATACTCATATTGTTAATAAAATAATATATGAGAGTGAAAAATACGCAAGAACAAAAACAAATTCATAATGTGTTTTTTAAAGTGATATTTTTACTATGAAGTTTTGTATCAGGAATACTCTATTCCGTATACTATTTTATATTTCAATGAAAGATAAAAAATAAAAATAGACCTGCAATATATAGCGTTTTTGATTTTGTTTCTCAGCAATGGCCAAAAAGCTTTTTGAGGAATCCATCTTGATATAAACTAAGTAAATACCTTGGGGATTTTATCCATCATATCTTTTTAAAAAAATAGCATGAAAATATCACGCAAGGGTTTTTCCCTTATAGAGATACTTATATGAATTTTGATTGTATCAATGATCATGATAGCTGCATTTCAAGCTCTCAGCTCTGTATGAATTGCTAAAGTAAAGCTCATTGAACAGACTGAAATTGAAAAACAAGCATATTTTTCATCTGAGAGATTTTTTGAACTTATCAAAAAATGAGGAACTCTCGACTATGAGGAGTACTGGAATAGATATAGTTATGATACTACTTATTTATCGTGATCATTTTCAGTAAATAGTTGATTTTGAAACTTTTGAAATAATTGAGTTGTTACAAGCCCGATATATGGAGGGAGAACATACAATTGCATAAGTAATGCTGGATTAATGTGAACATGATGATGTCTTGTTACAAATAATACTACTTTTGACAGTTCATCGTACAATCATAACAGAACCTGACAACCAGAAAGATACTGACAATATGAACTCCAATTTATAGATAGAAATAGTGATAATGACACAGATTGATATCCTGGAAACTGCACGTGATCAGATTCAATAGAGAGGCTATGAAGATTATGAGATGAGGACTGTGATGGGAGTATTATTTGAGATGATGATGATTTATTTCTTGGTATAGGTCCAAATGCATATAATAATGTAACCATAGGTAATAAAGTATGAGAGCTCTATCTGATTAGTAATGATGGAAAAGAGAGAACCTATTTCAGATGGAGAGTAGAAACGTTTACCTGATGATTTGTTCCTACTTGAGCGATATGTGATTTTATAGATCCAGAAAACCCTATATGAGAGGCTTGTAATGGTACAATAGAAATGTTGAAACTTACAGGAGAAGATTATGGTTTTGATCATGATTCTTGAACTATTGAATGAGATGGAAGTCAATGAGATGGGATTATCGATACTTGGTTTATACATCCAGATTACGCTTCGTGAGTGAATGATATTGTTGCCGGATCAGATACTAATAACTATTGGCAGCCAATATTCCCATCAAGCATAAATATTAAAAACTTTGAAATATATGCATATCCCAAAAAAGACTTAAATGTATCCTGGAGAGACAGTGATCCAAGTATACTTATAGCTCCATATATACAGCTAAAGTATACTATAGAGCCGAGTCTCAAAGTGAAAGCAAAGATTCGATGAAAGAGCCCAAGTGTTGATATTGCGACCACTATAAGCTTATCTAGTTTAGATATTAAATAAGACTATGAAACACACTAAAAATACATGATTTTCAATTATCCTTGCCATGTGAATTGTACTCCTATTAAGTCTAATTTGATTATATCTTATGGAGTATATGATACCATTTTCTCGCAGCGTAAAAGGTATTGAGAATGCGTCACAAGCATTTTATGAGAGTTACGCTTGAGTCGAAGAGAATGTCCTGAGGGTATATGATTGAAATGTATGAGCCAATCACGTCAAGTCTTTTGGATTATGAATACCTCAAGATTATGAGTATAATTTTATAGGAAGCTGAGATATAATTCCAGTCGAGTGAGAGTGAGATGCTCCTAATAATTCTAACTATTCTCGCTTTTCACAAACTGAGCCTATTTCCTTGCAAATTTGAAACGGAAGATTCAGTACCTCGTGAGAAACTATAGATTTATTTTTAGAAATCCCAAATGGGGTATGATTTGATACACCATATACTGATGAGATAGTTTTAATTCAACTTTCAGGTGCTGGA
>JAWUVV010000035.1:0-9057 GCA_034112165.1 Candidatus Altimarinota bacterium
AAATATAATCCAAGAACAAAGTCCCCCCTCTCTTGGAGAGGGGGTTAGGGGGAGAGGAAATATAGAAATTATCTACATGCGTGACCTACTAGAACAAAAGAAAAATCTCGAAATACTTGAAAAAGTAAAAGAAAAACCAGCGATGTATAGCGAGGTTTATTCCCCAAAAGATGAACTAGAAATATTTACTCAGCTCTTTGAAAATGCAATTTCTAGGAATAAAAAAATCCACATAGTCGGAGTGACGCTCTGAGAAGAAATAAAAATGCTTGAGCAGTATTATGAGGAACTAGGTTTTGTAAGAGAGGATATTAATGCCTTTGATGTAGATTTTTCTATTCCCCTGGTAACGGTATCTTGTCATATAGAAAACCTTATATGGAAGGGAAGTGACTATAAGGCGCAGCGAGACAATATATTCTTTTGTCCTCCCGTTCGCGAGTCAGGTCAAAATAAAGCTCTTTTCAAATGAATTACTCGCTGAGTGATAGCTGGAATAGAAATAAGTCCAGACTCTTGGGGGTCCGGACTTGCAGAGCAGTTTATCTGAGAGTGTATCAGAGGAGAAAAAATACTCCCACTTTTTATGGGAAGTGTACTGAAGTATAATTTAGAAGAGATTTGATTGGCTGGGGAAGTGGGGGAATTGGAGATAATGTATTAATAGATAACTCTGTCTTGAACAATCTCACATAACACCTCCCCCCACACTAACTCCTCCCATTTCTTCATTTCTTCATACTCATCATCATCCTCATGATCAAATCAAAGTATGTGTAATACGGAGTGAATCACGAGTTTGTAGAACTCTTTTTCACTTCAGAGTCCATATTCCTCTCCTTGCGTGAGGATTTTTTCTTCGCAGAATATAAGCTCTCAAGCAATTTCTTCTTCTCATAATTCCTCATAGGAATCATGATAGTGAAAACTGAGTACATCGGTCGCTTGGTCGATATTTCGGTAGGTCTTGTTCAAATTTTGTATACCAAGGGGGGCTATAAAGACGATATTAAGGGTTCAATTTTGATGCTGCAATATATGTTTAGAAATCACGAGAGATATATCGTCAAGGGTATTTTGAGAGTAGGTAAATCAAGGTTTTTCAAGTACTTTAAGGGAAAACATAGCTTTTTAGAAAGAGGATATAATATGACCTCAGTATAAAAAATTTGCGAGCAGTGTAAAGGGGGAGTATAATAGTTCTGTCTTCTACTTTATAGGTGGCAGGTTCCATAATTTTTTTCTTACAACAAAAAAAATCTGTAAGTGTTCTACACAAAATATCCGGGTGAGGGTTTACTCCTTCCGAAAGATAAAGGCTCTTGCAACCATGTACTTCTCAAGAAATACAAAATCTGGAACTGACCATAACGTGGATACTAAATACATTATAGAAATCAAGCTTTCGGGCTTGATTTTTTGCATGTAGAGATATAATAGTAAAGATTAGTTCTAAATATAAAAAATGACAATAATATCGCAGGATCAAATAAAGAAATTAAGAGAGGCAAATGTGGCCGTTCCAGATGTAAATGAAACATGTATTGGTTGCTCTGCGTGCGTAGCTATTTCATGAGATGTATTTGAGCTGAATGACGAAGGAAAATCAGAAGTAGTGCTTCGAGATTCATATCAAGACTTTGATGTTGATGACTCTATAGCGGCATGTCCTGTAGATGCCATTTCTTGGGTAGACTAAACATTACATTACAATACTAAAAAAGAGATTTCAAAAGGAGTCTCTTTTTTAGTATTTCTATATTGCGATGGGTATTGAAATGTTTGTAAATTGACAAAAAAGAGCTTTCCATCTATTAAAAAAATATTAAATAAATCTTATAAAAAAAGAGTTTTTTGTAAGGTAAAAAGCCCCCTTTGAGTTTTTCACATTCTTTTAACATGACTGTTCTTTTTTTTGTAGCATATCGTTTTAAAATTCGTACATTTCTTATATGTGATGAACAAGTGAAGAATCATCATTTATTTTTCTCTCTCAAGAGATAGTAAATACTTAAAATAAGCTAAAAAATGAGCATAGAAAATATTAAAAAACGATCTGGACAGTTGGTTCCTTTTGATAAAGACAAGATAACTCAGGCAGTATATAAATGTTTACAGCAAGTAGACCACGAAAGTATCGAAGATGCTGAAAAAATCACTAAAAAAGTAGATAAAAGAGTTTCAAAATTTGCACGTGAACATGGAAAGGATTTTATTCCAAGCGTGGAAGAAGTTCAAGATATGGTAGAGTTTGAACTGATGAGAGCTGGATTCTTTGAGGCTGCAAAATCTTATATTCTCTATAGAGATCATAAAAGCCAAGAGAGGAGAAGAGATATATTCAAATCAAGACTCAACCTGAAACCATACGAGTATCCAGAGCTTTTAGAATATGTTGATGCCGTAAGACACTCATATTGGGTGCATACGGAATTTTCATTTACGAGTGATGTACAGGATTTTAAAATAAATGTTTCACCAGTAGAGCGAAGCGCACTTCAAAACTGTATGCTCGCGATTGCTCAAATAGAAGTATCTGTAAAAACATTTTGGGGAGATGTATATAAGCATATGCCAAAACCAGAGATTGGAGCGGTTGGTCAAACCTTTGCAGAGTCTGAGGTTCGTCATATGGATGCGTATTCTCACTTACTTGAAGTTCTTGGTCTCAATGGAGACTTTGAGAGAATCAAAAATATTCCAGTCATGAACAAGAGGGTAAATTATCTGCAAGATTCTTTGAAATATTCTAAATCTGACGATCCAGAAGAATACACACACTCAATCTTATTATTCTCACTCTTTATAGAGCATGTATCTCTCTTTTCACAGTTCCTTATCATCATGGCTTTCAATAAGCATAATAATATCTTTAAGGGAATATCAAACGTAGTAGAAGCAACCTCAAAAGAAGAACAAATCCACGGATTATTTGGAATAGAACTCATTAATATAGTGCGAGCCGAGCATCCTACTTGGTTTGATGATGAGCATAATAATCAAGTAAAAAAAGCATGTCTCAAGGCATATGAAACAGAGATGGAGGTAGTTGATTGGATATTTGAACAATGAGAAATAGATTTCCTTCCAAAAACAGTTATTAATGAATTTATAAAAAATAGATTTAATAAGTCTATGGAAGCGATAGGACTCGAAAAAATATTTGAAGTAGATGATACTATACTCTCTGAAACTGATTGGTTTGATGATGAGATAATGTCTACGAAACATTGAGACTTCTTTGTAAAGAGAAGTGTCAACTACAACAAGCGAAGTAAATCAATTACTTCAGATGATCTCTTTTAAAAATAATCCCTCCCCCTGCGGGGACTCCCTTTTTCAAAGGGAGAGAAATAAAGAAAACAAATCCTTAATTCTTTCCTTTTGACTAAAAGGAGAGATGCCTGAAAGGCAGAGAGGAATAATAAAAAAATATACCTACTAAAACTCATATTATGGAATGGCTCAATGAATACTCAAGAAAATTTCTCGATAACGGATACCTTATAGAAGGTCAATCTGCAGAGGAAAGAATTAGATTTATGGCAGATACTGCGCAGAGAATAAATGGAACAAAAGGCCTGGCTGACAAAATCTATGACTACGCGTCGAGAGGGTTTTATAGTTTTTCAAGCCCTGTTTGGTCAAACTTTGGTCTTGAGAGAGGTCTTCCAATATCATGTTTTGGTTCGTATCTTGGGGATGATATGGCAAATATTCTCTTCACAAATGCTGAGGTTGGGATGATGAGTAAGTATGGATGAGGAACTTCAGGGTATTTCGGAGCACTCAGGCCCAGAGGAGCTGAAATCAAAAATAACGGGGCTTCATCGGGCGCTGTTCACTTTATGCAACTCTTTGACAAGGGAATTGATATCGTATCACAGGGGGCTGTTAGAAGAGGTTCATTCGCTGCATATCTGCCGGTGGAACATGCTGATATCGAGGAATTCCTAGAAATTGGGAAAGAAGGGAATCCAATTCAAAGAATCACAACAGGGGTTACTGTAACAGATGCGTGGCTCGAAGAAATGAAGTCGTGAGACGCTGACAAAAGAGCTATCTGGGCAAAAGTGATTCAAGCACGAGGGGAGATGGGATACCCATATATTCTCTTTTCTGATAACTGTAACAAATGAGCTCCAGATGTGTACCAAGATAAAAATATGAAAATACAAGCATCAAATCTCTGCACGGAGATCATGCTTCCATCAAGCACGGAGGAATCTTTCGTATGTTGCCTGAACTCAATCAATATTGCAAAATATGATGAGTGGAAAGATACGGACGCAGTAGAGTGTATGATATATTTCCTTGATGCAGTTCTTCAAGAATTTGTAGATAAACTCGCAGCATTTAGAGACTCTGAGGATTCAGATGATAGACTTGCATTCTCATTTATGGAGCGAGCATATAACTTTGCTTCTAACCATAGAGCTCTTGGACTCGGAGCGCTTGGATGGCATTCATACCTCCAATCAAAAATGATTCCTTTTGAGCATCCAGATGCTATGGCACTCAATAAAGAAATCTTTGAGCTCATTCACGATAAATCATACAAAGCTTCAGCAGACCTTGCTGACCAGCTTTGAGAAGCTCCACTTCTCAAAGGATATGGACGAAGAAATACAACGCTTAACGCAATTGCACCAAACACTTCTTCAGCATTTATTCTCGGTCAAGTCTCACAAGGGATTGAGCCATGGTGGTCAAATACCTACGTAAAGGACCTTGCGAAAATGAAGGTAACTATCAAAAACAAAGAGCTAGAAAAACTCCTCGAATCAAAATGAGAAAATACTCGAGAAACTTGGGCATCAATCAGAGATCACGACGGTTCAGTTCGTCACTTAGACTTCCTCTCTCAACTCGAAAAAGATGTTTTCAAAACATTCTCAGAGATAAACCAATTCGTGATTATCGACCAAGCAGCCGACCGACAAAAGTTCATTGACCAAGCACAGTCTCTCAACCTCATGGTTCACCCAGATACGTCTGCAAAGGATATCAACGGACTCTACATGGATGCCTGGAAACAAGGAATCAAAACGCTCTACTACCAACATTCTAAATCAGCAGCCCAAGAGCTCTCTAGAAAGATTAGTTGTGTATGATGTGAAGGGTAATTGTTATAAAAAATATCCCCCAGAGATGGGGGATAAAAAATGTAAAAAAGTGTATATAAACAAAAAACAATCAGTATATAATATATGAGAGAAGAACAAAAAAAAGAGTGTATAAAAATAGAAATATCTAATCTTTGAAATAAAATATTAAATAAGAATATTCAAGTATATTTATTGAATAATAAAAAAATCTTTTGTAAATGATTAAATAGAAGGCCTGTATTTATTGATAAATTTTTAGAGTTTTCTGGACAACGATGATGAAATGATGAGAATCATAGAAAAAAAGCTTTTTTTAGTGCGGTAGAATTAATAAAGAAAGTACATTCAGAAAACCTTTCTAATAATGACTTTCAACAGGGAGATAAATCATATGAATTTAAATGAATAACTCCGAAATGAAGACTAGTAGGAGTTCATATTAAAGAATTGAATGAGTCTTGAGATAAAATTTTACGGTTAGTTTCAGTTTTTTGGAAAGAAAAAAAATAGGTTTAAGTAAGTCCAAGCCTTACTACTACCTATTTTGTGAATAAAGGTATATATCACTCTTACGAGATTTTGCAGATATATACTTGAAACTTTATTCCTTTGCATCTATATTATATGCCTTTTAGATTATATTGCAAAAATATTTACATAGATTTATTACAATTTTCTTTTAAAACTAAAAAATACCAATCTTATAGTGTCTTATCTTGAAAGAAGTTTGTTTGAAAAAATAGATTTCCACAGGATAAAACCAGTGTTTACTTGAATAACTATAGAAATATGGCTATTGCGATAAAGGGAAGCTCTCCACCAAAAAAAATAGAGCAGTGAAGTTCTTGATCCACTTTGAGTTATCAGGATTGAAAGTTCAATTTTACTAGTCAGGTGACTGTAAAAGAATTATACTTCATATTATGACATTTCTATCTGCTACAAAATGTAGGATCAGTTGAAATTGTTGATAATATACTGAAATTTCAGTAAACAATAAAGAGACGTACGATCGTCTCTTTATTATTATGTAGAAAATTTTTCTACAAAGTGTAGGATCAATAGAAATTGATAAATCTATTATATATACAATTGTAATACGCTCAAGTCATGTTATCTAATATTTATAGACTAATTATATATTATACCTCTGGGCTACAATTTACATCATGATGGAAAGGTATCTATTCATGTAAGATCTCACTTTATTAGCTAATTAATAGGCATATTCATGATAGATTGAGTCATGAGTAGAATAATAATTCTGAAATTTCAATATTTTTGAGATTCGTCTCGAGGTTTTTTAATGCAAAAATTTAATGATGAAGAAAACAAACGAGTCCGGTCTCTTGTACTTAAAATAAGTTACTTGAGACCGGACTCTGGGAAAATGGTATTTTATAGGTGGTAAAAATCCATCTCTACATCTTAGGTGAATGAGAATTTCAATCTCCTCATGAATTACCACATCGAATAGTACTCATAAAGTCACTACTATAATTTATACTTTAAGTTTTCTTTAAGAAAAATTTCATATACTTAATATATGAAAAAAATACTTTCTTCATTTTTTGCTCTCACCCTGTTTGTTGGATTTTTACTCCTTCCGATTTTTGTGAGTGCGTATACCTCTATAATGAGCTCGCATCATGGAGAATCAGCATCTCCATGTTTAGAGCATTGCCTGAGCAGCATGGACTATAGTGAGGGAGTGGCACAATGAAATATACTATGACCAAATCTTGAAATTCTGCTTAAGAAAATATTTTTCAGTGAACGTATAGTATATGTTATCCCACTTGCGAGTTTATATCTCCTGATTCATTATTCACCTCCAAATTTACTGCGAAAAATCAAAAACTATAGTTATAGTGAATTACGGGGAATAGTAATTGCAACGACATAACATACTAATATTAGATAAAAAATACTTATTTATTATTAAAAAAATTATTATGAAAAATACTAACGTGATTCTTATTATTGCTGTTATTCTCTCACTCTTTATTGGAACAGCAGGATGATTTGCATTTGGAATGTATGGAGGAATGAACCATGGAAATCATATGATGAATAACTATGATGGAGCGTATTGAGTAGATCATTCTATGATGGATATGTCAGATATGGATCCAATGAGTATGAGCATGGCTGATATGGGAGCCATGCTTGAGTGAAAAACAGGTGATGAACTTGATAAAGCATTTCTGGAGGGAATGATACCACATCACCAGGGAGCTATAGATATGGCAAAGTATCTCGTTGATGCACAACATCCTGAGCTTAAGGCTATGGGAACAGAAATAATAATAGCTCAGCAGGCTGAAATAGATCAAATGAATGCTTGGCTTTTACAGTGGGGATATACTCAGTAAATCGTAGAAAACTAGAAAGCTCTCAATTTTGAGAGCTTTTTTATATATTTAGATATAATCAAATTATGCGATATCAATACCTCGACATTCTCCGATGACTCTGCATACTGCTTATGGTAGTATTTCACCTAAACTATTCTCTGGTTCATATTTTTGGATGAGAGATTATCAATTTTTCAGATACTTTTTGGTATATTTTAGGCAGAGTTGCAGCTCTTGGATTTATGATTATTGCTGGAATTTCATATTTTCTTGCGAGTAAAAAATATTCAGTGAGGGAGCTACAGATAAAATATCTCAAATATGCATGAGTGTTGGCAATTCTTGCGCTCACAATTACTATCGGGACATATTTTTTATTTCCTGAGCAGCTTATTCTCTTTGGGATACTTCATTTGTTTGCGATGAGTTTCTTGATTCTCCCATTCATAACGAGGAGACATACTTGAGCTATATTTTCGCTGCTTATTATAATAAGTATTTGGTACTTTTGAGAAAAGCGAGTGAGTAGTGAATACTTATTTCCACTCTGATTTTATAGCGATGGATTTACTTCAGCAGATTACTATCCTCTAATTCCATATTTTGGATATATACTTTGAGGATACCTGCTAGCTGATTTATGAGAGAGATATAATGTTCTAAGATTCCTCGCTCTGGAGAGAAAATTAACATTTCCAGAGAGAATACTTTCATGTATGTGAAAAAAATCACTCCTCATATATCTTATTCATCAGCCTCTTATTATTTGAGTTATTTGGCTGTATATCAAGTATTTGTAAAACTCTTGGTTTTTTGAGAGCTGTTCGTACACTATTCTCCATATTTTTTAAATGCATTTATGTCACGAGCCATCATAACCCTAGGGGTTTTCCTTTTATTTCTGAGTCCTATACAAATATTGTCTGGATACTCACTTCAAGACACTATTGAGCTATCATGAAAGACCTATAGTTATTGAGAGCTTGCAAAAATTATTGATGACTATATGCCTGAGAAAATACTTGAAAAAGATGTAGCATATGAAAATCTTATAAGAGCAATAGCTTCTCGCCATGCCTGAGAAACAGACACAGAAAAAAAAGAGTATTATAGAAAAATTTGAGAAGTCATTCAAATTGGAAAAAATTCTCATAATTACATTCTAAATTCACGAGTTCATAAAGTGATATTAGGATATTCAAAGGGAGGAAGGGAAATACGATGATATTTTAAAGGGACTCCTAAGGAATGATACAACCTTATCACTTCAAATATTCACGGTTCATATGAGTACGGGACTTATGAAACAGCCATGATGCTCATAAGCGAGTTAGAGCAATCGGATCAAACAGGCTGGTTTATTATCCCAACATTGAATCCAGATGGACTCATAGAATATGAACAAAGAGGTGTAATACTGAATGCCTATTTAGAGGGGAGAGATAATCTTAATGGGGTAGATCTTAATAGAAATTATTGTACGAAAAATTTTCGAGATATAGAGTTTTTAAAGTATGGAAAGATTATGCAAACCTCAATAGGGTGATGCGGCAATGAATTAGAGACTCAGGTTATGGTAGAAACCTTAGATA
>JAWUVV010000036.1:0-10465 GCA_034112165.1 Candidatus Altimarinota bacterium
TTTTTCTTCTCCTCAATTTCATGATTATGTTCTATAGTTTTTTCTATTGCTCTAAGTTTTTTTGCTTGAGATTTTACGTAGGCAACATAGAGCATAACAGCAGCTCAAATTATAATAATGATAATAAGAAATGCTTCTGAGAGAAGTTTTTTAACAAGCTCATCATTCTTCCCTGCTATATATCAGATAGCAAGTAGAATAGCATTCCAAGTACCTGCTCCAATACAAGTAAGAAGCACAAATAATCCATAATTCATTTTAAATATTCCTGCTGGAATAGATATGAGTTGTCTCACAGCTGGAATGAATCTTCCTATAAGCGTAGTAATAGTACCATGAGAGGCAAAGTACTCCTCTGTTTTTTGATAATGAGATTCCTTAATAAGAATATATTTTCCATATTTATGAATCATACTTCTCACTACTACAGCTCAGTACCTCATACCAAGATAGTAATTAAGCGTTGCTCAAGCTACTGCACCTAATGTACCAGCAAATAATGCTATAAATATATTCATTTCTCATAGAGCCGCTAAATATCCAGCAGGTATCATAGCTACTTCACTTGGAAATGGAATAAATGACGATTCAATCACCATCATGAGAAATATTCATGCATACCCAATCTCTCAAATAAGCCCCAAAATTAAATCAACGATATGATGCATGTTTTATAGTTAAAAATATTGCTCATACTATACTCAAGAGTTAAAAAAAGACCAAAAATATTTTTTAGTCTTTTTTGTTATACAATAATTATTACTAAACTATTTTTAATCAATTCTCTACATTCCTCTCTAAACTACTCAATACTACTCCCTGCTGAGAATCAACTCAAGTAATTAAAAATTCACTCATAAACTTCCCTATTTGTTTCGGCTCAAAGTTTACTACTCAGAGAATCTGTTTTCATATAAGCTCCTGCTTTGAGTATAACTGAGTAATTTGGGCAGAAGTTTTTTTGATTCATAATTCCTCACCAAAATCTACCCAAACTTTATAGCTTGGATTTTTAATTTCAGGAAAATCCTGAACATCTACTATAGTTCAAACTCTGATATCTACCGATTCAAAGTCTTGCCAAGAAATAGTTTTCATTATGAATACATAAAAAAATACATAGATGAACTCTAAGTATTTTTTAGGATTATGCAAAGTAGCCGTCAAACTCTTCTCGGTCTATCTCTTCTTTTTTTAGTAAATCTTCAGATATTTTAGTATGAAGATCTTTGTTATCTTGAATAAGCTTTATAGCTCTATTATATTGCTCTTTGAGTATTTCTTGTACTTTGAGGTCAATAGCTTTTTGAGTTCCTTCTGAAACAAATGGTCTCTCCCCTTCGGCTCCTGTGTAATTTCCCATTCCACGTTCACCTGCAAAGTTTTCTCGACCGATATCTTCATACATACCATAACGCATCACCATATTTCGAGCAATTTTCGTAGCTCTCTCTATATCGTTTGACGCTCCGGTAGTAATCATATCCTTTCCAAAAAATATTTCTTCAGAAGCTCGCCCACCATACAGGACACAAAGTTCATCTAGGAATTTAGCCTTACTCGTCAGTACCGCGTCTCGCTCTGGCATAAACCATGTAACTCAGAGTGCTCCACCTCTTGGAGTAATAGATATTTTATGAACAGGGTCTGAGTGAATACAAAGCTTCCCTAGTAATGCGTGACCCACCTCGTGGTATGATGTAATTTTTCTCTCTTGCTCATTCATTACAAGTGATTTTTTTGATAGCCCCATTACGATTCTTTCAAATGCTTGTTGCAGTCTTGTTTTTGAGATAGCTTTTTCATTATATCGAGCAGTGATAATTGCAGCTTCATTGAGTACATTTCCTAAATCAGCTCCAGAGAATCCTACCGTTGAACTTGCCAAAGCTTTAAAATCTATATTTTTTTCTACTTTTTTATTCTTTGCATGTACTTCAAGTATTTTTTCTCTATCAGTTTGGTTTGGGAGATTTACTGTAATCTTTCTATCAAACCTTCCTGGTCTTAGAAGAGCTCTATCTAAAACATCTGATCTATTTGTAGCCCCTATAACTATAACATTTGTATCGTTATCAAACCCATCCATTTCAGTAAGGATTTGATTGAGGGTTTGTTCTCGCTCGTCATGTCATCCACCAGTTCCTGGTCCTCTCTTCTTCCCAATTGCATCAATCTCATCAATAAATATTATTGCTGGAGCTATCTTTTTAGCATTTGTAAATAAATCTCGCACTCTTGAAGCTCCTACTCATACAAACATCTCTACAAACTCCGAACCTGATATAGAAAGAAATGGTACATTACTCTCCCCTGCTACAGCTCTAGCAAGCATAGTCTTACCTGTTCCTGGAGGTCCAACCAGGAGTGTTCCTCTTGGTATTTTAGCTCATAAATCTCTATATTTTTTAGGATTCTTGAGGAAATCTACTGTTTCTTGGAGTTCTTCTTTTTCTTCTTCTGCTCCTGCTACGTCTTTAAATAATATCTTGTCTTTTGATTGGTCAAAAAGCTTCGCTCTTGATTTCCCAAAAGTCATAGCATTATTTGCCATACCTCACATTCTTGAAATAAGAAACATTCCTATTATGAGAAATAATACTACGAGTAATATCGTTGGTATCATATTTTGCCAAAACCTCTCACTTGTGAGATCCTTTACCTCTACTTTAGTTGTAACTCCATCTGCTTTTAATCATAAGTCAGAAAGTGAATCTCTATCTGGGAGGATTGCTGTCTGCGTCTTTTGTATAGTAATTCCGTCTTGTTCTACCTGAGATCAAGATAAAGTTGCAATAGCTTTATTTCCATTAATTAGGATTTCAGAATACTGACCTTCTAAGTAATTTTCTTGTAACTGTGAAAGAGCTACATCACTATTTTCTATCTGAACTCAAGTTTGAATATATGGTATCATTGCAGCGAGAAGTATCGCTATGGCAAATAATACAAAAAACGGACTATATTTATTGTTTGGTTTTTTTGGTCATTTCAGTGATGGTTTCATTTTTATATTTTTTAGGTCTATTTTAGGACCTTTTTTCTTTGTCATTCCTGTATTTTTTGTCTAAATTGTATAATAAAAAGAGCACCTCTATAGTGCTCAAAGATTGTAAGAGAAAGGTATGTGATTGCAAGGAGAAGTTTATGAGATTTTAAGAAAGAACATATAATAAGTAAAGAGGGAAAATGAATTTTATATTTCAGAATTAATCATATAATTCTATAAAATATTTTTAAACACCCCAATGAACCACCTCAAAGTAAAAATAGAAAAACTCGAATTTCAGTGAGAAAGCGTTCTCAAAGATATAGAACTCACTATTAATCAAAATGATAAAATATCAATAGTTTGACCCAACGGATCTGGAAAGACTACCTTTATGAAGGTACTGGTTTGAGAAATTAAAAACTATGAAGGTTTTATAGAAAATATTGGTGGGATGAGTCTTGGATATCTCCATCAAGTGTATAGTGATAATGAGGATAAGACTGTCAGGGAGGAGCTATCAGATGCATTTACACAAATCAAGTCAATGCAGCGTAGAATATCTCAGTTAGAAGAGCAGATGTGAGAAAATCATGAGCTCATAGAAGAATATTCCGATCTCCTAGAACTGTTTAATAATATCTGATGATACGACTTTGAAAATAAAATTCATCAAGTGAGTAGTTGAATCGGAGTACTAGAATTACTAGACAAGAATTTAACACAAATATCTGGGGGACAACGAACAAAGGTTGCCCTCGCAAAAGTACTCCTACAGTCTCCAGACATACTCTTTCTTGACGAACCAACCAATTTTATAGATATGAGCTCTGTAGAGTGGCTCGAGAGCTATCTGCAAAATAAATGGATTGGGTGATATGTTATCATCTCCCATGATAGAGAATTTCTCGACAAAACATGTAATAAGACATTAGAAATACAGCCTCAACGAGCCGCTACAATGTACCATTCAGGATATACTGATTATGTTGTAGAGCGAGAAAAAGTAGAAAAAATACGAACAAATGACTGGCAACGTCAGCAGGATTATATTACTAAGCAAGAGCAGCTCATTAATAGATTTAGAGCTGGTTCAAGAGCGGGTTGGGCAAAGAGTCGAGAAAAAATGATTGAAAAAATGGAGCGACTAGATAAGCCATTTATACCTCAAAAACCAAAATTCTTTTTTGAATATTCATGAGAATCTCCTGAAAAACTCATCTCATATAAAGAGGCTTTTATTGGAAGAGATAAGACCTCTCCCCTCTTTTTTATCAACGAAGTGGTACTCCATAAGTGAATGCGAGTGTGAGTCGTATGAGAAAACGGGGCTTGAAAATCTACATTTATTAAAACTATACTTGGGCACATCCCCCTACTTGACGGGTACCAGTCTGTATGAAAAGCAAGTGAAATACTGTATTATTCTCAAATGCATGAGGAGCTCTATAAGGATCTTACAATGCGAGATAACTTCCATAAACATGGAATAGCCTATCCAGATGAGCATCTTATCTGACTCATAAAACACTACCTTTTTGAAAAATCTGACTTAGACAAAAAAGTATCCCAGCTTTCATGAGGTCAAACATCAAAGCTCCTGTTTGCTATACTCGGACAAAAGAAATCAAATCTCCTAGTATTTGATGAACCAACCAATCACCTCGATTACGATACTCGTGAATCTCTCGAGGAATCTCTCTCAAACTATGCAGGAAGTATACTCTTTATCTCTCATGATAGATATTTCGTCAATAAACTTGCGACGCAGGTTTGGTTTATTAATCAATGAGAGCTATCGGTTTCATATGGAAATTATGAAGATTACAGATTCAAGCTCGAGCATAAACTTGATATGGATATGCATGTATTTGATGAAGAGGCTCAGCTCAACTTAGTGCTAGAAGATAAACTGTGAGAAAAAGAATTCAAGAGGCTCAAAGATAAATTTTGAAAATGAAAGAGCAAGAAAAATTATAGATGAGGGAAAAAGAAGAAATAAAAACAAGAGAAACATACTGTTTCTCTTGTTTTTAATATCTGCCTGATTTTACTCTTGCTATTTCTAGCTCTATTTCTCACACATTACACTCGTACTCCAACATCTTTTCTAGTGAATCTGGCCTGAAATAAAGATTCTGACAGTAATTTGAGTGTATAGTTGTTACCTGATCAGCAGAAAATCCATACGGTATAGCTAGAGCAATAAGAGAAGAAAGAAAATCCATAATTGTTGAAAAGTGATATTTATTGCTTTAAATATAGGCTTTTTTGTATAGGGAGTCAAAAGTTTTTTTATTTTTAAATTGCCTTCGTGTATTCTAGTTTTCTAAAAAATAAGAGGCTCAATATGAGAGCTCATAGAGGAATTATACCAATAATAATAAAAATAGAAAACGTGAGATATCCATACGCGAAAGTTGCAGCAATTGGGACTCCTATTGAAATCAAGCTTTCGAGTCATGTCGACATGCCCAGCACTTCTCATTGGTTTTTCTTATCAGCGCTTCGTGAGAACAGTGCTCAAAGAGTTGTGAAACTCAGTGATATTCATAGAACTGCTACAAAATAAAATAGAGTAAACACTCCTATGTTTTTTGAAAGTCACATACAGGTAAATCATACAGCCATAAATATGAGTGCGAATAAGAGGCTCTTTCTATCTCAGAAATTTTTCAGGAAATATCGAATAGAAACTGCCTGATGAAATATGAGAAAGCAGCCAGTAGAGGTTAAATAAAATCAAATATTAGAAGCTGAAAATCCAAATACATCCATAAGATAGAGAGCTGAGACGCTCGTATATGAGACAAATGATGTAAAGATAAATAGCTTCATGATGAGGGCATATTTGATGGTTGTTATACCTCCCCACTTATATATTTGCGCAAAAACATTTATTTCTTTAAATCTTATTTTTACTTTTTCTTTTCTATCTTCAATAGCAAGAGTTTCCTGGAAACTTACATACATAATTGCAAGTGTAATGAGGGAAATTATAGCTCAGAGAATTGCTGTTCCTAGAAAAGAAATAGAGAATCATACTGAGAGTGACCCAAGTGCTGGACCAACTAAGAGGGACATCCCGAATACTGCACCGTTCATCCCAAATACCTTTGATCGTTCTTCCTGATTCGTCATATCAGCAAGTACAGCCTGCGCAACAGATGCATTTCATCCAGTTATTCCATCAAACATTCTCGATAAAAATATAACAAGAATTGGTAAGAGAATAAATCCAAAGAGAGTCGTATCTGGTAGCAGGTAAGCAAATCAGAGCACAATCCAACTTAAGAGTGTTCCAGCCTGGGTTACTATAAGAATAGGTTTACGTCCATAGCTGTCACTCAAAGAGCCTAGTATAGGAGCTGCTAAAAATTGAAATAAGCTGAAGGTACCAAGTAATACTCACAGTACCACCTCAGGCTGTTGGTATGTCTTTATAATATATGGGAGCACCGGAAAGAGCATGGTCATTGAGAGACCATTTACGAATGTGAGTAGAAATATAATAAAATATTTCGAAGCGAAGATGTTTCTAAAAAAGATCATATCTATAAGTAAAAAATATTCGTGAATTATAGTAATAAATAGATATTGAGCGAACTTTAAAATATATTTACAATTATTAAAGAATTTTTTTATAGAAAAAATTGATTTTCCGCAGAAGCTCTTTATACTCTCGAGGCTGATAAATATTGGGTTGTTAGCTCAGTTGGTAGAGCGCAGGACTCTTAATCCTTAGGTCCCGGGTTCGAACCCCGGACAACCCACCATTACGTATACAAAGCAAAAACTCAAGAATTAATTCTTGAGTTTTTTTATATTAGATTATAAAATGCATAAAGCCTTTGTTTAAGATATTGAGATATTTGGTATTTCAACTCCGAAATCAACTTGATTATCTGGAGTTAATAAATCTTTGTTAGGTTCCCATTCTTGACATTTGTACGCTTCTCCCTGTTAGGTACCCCTATTATTGGACACAGTTAGTTTAGACAGATTTCGCTGTTTTTGTTTTTCTCTAAAATCTTTTGGACTCATTTTCAGAGTCGTGTGTATTCTCTCGTTATTGTAATAATAAATCCAAAGATGTATAGCTTCAATAACTTCTTCAATAGAATTCTTTTCAATTTAAAAGCCCATGAAACTATCAGATTTAACATTAGACTGCCTAAAAGAATTTATATCTTGAGATAATGTTTTTACTCCAGGGCTTTCAGGTCCTGATATTCTAAAACTATTTAATCAAGTTGGTTATAAAGATGTTTATAAATGGAACTGAGGTGGAATGCCAAAGTCACTCAGCAGAAATGCTTATGTTCTAGAGAAACTCTTTGAACTAAATGGGACTAAGAATATGAGTAAATTACTACAAATAATCTTTGACCCTAGGCATTTTATAAAGGATCAAGCAAAAAATATACAAATTGCGGTTGATAATATAAATCCATTATTACTGCAAGATGGTTATAGGTTAGAAAATGTAGATGAACGCTTTAAAGTCATAGGAGCTGATCTACCTGATGAGATCGAAATTGAGATACATTTTGAAGAAATCCAGTTACAAATAATCGAGCAAATCCGTAAAGCAAAATACTCTATATGGCTTGCAGTAGCTTGGCTTACAGATAAAGAATTATTGAGAGAATTATATAAGAAAAGACAGGATGGAGTAAATGTAAGGATTATTATTTTAGATGATGAAATTAATAATAAATATGGGATTGAATATGAGAAGTTCTTTGAAAGTAAAAGGTGTAAAGCGTCATGAAAGTTTAAAAATATTATGCACCATAAGTTTTGTATAATCGATCTTAAAACGGTCATCCATGGTTCATATAATTGGACGAATAAAGCTCGATGGAATAAAGAAACAGTTTCTATAGATAATAGTCGAGAATTAGTCGAGAAGTTCGCTACTGAGTTTGTAGATTTAGTAAAAGAAAATGATACATAAAATCTTTTCAGGGTAAAAATATATTTCTAAATATTTACATATGAAATTTCAAACAGCTCATGCAAACTTTCTTGATTGGCTCGAAGTCATTAAAAATAAGTCTCCAAAAACCGTTGAACAATATGGAAGACACCTTTCAAAGTTTTCTGAGTACCTGGAGGAAAAAAATATAGATAGTAATAAGTTTGAGGTATTAGATATAAATGTTGAGCTCGCAGATGGATTTAGATCATATCTTTATAAATGAGAAAAAAAGATAAGTATCAAGACTGCCAACGCATATATGATAACGCTTCGAAGCTTTCTCAACTATCTTCAGAAAAAGTGAGTAAAATCTCTCGCATCTTCTGCTATAGATCTCAATAAGGCTGAACCAAGAAAGGTAGAATTTCTCTCTCCTGAAGAACTCGAAAGACTTTTCGCGCAACCTAATACTAGTACCCTTATATGAAAAAGAGATCTTGCGCTTATGGAGTGTATATTCTCTACTGGTCTTCGTATATCTGAGCTTACAGCTCTTAATAGAAATGACATTAACCTAGATACACGTGAATTTGCGGTCCGTGGTAATCGACCAGTTTAGAAAATTCAGGTGACAGGTTCATAATTAAATAGAAATTGTAATCTAATATAAAATAAATAGTATAGCACCTTATATACTAGCATTCTTACAGTTTTGTGTAAGATAATTGAAAGGCCCAGCTCTGAATCTTCGAGTCACAACAGTCTCGAAAGACTGGGGGGGGGGGTGATGAGCGCCTTTAGGCGGTCAGGGTGGGTTGTGTGAGAAAATGACAGTTTGTCAAATATTCTGCTCGAAGGATATCCACAGCTAAGTTATATTGTGGATAACTCTCCTAAAACTACAGAGTGAGAGGTTTCACTTCATAGGGGTTTTTCCTGTAAAAACCAAGGCTTAACCGAAGCCTATCCTCTCTTTAAGCTGTCTTTAACCTTTTATCCTTTTCTTAACCTCCAAATTTACCTCCAAAACCTATTATGAGGTTCTACGGGCTTAAAAGAAAAAATACTTCTCCACATACCAGTCAGAAAAATCTTTGTACTAAGGATATTGAGAGGAACAATCTGAAAGTTAAGTGTTTTGAAGTTCATGTCTCAAACGGTCAAAACACACATTTCCAGAATTATCATTATCCAAATAGCAGTTTACACACTTCACCTGAGGGTTTTTCTGCACCCAAGTCGGTATACTCAACCTCTTTGAGGTACTCATTAGCTAGCTCAAGAGGGATTTTTCGTGACGCTAGATAGCTTTTAAGAGGATATAGAACTATAAGAAATAATAGTTTTAGAATTTAAACTTAAATCGTAATGAAGAAGAAATTATCATATAAATCACTATAGAGAGTAAAATCCTTCGTAATCCGTCTATTGCCCGTTGGCCGTTTAGAGAGCGACCCAACCGAGGAACAAGGATCTAGGAGAGGCTGAAAAGAATAAAGGATACTATTATTTCAAGAAAATTGAGCCCTATATCCAACAAGAAAAATAGGTGAGTGCTCTGTGGATAGATTTGTTCATAAATGGTGTCCGCAATCACATTGCTTTTTTAGTGCGTTATGCTTGATTAAGAGCAGGCCTTTTCAAGGTGTCCGAAAGGGAACATATTCGGACAAGCCGAGCAGCTTTCAACAAAATGTTGTTTGGCAGGCCATGTGAATGTGTTGCGATGGCTCCATTTTACAGGGCTCAGCAGCTTCAACTCTCTACAAAATATCTATTTTGTAGAGCATTCTAACGCTTGTTTTATTTTTGAAAAAAATGCTCGTGGACCTATTAGATCATAGGATGGGAATCGTAAGATATCTTCCACATCACCCTTTTCGGTTGAAATAATTTCACCTACATCATTTGCAGAAATTAAAGTAACAGCACCAAACATGTTCATCGAATGGAATTTAGTAATTTCTTCAACCTCATCGAGGCCATCTACCCTAAAATCACATTTAGTAAATTTACCGAGTAATTCTTCATCCGCAGCTAGTCGACCAGCTAAGATACTTGGGATACATAGAATAAAATAGTTACATTGCGGTATTAATTTAAATAATTGAAAAGTCGCAATGTAACCTTTTGTGGCGAGTTTTTTTTGAGTCAGGGTTAAAAAGAAATCCAGTCCATTTATCTGAACTTTGTGCTCACTTGCTTCTAATAAATGCCTCATTGGTTTAGACTGTTAATAAATTGTTGCCCTGCATCTAAGTACTCTTGACGCCGTGGGTTTGTCGGGCTGATCCCATTAATATTATCAAAATCCCCCCAATTGGTGTTAAGCTGAATTTGCTCAACACCCCTTTGTATTTCATAAACGTCAGTAAACGTCTCAGGCCTATATGTTAGGTTTGGGTACGTAGCAGCATGTTGTGCTTCACGTTGAGTATGACTTATTGTTCTTCCGTTTCGAATGATTTGATCTGTGAGAGGATCACGCAGTGTGTAGGTACCACCATTGGGTATGGTACTCGGATTAATCAAATTATCAACAGAACTTGCCG
>JAWUVV010000037.1:0-24694 GCA_034112165.1 Candidatus Altimarinota bacterium
ACGTCCATCACGGACATGTATGAGGTCTTGTTCTGGAGTCATATTCATATGGTTTGACTTTAAATTATATTCTTATACTAAGATACTAAAAAATACTCCTTCATCAAAGAAAAAGTATTTTTTATGTGAAAAAGATGTGGAATAAATTATATAAGCTCCTTCTCATTTTTCCAAATATCTTGTATTTCCTGTCTCGCTCTGATTTCTACTATTTCTCCATTTTCTCTAAGAAGGAGTTCCCCTGATTCTGGAAAAGAGTTATAGTTTTTGATAGCCATTCCAGAGTTATAGGCTCCAACTCAATCGACAACTAAAATATCTCATATAGATGCTTTTCTGAGTCTCCGAGGTTCTATCACCTCTGCGTCATAGAGCTTTGAAGTTATGAGATCTGAGCTTTCACAGCAATGTCACACTACTGCGTATTCTACATATTCCTCAATACCTCACTCTTGAATTCTCTCTCCTCAAGGAGAGAGAGGCTGCATTTGGGGTCAAGATATTGTAGCTTGTTCCCTCTCCTTGAGGAGATGGTTAGGGTGGGGTTGTGGAAACACAAACAAAGGTTCTTGCACTCCATACATTGCGACTCTCGGCATATCATTCATTCCTGAGTTTGTTTTCAGAAAAGTATATCACTCAGCTCAGGTGTCAACTATATCTTGAATCTCTACAATCATTGAGCATGAATTAATTACAAGATATTTTCCTGGCTCCATTTCGAGGTGTATTTTACGACCAGTTTCAGAGTAGAAATCTTGAAACTTTTGTGATACAGCCTTTCAAATAGCCTGTAAATCAGCAGATGTTTCATATGCCATGATAGCCATTTTATGACCTCCTCACATATCAAAAGTATCTATAGTCTCTATTTTCCGGAGTATATCAAAACCAAGTCATGCTGAGTCTACCCAACTCTCTGGAGTATTTTCACTTCAGATATGAAAATGAAGTTTTGTGATAGTAATATTATATTTTTTAGATATTTCTATTATTTCCTCTAGCTTTTCATGCCAAATACCAAATGAAGAATTAGATCATCCCGTTGATATTTTTGCGAAAGCTCCTGAATTCACTCATGGATTAATACGGACTCCACAAGACGTTCCAGGGAAAAGTTTTCCAAAGTATTCAAGCTGATGTAAGCTCGTTGCAACAAAAAACACTCACTTCTCGACTAATTCACGCATATGACTTCCAAGCTCCTGACTCGAAATTTGTACTTTACTCGGACTAATTCCAGCTGCTAAAATTCTCAGAGCCTCAAAATCACTACTTGCATCAAAACTCAGTCATTCTTGATTAAATATTCTCAATATATTCTTTTGAGGATTAGCTTTCATTGCATATCTCACTGTATGTCCGAAAGCGCTTGGAAAATCTAAGAAATCTTTTGCTCTTTCTCGAAGTTCCTGTTCACTATAAACATATACAGGAGTCATATAATTTTCTCTCATGTGAGAAACTAATTCGTTTGTTATAAATCTTGGATTTTGCATAGGTGTTACTTTAGGAAATATTTTCTATAAATTCTTCATGCAATACGTTAATTGCTTTTTGCATATGCTGTCAGTCAACACCAAAAACCATAGCTCTTTGGAGTCTTCCTTGTGAAACGAGTTCTATATTAATGTTATTTTCCGATAAGATTGTACTTGCCCGGGCTAAAAGTCCTACATTATTTCTCATATGTTGGCCAATACAAAAAACAAGTGCCCTGTCCATTTCATATTCAACAAACTCCATTTTGGTATCTTTGTGAATATTGCACTCTATTCTAAGTCGCTCACTCAGAGTATCAAGTTTCTGTGTAATATTCTTACTTCCATCAATTGTAAAAGTCACTTCTGTTTCTGAGGCTGAAATTATATCTACAGAAAAATATTCTTTCACAACTACGAATATATTAGCCAAGACTCATGGTTGAAACATCTTTCCAGAACTTATTGAGAAAAAAACAATATTATTTCGTCCACCAACAAATATTTTTCATGTAGTTTTTGTTACTTCCGGAAGAATCCACGTTCCATTATCTTCACCTAATAAAAAAGGGTCAAATAAATGTATTTTCACTCCTGCATCTTGTACTTCTTCTCGTATTGCCTGGCTATGGAGAAGCTTTGCATTTGCTCCACTATCTCCTGTAATTTCTCTAGCTATCACATAATCAATCTCTTTGATTAATTTTGCAGAGTCTGGATTATATAAGATTCTAGGATCTGCCGTTAATACTCACCTCACTGATTTTTGTATTTCTAGTATTCAAGGAAATCATTTATGTGCGTATCATACAACGCAAATTGCAGCTGTAGCATCACTGTATCATCGTCAAATCGCATTTTCAATTCATCCAGCTAAGGCTCATATATATCCAGAAAGTATTGGGATAAGATTATTATCCAAGTGAGGTTTAGTACTATCAAATATTCTTTCTTCTAAAAGAGAAAATATTTCTCACTGTGATAAATTCTGAGTCTCATCTACTGTTACGAGATCTCCTAGGTCAATACTGACTCCTTTCGTACCGGTAGTAATGTGAGATAGTACACATGATAATATTTCACAAGAAATACGTTCTCAGAATCATAGTAGAGAAATTATCTTCCCGTGCGTATTTGTAATAGAATAATCATTTTCGATACCTGGGCTGATAACTTTATTTTTTTGGTGGATATAGAAACGAATACTAGTTTCGAGGTCTATAAAGAAAGTATCTATAAATTCTTCAATATTGATACCATACTGCGAAAGTTTTTCGCATGCGACTTCCTTATGAAAAAACTGTATCTGCGCTAGTATCACAAGCACTTTTTTCTCATTTGGATTATCCTCTGCCAATAGTCCCCCTAGCTGAATCAAATAATCTGTAGTATTTATTTTTGGAGATCTAATAGCTGAAACTACTACTATTTGTTTCTTTCATTTCTTATGATCTTCAAGAATATTCACGCAGCTTTTATAAAGCTCTGCTGTATTTTCTCATCACATCTTTTTTACTACGATATCCATAATACTCCGGCTAATAAATAAAAAATCCCAGGATTTTCTCCTGAAATTTTTATCTTTTAATATATCGCTACATTACAAAACAAGAACCAGAGGAGAAATTCCTGAAGGTTTCGTTTGTTTTATAATAATTTGTATATTCATAAAGCTAGTATATAGAAAAGGAGTTGAAATTCAAAAAGTTATTTTTTCATCTTCTCTTTAAAAGCTACTACTTCTGGAGTTTCCATGACTAGATTATCAGGTAGTAGATAAAAATCTCAAGAATTCGTCTGAGTTTCATAAATATAAAGTCATGGTTTTCATGTGCGTGTTCCAGATATCTCACCTGGATTTACACACAAAGTTTCAGAGTATTGTTCCTCAAAAGCTATATGTTCATGTCATCAAAAACACGCATCAAATTCTCATGATTTCGCAACTATCTCTACTAAATCATCATAGTGAGTTAAAAATATTTTCCTCCCATCCAGTTGTATTTTCTGGTAAAATCAATTACTCCTCACTTTTGCGTTATTGGCAACGAGCAGTTTGGTATCTTTTATAACATTTCCATCGTGATTTCAAAATGTGAAATACATTGGGAGTCCAATAGAAAACATCATTTCAAATAAAGTACTTCTTCCTACATCTCACAGGCAAAATAAAATCTCACATTTCTCTGTTTGTATAATCTCTAATGCCTGAATGAGATTATGAGAATTTTCGTGAATATCCGATATAACTGCTATTTTCATAATTTTATAAGGTTATCCAATATTTTGTATAAATTTGATTTCCTCTCGTCTTTGTTTCAAAATATTTTCAACCATTTGAAAGAATTACTTTTTGAGAAGCTATATTTTCTGGATGGTGAGAAATTAATATCTTTTGTATATTAAGTTTTTTTGCCTCTACCAAACCTAGACTTAAAAGCTCTGTTGCATATCATCTTTTTCTCTCAGTAGGTCTAATCCCATATGAAATATGTCCTCCAAAATCTCTCAATACTGGAGCTTGTATATTATGCCGTATATCGATTCATCAAATTATTTTGCCTGCATTAATAAGAAAAAATAAACTAGAGGACGTATATCACTTATACTTTCATAAATAGAGTTGTTTTATTATTTGTAAGAACTCATCATATGATTCTCAAAAAAACAATGCTCATGGAGAAGTACTATGAAAATCTTCCTCTTTCGACCATTCTTCAATCATTTCTTCATACATTTCTTTATGGGATTTATTCGGAATTTCTAATTTAAGCATCATATAAAAATATTAGAGTTTTATACTTTTTTCTTCCCCAGTTTTCAAGTTTTTCAAAACATATTGTCATTGCTCTCACTCCTGTTCTCAGTAAATTACCACGTGAGAATAGTTATTTTTATCCGCATATTTTACGGCTTTCTGCAGTTTTTTTTCTGAAAGTCACAGGTTTACATCTTTTCATTCCAGCCTGAGGATATTTGCTATTTTTTGAATCTCAGTAAAGCTGGATCCATCGAGAAGAGGAAGATAATATTTTTGAGCATGAGTATTCTTAATTGACTCTAGTAAACCATGTCCTTCTAGGAAGAGTTTCATAGTTTCATCTCCTGGTGCAAATCCTATTGCAGGAATATCCTCCTTTACCCCAAATATTTTCGCAAGTCCATTATATCGTCCACCACCAAAAAGAGCTCTTGGATTTTCGGGATTTTTATCAAATACCTCAAAAATAACTCCATCATAATAATCAAATCCTCTTATGAGATCTCACGCAAATTCGATTTCACTGCTATATCATAACTCCTCTAGGGTTTTCATAATACTGGTAAACTCAGTGAAGCTCTCACTTCCAGCAAGTGAAACAAATGCAATTTGCAAATCTGTAATCGTTTTTGCAGACATAAAGTCATGGAGTACTTGAGCCTCTCACTTAATCCCAAGCTTATCAAGCTCATCTTCGAATACTTCTTTTTTGAGTTTTGCGTATTTATCTAAGAGTCTCATAAGGTCTCTTTTTAACACATCTTCTTGAATATCTAGAACTATAGAAAAGAAGTCGTTAATAACCCCTCTATGGTTAAGTTTTAAGCTAAACGAGTCTTTTGGAGCATTGAATGCTCTCATAAGTTCAAGAGAGAGGGTCAGTATTTCACTATCTGCATTTGTTCCTGCCTCACCAAATATATCAGCATTGAGTTGCCAAAATTCTCTATTTCTTCATTTTTGTGGTTTTTCATTTCTATAGAAATTCGCAATAGAAAACCATTTAATCGGTTTATCTATTTCCTTCCATTTTCGAGATACCATTCGAGTGACACTCGGGGTCATCTCAGGGCGAATAGCAAGGCCATCTAGTTCCCCATTTCGATTTGTAATCTGAGTAAGTTCTGATCCTCAAACGTCTTCTCCAGACTTTGCCTTCCAAATATCTGTGGATTCTACAAGTGGGCCAAGATATTCCTCGAAACCATAACTGAGACATACACGTCTCCATGTATCAAAGATATATTTTCTCACTTTATATTCTTCTGGAAACCAATCACTTGTTCATTTTGGTGGGGTATTTGCTATTTGCATAAGTTCTATAAGTTATATATTTAATTGTAGTATATTCATAATCTACCCTGAAACAAAAAATCATTATGAGTTTATTTCGTTAATAAAAATATCATATTATTTACCGCTTCTTCTGGAGTAGATGAGCTTGAGATTCTCACTTTTTTTCTTTCATCCAAAAATTTACTTTGTAATTTATCTGCCCATCATCATGTTTTTTCTAAAGCAATACATGGCTTTCCTTGAAGATAAAATCAAGAAATTTCTTTGAGCGTACCAACTCACCCTCATATTATGATAGCTCAATCCGAACTATAAGGTATTAGAAAGGCATCTCCTCAATCTCACATATTTGTAACGATTTCTATATCCACAAAACTGTTCGATTGTTCTCTCTTATCTCACTTAATAAATCCTATATTGATTCATCCAGCCTTTCTGCATCACTTAGCTGCTGCCTCCATAATACCAGTCTTTCAACCAGTGATTACATAACAATTATTCTCAGCAAGAAGAAAGCCAACCCTATAGCTCATATCATAAAGTTTTTGAAAATCTATAGAATCCTTAGGGTATTCTTCTTGTCAGGCAGATCAAATAATAGCAATTTGTATTTTTTTCATAGTTTATCTTATATTAGGAAATAATTCACTCAATCTTTCTACAAACTCACTACCATATACGCATTCAAAATTATCTAATAGTAAATGTAATTTCTCTGGATTTGATAAGCTTGATAAAGTATTTATGGCTGGGATTCGTAGGCTTACTGGAGATATATTACAAGCAGAAAATATTCTACTTCTTATTGTATTTCTAAGCTCATTAGGCTGTCTACTGACAAGAGTAAAAATATCTACATCGAACCTTTTCAATCTTTTCGTAATACCATTAATAGTTGTTCAAGAAGCAATAACATCATCAACTATTCATATAGTTTCATCTGATGTAATATTTTGTATTGCTTTCAAATCTTCTTCATTTATATTTATCCCTCTCGGTGATAATCCTGAAAGTTTTCTCTTAACAGACGGAAGAAGAAGTTTCTTTTCGTCTGGAACATTTATATTAGTACAATCTTCGAAAATATAGGTTCCACGTCATGGAAAAATTAATCGATCTGTCTTATCTATAAATGTTTGCGCTGCTTGAGAGATCTCTTCACCAAGCTCTTTTCAGTTTACTATAGAAATATTAAATTCCTTACAGTACCTTCATAATTTTTTTTTAATATCTTCATCATTAACTCATGTATCATTAACTAGAAGTCTATCACATAATATTTGTTTCATAATCATAAAATTTAAAAATAAAAAAACTCCTAAAATTTCTTTTAGGAGCCTGTTAAAAATAATCTTGTTTTCCTAAAAGATTTGATGGGCTTCGTGATGTCTTGCGTATATTGCTTTCATAGATTGAAAGTGAGGAATTAAAAAAGCTGCTTTCTATCGAAAACAGCTTTTTTATATATTATTGAGATACTTACATACCAAAAATACACGCAAAAATCGTTTTCGATTCTCACATGTGGTGATGCATAGATGTAAATATTTGTGTATTCATGTCTATAGTATATAAAAGTCTTGAGATATAAAAAGTTATTTTTGATGTTTTTCTATTTCTCTCAAAATCATAAGCTCTTCATTTGTTGGTATAACGTAGAGTTCCACTTTTGATTCTTCAGTAGAAATTCTACGCTCCTCTCCTCTGAAATTATTTTGTGTCACATCAAATTCTACTCCACAGAATTTTAATTTATTTGCTATAAGTTCTCGGATATTCGCTGAATTTTCTAAAACTCAAGCTGTAAAAATAATACTATCAACTCAAGCAATATCAGCTATATAGGCTCCTATAAATCTCACTATTCTTGAGACATATATATCAAGAGCTAATTGATATTCAGGTTCCCCACTCACAATACCATCTTCAATATCTTTTAGATCTCAGACCTTTCCTGTTAATCAAAGCATTCCAGAATGTTTGTTTATTAGATCAGACATTTGTGAAGCTGAAAGTTGTTCTTTTTCTTGAAGAAATAGAACAACTCCCGGGTCGATATCTCCAGCCCTTGTTCACATCACGAGTCCATCCACGGGAGTAAATCACATAGAATTATTAATACTTTTCCCATTTTCTATAGCGCATATACTGGCTCAATTTCAAATATGACAAGAAATTATTTTTTTTGGAGACCTCTGTGATATTTCTAAAATTCTTTCTGATACATATTGATGAGAAATACCATGGAATCCATATTTTCTAATTTTATACTTGTCATAATATCTCCTAGGAATTGCATAGAGATAATTTATCTCTGGAATAGTTTGATGAAATGCTGTATCAAAAACAGCTACATGAATAGCATCTGTAAATATCTCTTTAGCAGCTAATAGGCAAGATAAGTTAACTGGATTATGCAGTGGAGCTAAATCAATACACTGCTCTATTTTAGCAATAACCTCGTCCGTAACTATTACTGAATCAGAAAAGAATTCTCCCCCGTGAACAACTCTATGTCAGGCAGCTCATATTTCAGATATATCTATAATTATTTGTTTTTCTTTCAATATCTTTGCAAGATATTGAAGAGCTTGATGATGATTACAGACCTCAATTTGTACTTTTTCCTTATCTCCTTCATACTCAAAAGACAAAAGTGTCCCTGCTTCTCAAATCCTTGAAATGCTTGCTGTTACAATTTCTAGTTCATGTAAAAATATACTCATTTTAAGAGAAGAGCTTCACGCATTTAATATTATTTTTTTCATACTTTTTTATCGCAATATAAGAGCGCATAGTATAAGCATTTTTTTAATATGTATAGCTATTTTTATATTTTAATTCTCCTCTTTTTTCCTATAACTCAGTGACTCTAAAATATGCTGCGTTTTAATACTTTCAGATCCTTCAAGATCTGCAATCGATCTAGAAAGTTTCAAGATTCTATAATATGCTCTCGCTGATAAATCCATAGACTTTACAGCTTGAGAAAGTATTCCCTCACCTTCACTATCGAGAGTACAGATGAGTTTTACATCTTTTGAAGACATTTCAGAGTTTGAGGACATATCACTCCCTGAAAATCTAGTAAGCTGCAACTCTTTTGCTGCTTGGACTCGTTTTTGAACATCGTGAGAGCTCTCTGCAAGAACTCATTTAGCCTTACTAAAATCTTCTGTTGGAACCTTAGGAACTTCTATAAACATATCTACCCTATCTAGAAGTGGTCATGAGAGTCTTCATCGATAATTAGCAATCTGATTCACAGAGCAAAGACACTCCCTATCTGGATCTGTCATATAACCACATGGGCAAGGATTCATAGCTCAAACGAGTGAGAACTTTGCTGGATATTTATAACTTGCATTGACTCTCGTTACCGTTATTTCACCATCTTCAAGTGGTTGTCTAAGAACCTCAAGAACGGTCTTTTGGAACTCCAGAATTTCATCAAGAAATAACACTCATTTATGAGCAAGAGAGATTTCTCCAGGTTTTGCCTGCGTTCATCCTCAAATGATACTTGCGGAGCTTGCAGTATGATGAATTGCTCTGAATGGTCTCTCTACAATAAGTGGCCTCTCATTTGAGAGCAAGCCTGATATTGAATATATTTTTGAAATTTCGATAGCTTCATCGAGCGTGAGATCTGGAAGAATTGTGGCAAACGATTTAGCAAGTAGTGTCTTTCCAGATCCTGGAGGTCCCTCCATGAGAATATTATGTCATCCAGCAGCTGCAATCTCAAGAGCACGTTTCGCATGAGCTTGACCAATAACATGTTTAAAATCATATCATGATTCTATTTTTTCTTCTCTCAGAGACGATAAATCTAAAATAGGTTCCGGAGTATATGGCTCATCCTCATTTAGAATATCTATAAGCTGAGTTAGATTATCTATCTTAATAACTTCTATATCTGGAATAATAGATGCTTCTTTTGTATTAGCGCTCGGTATAAAAAGTCGCGTAAAGCCTTTTTCCTTAGCTCAGATTGTTGCTGGTAGCACTGAGGGAATGTGACGAAGGGATCAGTCCAGTGAGAGTTCTCATAGAAATACAGAGTCTTTAATAAGTGTATCATTTTTGATATATCATTGGTCTAGTAATATCCCTATTGCAATTCATAAATCAAAACTCGGACCTGTCTTTTTTATATTTGCTGGAGCAAGATTTACTGTGATACGCGTTGGAGGAAGTTTCGCTCCACTAGATTTCAAAGCTGATCTGAGTCGCTCTTTACTCTCTTGTACTCATTGATCTGGCAAGCCTACTATCGTAAAGGCTGGGAGTCCGTTATTTATATCTACCTCTATATCTACTACCGTAGTATCAAGTCCATTTACTGTTATCGCTCTGGTTAATGATATCATGCTAAATTATGTTATGTGCTAATATTATGTATATATAAAGTATATATATTGAGTATACTAAGTATATACTTTAAAGCAATATATGATTATCTTTATATATATACAAATTTCGCTATGCTAGAGTAGTACTTTAAATTTATATTAAATATTATAGCTCAATGGGACAAAATTTCTTCAAGGTGAAATATGCAAGATAGAGGGTGATACTGTATATAATTGAGAGGATAGCTATGAAATTTTAGCTTCTACAGTACTTGGTTCAAATGATAATTTCTGGACTAGAGCATTTGAGCAAAAGTGACTTAGCCCTACCTCCCAAAGCTTGTGTTATTTAGAAAATATACTGATTCTGCATGTGGAGGAGCAGATACTGATTTTGAATTGTGTCATATATATATAAAAAGTAAATTCAGGTCTTGTGAGTTGAAATCTCTCATGGGTTAACACATAATATATCTCAAAACTGCTACTTTCATAGTGATTCATTAGAAAAATAATATATTTATATAGTAATAATATCTACCAAATTGTAAACTATTCAATAAACCCTTTCGTTTGAGCTTCTACGAGTTTTTCAAATTTTCATTTCTTCTTCATGAGTTCTTTGTAGCTTCCTTGCTCTACTATTTCACCTTGATCAAATACAAATATTCTATCGGCTTTCATGATGGTTGAGAGCCTGTGGGCAATAATGAAGGTTGTTCTTCCTGACATAAGCTCGTCAAAAGATGCTTGGAGGTATTTCTCAGTATGCGCATCGAGAGCTGAAGTAGCTTCGTCAAGAATGAGTATAGGAGCATCTTTGAGAAATGCTCTTGCTATTGCAAGACGCTGCTTCTCTCATCAAGAGAGTTTTACTCATCGCTCTCATACAATAGTATCAAGTCCATCAGAGAGGTTTTGAATAAAATCCGCACTATGAGATTTTTTTGTAACGCGCTGTATATCAGCTCTTGTTGCTTTACTATCTAGACGAATATTCTCCAAAATAGTAGTATTAAAGAGAGAGTTATCTTGAAACACTATTCAGATATTTTTTCTCAGAGATTCTTGCGTTATATCATAAATAGATTTTCCGTCTATAAGTATATCTCCTTTTTGTGGCTCAAAGAATCTTAGAAGCATATTTGTCATAGTAGTCTTTCCTGATCCTGTATGTCATACAAATGCTACTTTTTCTCCTGGTTTAATATCTATGCTAATATTTTTAAGAACCTTTCGTTTTCCATCATATGAAAACGTAAGATTTTTGAATTCAATATTCCCTTTGATTTTTCATAGCTTTTTTGCTCATACCTTATCTTGTACTTCTATAGGAGTATCAATAATCTTAAAGTAGTCTTTTATGCCCGCAAGTCTCCAAAACATACCTTCTAAGGTCCATGTGAGATCTTCAACTGCAGAGAGAAAGATTAAAGCGAAACTTAAAAACATTACTATTTCCCCTATAGAAATATCTCACTGAATATGAAGAAAACTTCAGAAAAAAATTATAACTATTGATACTACTATCCTTAACACCTGTGAAAAACTAACAATAACTCCCCACCATGTGAGTATAGGATATTGTTTTTTAATTCTTTCATCTGTAAGAGCTCATAATTGTTTATTTTTTAATTTTCATAAGGAAAAACTCTTCACAATAGAAATATTTGAAAATGTATCTCCATAATGAGAAGACATTTTTGAATAAATCTCTTCTATACTTTCCTGCTTTTTAAATGTATAGCTAGATAAAAAATAGGTTACTATTCATGATACAAGTCCAAGAAAAATCACAATGGCTCACATTTGGGCATTGAAGTATAATACTACTGGTATCAAAGCAATAATAGTAAATATATTTGGAAGTGCTCTTCTAAATATATTTAGCTGCGTCTCAAAGATACCATCTACTCATTTTGTTATTTGCTTTACAAGTTGTCCAGAATTAGAATTCAAATGAAATCGCATAGAAAGGTTTTGAGCATGATTAAAAAATCAAAAAACACTTCTTTCAACTTGATTATGAGCTAATCTATCTGAATAAATAGATACATATAAACGGATAGAAATAGTAATAACCCCCACTATCACCCATAATACGAGCGTTTGAACGAGGAGTGAATACTGCTGATTTGAAGTGTCTGAGAAAGAAATAAGAATATCAATAATTTCTTTAAAAAATATGGGCTCAATAAGAATCAAAACCGCAAATATAAAATTTGAGATTGTAAGTCAGATAACTAGCCTTTTCTGATGAGTTAAGAGAGTAAGAACTCTCATAATAATTTGAAACATATATATTATTGAATAATAAAAGTCTTCTCTGATATTACAGAGAAGACTTGAGAAAGATAGTATTAATGGTTTACTTATATTTTGAATAATCAAACATTTTCATTTCTCCATCAATTCTTCTAATAATATCTAGAATTACTGATACAATAATGATGAGACCAGCTCCAGTAACTATAAGATCTACAGACTGACCTAAGAACTTACCAAGTATGTAAGGAAGTACCGCTATAAGAGCGAGGAATGAACCTCCAAAGAGATTGAGATGATTGGATACTTTTTGTAAATAGTTAGCAGTATCCTCTCCTGGCCGTATCCCTGGAATATACCCTCCTCTTTTTTGAATATTCTCAGCTACTTGATCCGTATTAAATGTAATAGATACATAGAAGAATGAAAATGCGAGAACAAGAGCGAAGTATACGGCTATAAAATACCATGATGGATTATCTAGAGAGAAATATCGTACCAAAAAGTCTCAAATACCAGAAGCATTGCCACCACTCGTATTAGCAAGAATTTGCCCTAAAATTGCTGGAAAAGTTATAATAGAAATCGAGAATATGATAGGTATCATACCTGCTTGATTAACCTTAATTGGAAAATAAGATTTTTCCTCTCCACCTGTTTTAGCATATATAATAGGTATTCTTCTATGTCCTTCTGTAAATTTAATTATTATATAAATAATTATAAGTGTCGCAATAAGTAGAGCGGCAAAGAGAGAGAATTGCTGAGTAGATATATACCCACTGATGACTCATGGAGTAGTAGAGAGTACTCATGCCATAATGATAATAGAAATACCGTTAGAAATACCGTATTCAGTCATAACTTCCCCAAGCCACATTAAGAATATAGTACCAGCAGTAGCAATAAGCATAGCAGCTAATACAACGCTCGTATCTGCTGTATTGATTATAGTCCCACCTGCGAGAGAGTTTAGTAATACAATCATCCCATAACTTTGAAGAAAAGCGATAGGAAGAGTCAGAAGCCTTGTATACTTGGTTATCTTTTTTTGTCCTTGCTCTCATTGTTTTTGAAGCTCTCCTATTCTCGGCACTATAACTCAAAGGAGTTGAATTATAATAACTGCATTAATATATGGAGAAAGCCCCATTAATATTATTGAGAAGTTTTGAAGACCTCAACCCATGAGTGCAGAGAAAAATGAAAGTCCTTTCTGACCATCAATAATTGCGGCTAAACCAGTAGTATTTACTCCTGGAATAGGTATTACCGAAAGAAACTTGTACACTAATACTAAGAGGAGTGTTGCGATTATTTTTTTTCGTAGATCTTTTATAGAAAAGATAGACTGAAGTGTACTTACTATCATAATAGTTAATTAGTCAATATTAGGTAAATTATACATAAAAGAAGAAAAAATCCAAGCTAGGCTTGGACTATTTTTCTTCTAACTAAGAAGTAGAAACATTAAGCGTACCACCAGCTTTTTCAATAGCTGTTTTAGCAGTAAGAGAAGCAACATCTACCGAAATTGATATCTTTGAAGTGAGTTCACCATTACCAAGAAGTTTAACACCAAGAGATTTTCTTGTGATAACTCATGTTTCAAGAAGTGTATCTTTAGTAATTTCTTTTGCTCCTTTTGTGATAGCAACTTCTATATCTGAAAGATTGATAATATTAAAGTGTTTTTTAAATTTAGCATTTGAAAAACCTTTTAACTTTGGCATTCTTCTAAAAAGTGGAGTTTGACCACCTTCAAACCAATCTGGTACACCACCACCTGATCTACAGTTTTGACCGTTCATACCTCTTCCGCAGAAAGTTCATCTTCCAGAACCATTTCCTCTTCCACGTCTTTTCGCTTTATTTCTACTCCCAGCAGTTGGAGTAATTGTTTGTGTTGTAAGCATAATACCTGAGTTTTATTAAATTGTTGTAAAAGACTATTTAAAGCTAGTGAGTGCTTTCATAGTTGCTTTTGCATTATTAAGAAGATTAGATGAACCATATCTTTTAGCAAGAATATCACTATAACCAGCAACAGCAAGAACTTTTCGAGCAGAACCACCAGCAATAATTCCAGTACCCTTGGAAGCAGGGTGAACCATTATCTTTGCTGCTTTAAATTTAGCAGTAGTTTCGTATGGAACAGTACCGTTTTCCATTTTAACTGTAATAAGATGTTTTTTAGCGTTCGCAATTGCTTTTGCAATAGCATCAACTACTTCCCAACTTTTTCCAGTACCAAGTCAAACTCTACCTTTTCCATCTCAGATAACCATAACGGCTCTAAATCTAAGTTGACGACCACCAGCAGTAACTCTTGTTACTCTATCAATTGCAAGGAGTTCTTCTTTAAACTCTTTTTTTGGTTTAAAGTTATCTCTCCCTCCTTTTCTTGGATTTCTTTTTCCTTCGAATGCCATAAATTAGTATAAAAAGTAATTAAAATTTTAGTCCACCTTCTCTTGCAGCATCAGCAAGAGCTTTCACTCTTCCATGGTATGCAAATCATCCTCTATCGAAAATAATCTCTTCTATCTTCAAAGTCTTTGCAACTTTTGCAATCTCAGATCATACCTTTACTGCTAGTTCAGTTTTAGTAGATGTACCTGTAATTTTTAAATCTGAAACATAGGCAAGTGTCTTACCAGCTTCATCATCTACTAATTGAGCAGTTATGTGAGAAGTGCTTCTAAAAATACTGAGCCTTGGCCTATTTGCCGTACCTGAAATTTGAGATCTTACTCTCGCTTTTCTTCTGAGTCTGTTTACTTGTTTTTGTAACATAGTTATATTACTTAGTTTTAAATATTATAATGAGTCTATTTTGCACCTGTCTTACCTGCTTTTCTTCTTACATGTTCTCCAAGATATTTAATCCCTTTTCATTTATATGGTTCAGGTTTTTTCTTTGCTTTAATCTTAGAAGCAAATTGACCAACTTTTTGTTTATCAATTCAACTAATATGTAGCACATTCTTAGCTTTCTCATCCATAACAATAGTTATATCAGAAGGAACATCCATTTCAACTTTATGAGAAAAACCAATAGAAAGTATGAGTTTTTGACCTTGAGCTTCAAACTTATAACCAACACCATTAATTTCTAATGATTTTTTATATCCATTTGATACTCATTCTATCATATTAGCGATAACAGCTCTCGTAGTTCCCCAAAGTGCTTTTCAAGCATCATCAAGTTTTGAAACAATTACTTTTCCTTCCTCAATATTTACAGCTACTGTATTTGAAAACTCAAAACTAAGTGTCCCTTTTTCACCTTGTACCTCTACTGAGTTTCAAGTAATCTTTACTTCTACCTTTTCAGGTATAGCAACAGGTAATTTTCCAATTCTAGACATTTTTTATAATATTTTTAAGTAAATTACGACAAGCTATAGCAAGTCTGCATTAGGATAGCCTACTATATTAGTAAACTTCACAAAGAAGTTCTCCACCTACTTTTAGGCTTCTTGCTTCATATCAAGTTACAACACCTTTTGGAGTTGAAACAATGTAGATACCTTTTCCATTTCTAGATTTTTTTATATCTCCGCTTCCTAGATAAATTCTTTGCCCAGGTCGTGATATTCTCTTGAATGTAGGAACAGCAAGTGTTTTTCTAACATCGTTTAAAACGATTTCTAAGTCTTTCTTTCCTCCACCAAGATCTTTTTCTGAATAATCAGAAATATACTTATTCTTCTTAAGAATCTTAAGAATATCAGATTTAATTCTTGAGTATGGAACAGAAATATCTTCTTTTCGAGCAAGATACGCATTTCGTATTCTCGTGAGTAAATCTCCTATCGGATCCATTATCATATGACAATATTTATGAAACTAAAACGTGTATTAACAATTTTCTATTACCAACTTGATTTTCTAACACCTGGAAGTTCTCCAGCGTTTGCTTTTTCTCTGAAACATATTCTACAAATTCCATATTTTCCAAGAAATCACCTGGTTCTACCACATACTCCACAACAATTGAAAACTTTTGTTGCTTCTACTGGTTTTCTACCGTCAGCTAGTGCCTGTAGGAATTTCTTTTTCAGTTTTTGAGATTTTGCAATCTTTGATTTTCTAGCCACTTGAGATTAATTAAAAAAGTATATTACTTAGCAAATGGGAAACCCATTTCTGTGAGAAGTGCCTTACCAGCAACAGCTGATTTTGCAGTAGTTTTTACAGTTATTTGTAAACCATGATTTTTTACTACATCATCTTGTGGTACTTCAGGGAAAATAGTATGTTCCCTTATACCAAAGTTGTAATTTCCTTCACTATCAAATGATTTTGAGCTAATACCTCTAAAATCACGTACTCTAGGAAGAACAATTGTAACAAGCTTCTCAAGGAAGTTGTACATATTATCTCCTCGTAGTGTAACTGTAAGTCCGACTGGCATACCAGCTCTAAGCTTAAAGTTAGAGATAGCTTTTTTAGCATTTTTCACTACTGGAGCTTGTCCAGAAATAAGTGACAAGTGATCTAAAAGAACTGAATAGTCCTTATTACCATTACGGATATATGTTCAGATACCCATATTGAGTACAACTTTTTCTAGTTTTGGAACTTCCATAATATTTTCACATCCAAGATCTTTCATCAGCTTTGCAGCAATCTCGTTTTTATACGTATCTTTTAAAGTCATCTGAAATGAAATAATTATTTAATAATACAATCTTTTGGTTCTTTTTTATTGTCTTTTGCTGCCTTCTTTGAGAATCGGAATTTCTTGTTATTTCCTTTCTCTTCTATCATCACAAAACCAACTCTAGTAGGTTTCTGCGTTATAGGACATAGTAACATAGCGTTAGAAGCATCTATTGCCTTTTCCATCTTAAGGATTTGACCAGGTGTTGTTCCTTGCTTTTTAATATGTTTTGTAACAACATTTACTCATTCTATAAGTACTCTATTTGTTTTTAGAAATACTTTAAGAACTTTTCAATTTGTTCCTTTATCTTTTCCAGCTATCACTGTAACTGTATCTCAAGTTCGTATTTTCATAATTTTTATTATCGTTTAATTATAAAACCTCAGGAGCGAGAGATACTATCTTATTATAGCCTTTCCCTTTGAGTTCTCTTGCAACAGGTCCGAATATACGAGTTCCTTTAGGTTGACCATTATCATCAATAATAACACAAGCATTATCATCAAATCTAACGTAACTTCCGTCTGGTCTTCTTACTTCTTTTGCTGTTCTCACTATGACTGCCTTTACTACTTTCTTCTTTTTAATACCCCCATCTGGAGAAGCCTTTTTAACTGAACATACTATGACGTCTCCTATAGAAGCATACCTTCTATGTGATCAACCAAGTACTTTAATACAAAGAACTTCTTTTGCTCCAGAGTTATCTGTAACAGCGAGTCTTGTTTCTGATTGTATCATAATAAATTGTAACTTTAGTCTTTAAAAAATTTCTAATTATGCTCCCGCTAATGCCCATCTCTTTTGTTTTGAAAGTGGTCTTGATTCATTTATTGTTACCACGTCTCCTATATTGCTTGTATTATTTTCGTCGTGTGCATAAAACTTTTTTGTTACCTTATACTTTTTATGGTACTTAGGGTGACTCTTGTATGTATCTACTGATACAACAATTGTTTTATCCATCTTGTTACTTGTAACGGTTCCTGTAATAGTTCTCATATATATGATATATTTTCTAGTAAAATTATTTAGCCATGTGACTGATTGTCTTAAGAGAAGCAATATATCTTCTCAATGCTTTGATTAAGTGGGTTTGTTTCACTTCACCTACAGCAAGTTTCATTTTTAGAGTGAAAAGTGTCTTTTCTGCTCCTTTTATTTCTTCAGTGATTTTTTCTGCAGATAATTTTCTAACAGCATCTGAAGATTTCATTTTTAAGTCTTTAATTTCTTTCATGACTGAGTGATTAATCAACTATAATTTTCGTCTTCACTGGGAGCTTATAAGCAGCCAGCGAGAAAGCTTCCCTTGCAACTTCTGGTGTTACTCATGTCATTTCAAAGAGTATTCTACCAGGTTTTACAGGAGCCCTATACATTTCTACAGATCATTTACCTCAACCCATAGGTACTTCAAGAGGTTTAGCTGTATAAGCCTTATCAGGGAAAATTCTTATCCAGATTTTTCCACCTCTTTTAACAAATCGTACCATTGCTCTTCTCGCTGATTCTATTTGACGAGAAGTTATATAACCACGTGTTGTTGCCTTAAGGGCATAGTCACCGAATGCAATCTCTGCACCTCTGGTAGCACTCCCTTTCAGGCGACCACGCATAGTTTTTCTATATTTGGTTTTTTTTGGTTGTAACATTGTAAGCCAAGTTAGTATATAAATATTCTCTAAGAGTCAAGCTTTTTATTTTTTTTGTAGATGTCTCCTTTATAGATCCATACTTTTAGTCCAATTGTACCATAGATCGTTTCAGCTCTCACGGTACAATAATCAATGTTAGAACGAATAGTTTGAGTTGGGATATTTCCCTCCTTAAATGTTTCTTTTCTTGCAATCTCAGCACCATTCAGTCTTCCACCAACTTTTACCTTGATACCAAGAGCTCCCTTTTCCATTGCTTTTTGAAGGGCTTGTTTAATTGCTCTTTTGTATGGCATTCTTTTTTCAATTTGATTTGCAATACTGAATCATACAATTTTTGCATTTGTATCAGGTTGTTTGATTTCTTTTACGTTAATAACGAATTTTCAACCAAATTTATTTTGAAGTTTTGTTTTCATTTCTTCAACCTGTTCTCCTGTTTTACCAAGAATAAGTGAAGCTTTAGAAGTGAATATATCAATAACAACGGTATCTTCGTTTTTAGACATAAGGATATCTCAAACTGGAATACCAGTAAGCTGAGCATCGAGTAATTCTCTTATTTTTATATCATGTAGGAGAGCGTCTCTATATTGTTTTTTATCACCGTACCAAGAAGATTTCCAGTTTACGATATACGGAAGACGAAATGCTATTGGACTAACTTTATGTCACATAGACGAGTATATTTATAGTTTAAAATTGTTTATAGTGGTCTAGGATTCCCCCGGGTAACACTCTGCTATATTATTTTGCTTGAAGTTCCAACTTAATGTTAGAAGTTCTTTTCAAGATTGGATGCATTCTTCCTCTTGAAACTGGTCTTCCTCTTTTATATACAATACCTTTTGTAATGATAAGAGTTCCAATCATAAGCTCTTCAGCTTTTTGAGAGTCATTATGCACCGCGTTACTTACAGCGCTGTGAACTATCTTATAAAGAAGGTCTGCACCTTTTTTTGGAGCGAATTTGAGAAACTTAAGAGCTTGCTCTGCATTCATTCCTCGAATTATCTCAGCAATTACTCTGAGTTTTTTTGGTGAGATTCGGATGTTTTTTGCATTTACTTTCATGACTACCCGTTTAAAGAATTAGTATTATATTATTTTTTTCCAGCGTGCCCCCTAAATGTTCTCGTCATTGAGAATTCACCAAGTTTATGACCAACCATATCTTCTGTAACGAATACAGGAGTATGAGTTTTTCCATTATGTACTCCGAAAGTATGACCAACAAACTCAGGAATAATTGTACATGTTCTTGACCATGTTTTGATAACAGTTTTCTTTCCTGTTTCATTGAGTCTCTCTACTTTCTTTACGAGTCTTTCGTAAATGTAAGGTCATTTTTTTAAACTTCTTGTCATAAGACGATTTCTATTAAATAAAAGTAATAATTACATCATGAGTTTCCCTTTTCTCGTTTTGAGAATCCATTTTCCTGTAGTTTTCTTCCTGCTTCTCGTTTTCTTACCAAGAGCAACCTTACCCCATGGAGTTTTAGGCGCCTTCATACCGATTGGACTTCGTCCTTCTCAACCTCCATGTGGATGATCTACAGGATTCATAGCCTTACCTCTCACAGTAGGTCTTTTACCCATCCATCTAGATCTACCGGCTTTACCAATAGTAACTTGATTATGATCAGGATTTGAAACCCTACCGAGAGTAGCGTAACATTTTTTGTGAATAAGTCTGATTTCTCCTGATGGGAGTTTAACTTGAGTATATTCTCATTCTTGAGAAAATACTTGAGCTGAAGCTCCTGCAGAACGAACACTAGACGCACCTTGTCCAACTAAAAGTTCAACATTATGAATTTTTAGTCCGGTTGGAATATTCCCAATAAGCATTCTGTTACCAGATTTAAGTTCTCCTTTTTCGCAGGTGAGAAGTATATCTCCTACATTTACATCATTATGAGCAAGAACATATCTTCTTTCTCCATCTCTGTAACATACAAGAGCAATAAATGCTGATCTATACGGATCGTACTCAACCGTCTCTACCTTAGCAGGAATGTCTTTCTTATCAGTCATATAGAAATCTACAAGTCTGTATCTTTTAGCATGACCAGAACCTTGGTGTCTTACAGTAAGTCGACCAGTGTTATTTCTACCAGCATGTCTCTTAAGGGTTGTAGTAAGAGCTTTGTTTGGAGTAGAAACAGTAAGTTCACTGTAGTCTATACCTGTCATTCCTCTTCGACCTGGAGTAGTAGGTTTGAATTTTTTAAGTGCCATTGGTTAATTTTTTAGATATAAATCTGATTTGATTATTTTACGAGTGTTACATCAAGTGTATCATTTGCGTTTTTCAGAGTTATGTATGCTTTTCTCTGATTTCTTCTCTTCAATTGTTTTTTTACTTTTTTCCCGTTTTTAAATTTTTCACGAGCATTCAGTATATTTACCTGAGCAACCTCAACTCAATAGAGTTCTTTGATAGCCATTTTCACGTCTATCTTAGTAGCATCTGGAGATACAATGAATCCGTATCTAGGCTTAGAAAGTTGCATATTTGCAGTTTTCTCTGTAATAATCGGTTTTTGTAATATTTTATACAGTCTCATGATAGAGTAATAAAGAGTAAGGAATTATGCAGCGAGTGCGTTAATTTGTTTTAATGAAGCTTCTGTAAGAACGAGAGTTTCGAACTTAAGGAGGTCTGCCATATTAAGGTAAGAAGCTTGTACGTACTTAGCTGTTTTTAAATTAGATATAGATTTCTCAATATTTTCATTTTTTTCAGCAAGTGCAACGAGAACTGTCTTTCCAACTGGAAGAGCATTCATAACAGCGTACATTTCTTTTGTTTTTGGCGCCTTCATATCAAGGTTTTGTACCACAACAAGAGATTTACTTGCTACTTTCGATGATAGAACGCAGAATAACGCTTTTTGTCTTTCCTTTCTATTCATAGAAAGTGTGAAATTTCTATCATTTCTAGGACCAAACGCAACTCAACCCTTTTTTCTAATTGGTGATCTATTTGAACCCATTCGAGCACGTCCAGTACCTTTTTGTCTAAAGAGTTTTCTAGTAGAACCTCTTCTCTCTCCTCTTGTTTTTGTGTGAGCAATAGCTATTCTAGCGTTTGCTAATTGTAATATTAATGCTCTGTGAATAAGGTCCTGATTTACCTCAATACCAAAAACATCTTTATTGAGAGTTGTAGTACCTGTTTCTTTTCATTTCAGGTCGTATACTTTCGTATTCATTGTTTAAATTTTTAGTATATTAAAGATAAATTTCAACAAGCGAATTTCTTGCGCCAGGAACAGGTCCTCGTACTCAGATAATTCCAGCTGCTGGATTTATTATTTCAAGAGGTACGTCTCTCAGAGTTTGTCTATCAACCCCATGATGTCCGTGCATCTTTTTTCCCTTATGTGTTCGAGTTGGTTTTCTATTACCGATAGAACCAAGAGCTCTATGGAATTTTGAACCGTGCCCTCCAGGACCACCAGAAAAATTATGTTTCTTCATGGCACCAGTAAAACCTCGTCCTTTTGATATTCCTGAAAGAGAAACCATTTCGATTCCTTCTAAATCAGCAAACCCTATTTCACTTCCAACTTCTTTTTGACCCTCTTGGTCTTGAGAAATTGTAAACTCTTTCACTATAGAAAAGGTTTTTGTATTAAGAGAAGATTTTCCTTTTGCAAGTTTTACCTCTTCTTTACCAACAATACCAACTATAATAGCAGAGTACCCATCTCTTTGCGCTGTTTTATATCAAACAACCTGCATTTTTGGGATTTCTAATAGAGTTACAGGAACAAACTTATCCCCTTTGATAACCCTTGTCATCTCGATTTTTCGAGCAAGCAATCCAGCCATTTCTAATATTTTTTATAAAAATAAAGCTAGAGGTTAAACTTATTTCAACGCGTGAAACAGTTTAACGTAACCTCTTCAATTCCCACTATTTGAGGGGAAGTTTTCTTTAAGCCCGAGGATTCTATGGAATTTCTAAGCTTTGTCAAAAGAAAAAATAGAGTTTTTGATTATCCATTACTTATTCCCAAATAACTATTACTTCTCTAGGAACTTTGTAGTATTCTGTTCACATTCCATTTCTTTTTAACCACTCATGGCTTACTACTACATCTTTTATGCAAGGTATATTTACTCAATTACCAAAATTACTATGTATTGTGCTTTTAATTTCAGCATTTACCATATCTTCATTATCACATCCATAAATAGTAAGTATCCCCTTTTCAATGGTCACTCAATCAAAAAAAATTCATTGCCCTGCTTGAAAACATTTTTCCTCAATTAAGGCTTTTTCAGGAGTACTTAGGCTATGATTTACGCTAGGATTATTAGTAGTACTTTGAGCTACAAGTATATCTTTAAGTCTATTCGCTTCAAAATCAACCCTATTTGCTAATGGTCCTGTTACTACTGCTCCTTCCACTGCGCTAATTTGCTCAACCGACATAAAAAATATATTATTTAGTTATTGTTTAATTTATAATGAATTACTTGTTTATGTCAAAAAATATCATATTCTATATCCTTCTCCTTGCATTTTCCGCTCTCCTACTTATTATCAGTAACAATATTTATTTAGAGAAATTACGTAGCTACTATGAAAGAACAATTACAAACACTTCAGGCAGATTTCAGTGCTGCACTTGCAAATATTACTACCCAGGAGGCCCTTAAGGATCTTGAGTCAGAATATTTAGGAAAAAAAGGGAAATTAAAAGCTATCTTGTCGTGAGTAAAAGATCTCTCAATAGAAGATAAGAAAACCGTCTGAGTTGCAGCAAATACTATGAAAAACGAATTCCTACAAGCTTTAGTAAACAAAGCTCAACAAATTGAGGATGCGCACTTTGCAGAGATAGAGTGAAAAGAAGCGATTGATGTTACGCTTGGATATCCATCAAAGAATCTTGGACATAAACATCCTATATCTCACGCATCAGAGCTCCTAGAGGATATATTCATCTCACTTGGGTTTAAAATAGAGGATGGTCCTCAGGTAGAAGACGAACTTCACAATTTTGATAAACTCAATATTCCTCATAATCACCCTGCTCGTGACGTATGGGATACATTTTGGGTAAGTGATGATATTAATAAAGATAAGTCTATCGGTGAGAGACTTCTCCTGAGAACGCATACATCCCCAGTACAAATCAGAACAATGATGAGTCAGGAGCTTCCTATAAAAATTATTGTTCCAGGAAGAGTTTTCAGATATGAACAGGAAGATGCTCGTCATACTTGTAACTTCTACCAGCTCGAAGGACTTGTAGTTGGAGAATGAGTAACTTTTGGGGATCTCAAATGGACGCTTGATACTGTTATGAAACAACTCCTTGGTGAAAAAACGCAGGTGAGATTCCGTCCAAGTATATTCCCGTTTACTGAGCCAAGCGCTGAGGTAGATGTAAGTTGTCAGATCTGTAGTGGATCTGGTGAAGTTAAATGAAAAAAATGTTCTATGTGCAGCGCAACTGGTTGGGTTGAACTCCTTGGTTCTGGTATGGTACATCCAACAGTCCTCGAATGATGCGGTATAGATCCAATGAAATATTCTGGATTTGCCTTTGGAATGTGAATCGACCGAATAGCAGCGCAAAGATTTGGAGTGAGTAGCAGTAGAATGTTCTATCAGAATAAGTTGAAGTTAAACGAACAGTTTTAAAAATAACTCTCACCTGAATCCTCTACTTCATCTCAACTTCAAGCTAGTCATTTCATTCCTAGTTTCACTTGTCCCTTATTAAGGGAAAGGGGCTGCAAATTAAAAAAGACAGAAATTAGTTTGTGTATTATTTTAACTTTTTAATGTTTTTTGAGAATACAGAGTAGACCTCCTAATAATTATATTTGTCAAATAGATATTGCTTATTTTATTTATCAAATCTTGCGAAACAAAACTCTCTATGTTAGCCTTAGTGTATATCTTTATATTCACTCACACTAACAATCATGTCAATACAAAAAGTTAGCAGCACTATAGTTATCTGTTTTTTATTATTACAAAACCTTATTCCAGTATTATATGCAAATGTAGAGTCTCCTAGTAACATAATTGAAAATGAAGAAGAAATCGTAGAAGAAGTGATCGTAGAAGAAGAAATCGTAGAAGAAGTGGTCGTAGAAGAAGAAATCGTAGAAGAAGTGATTGTGGAAGAAGAAATCGTAGAAGAAGTGATCGTAGAAGAAGAAATCGTAGAAGAA
>JAWUVV010000038.1:0-11663 GCA_034112165.1 Candidatus Altimarinota bacterium
TCTTTGCTTCTACATTTCGGACAGTTTTTTTTGCATATTATTAAATGAATTATTAATTAACATACAAATACCCTACTTCTAATCTAATTTAAGCCAATATTTAGTGAAAAGTAGCACACTTATTTTACATTAGCCCTTAAAAATCATCTTGGCTATTCTTGAGAAATGCCTACAGACTCATATTTTCTGGGTTCTCAATATATCTGTTACTGATACAGAATCTCAAACTTGATTATTTCTTTGCTCTAATGAGAAGGCTTCTAAGAGTTGAATGAAAAGTCTTTTGTCTTCTTCCTGCATTCATAATAAGTATTGTTTTAATCAATCTAAGTCTTGATTATCTATAAACTCAAATAATTTTACTATTATGTCAGTATATTCAATTGGGACTTCTCAAATATTTTCTCATCTATATATTCAAAATACCTCCTCTAATACTTGGAGATGGTAGTGCGTTAATGATGCTTCAGGGTGATTTAATATAAGTGAAAATTCTCCAATTGCTCCATCTGATGTTTGTAATTGCTCTAATGCAGTAAAAGTATCATATGTCATGTGTTCTCTCATATAATCTGAAATTGCTTCAACTAATTCTCTAGGATTATGAAAAGGTCATTTTTCTGAAATTTCCCTCATAATTTCCTTATAATCTTCTCAACCAGAATCAATATTTGTAAAATAACCTTCTAATAACTGGGAATATGCCTCATCAGTAGATAAAAGAAAAGCCTTTATGGTATCATTTGTAACTTCTCTATCTTGAAAAAATCACTCTACTCCAGTTTTTGATAAACTTCATAAATCAAAAGGTTGATTCTCTCTTAATGTATCAAGGTTAGATAGTCTTGCTTGTTTTTCTCATTCAATATATTGTTGAAATTCTGATCACATGTGTTTGATTATATTAATCTATATAATATAAGAATACCATAAAATATTTTTTTAATCAAAGATAATATAATAACTTGTTATTGCATTTCTGAAAAGGGTAAGAAGAAAAAACTTTTAGAGATAAACTTGAAAAAATAGATGTAAAAATATCAGACAACTCTCACAATTGAAAAATGTGAGAGTTTTTTTTATTACCTAATATCTTTTTTAAATAAGAAATATACCCATTTTTCATAAATACTCATAGTTGAGAGGAGACTTTGCTCATCTAATAAGCTTTGTGGTGTAAACTCTTCTTTAACGGCTGGAGGAACATCCTGAGTATACTTTTTATACTGCTGCTCTTCTATAAGTGAGATTACTTGCTCTCATTTATTTTTCATTCACCTTTCAGACTTGAGGATTTTATTTTTGTATGCTTTTGTATCTTTGTACTCAAGAGTAAGTTTTGTTTCTTCTATTCTATCAAGGATAGCATCATTATTTATGGTGATTTCATCAATATACTGCATAATCCTATACTCAGTATACTTGTAGCTTAATACAAGATATACCATGTAGACAAGTACAAGTATGAGGATGACAAAGATGTACCTGGCTAGATGCTTCATATATTTGAATAAAAAGGTTTTGTGTGTTACTATAACTATATTATTTACTCAACCTAGTATAATGAAAAAAATAGGAAATAAATTTATTATAGGAGTTATTTTTATTATTGCATGTATAGTGGCATCTCAGGTGTATATTGCTTACTCTCAAAGTAGTAGAGATACAAACTCTTATCTTAGTTTAATATCAGGAAATGGGACACTGAATGAAATACGTTTATCGAAAGATGATAGGAAAGTTTTAGCATCTTGAGATAAAATTAGGGTAATAGGTGAGTCATCACTTGCTGTAATTCAGTGGTGAGATGGAAGTATGACAAGATTAGGAGGAAATACAAAAATATCTATACAGCAAAATGAAATTTCAAGAGACTTCTCAAATATAAATATTTCTTTTGAACTTATAGCTTGAAAAACCTGGTCAAATATAGTTTCATTTATTGGAAGTGATTCTTCATTCACGCAAACCTTTGATGGAATAGAAGCCTGAGTAAGAGGAACCGTTTTTGACGTTGATTTAGATAATCAATTTATACATACTTCTGATCATAGTGTTGAGATAACAACTCCAGAGGGAGAGAAGTTTATATTAGCGGAATGACAAGTTTTGAGCTTAGACTCATTCTCACTCATAGAAATTTCACAGTACATAAAAAACCTTCAGGATACTACTTGGATTGAAATTAATAAAAAACTAGATAAAGAATTTATTGAAAAATTGAAATATAATTTGGAATCATCTATTAGATTTTCAAATCCACTCCTCCGTCTTATGGGATTTATTTCTCCAAAGTATGCAATCCTGTATGTATTAGATACCTACGAAAATCAAAATGAAGTTGACTCGTATATTTCTAGTATGTCAGATGATAAAAAAATTGCTGTATATAATGATGTACTTTCTCTGTATCAAGAAATGAACTTTATTTCACCTGATGATTTGGAGTATGAAAGAAAAATGAGATATAAAAAAGCTCTTGTAACATTGAATGTTGATGAGCTAAATTCTCAAAGACTTGTAGTCACAGCTTGATATGACCTACAAGATATGTTAGAGTCAGGGAATACGCAGTGAGTTGAAGAAACCGTATCGTTTATTCAGGATAATATAAAAGGGATGAATCCTGAGAATCTATCACTTTTAAAATGATGATTAGAATATATTCCAGCATGACTTTTAGAGGAATTTTCGGAAAGCTTTGATTCGCTCTGAGAAATTCTGAATATAGATTTTTCCCAGGTTAAGAATATTAACTCTGGAACAATATGAGATGTACTTGATAGCGCTGATAGTACTATAAAAGGATTTTTAGATGATAATGTAGGGGGCCTACTAGAACAATTTTCAAACTAATTATGTCAAAGATTCTAAAAAATAATAATGTAATTACGATAATCATCTCTTGTATTATCGTTTTTATTCTATTAGGGAGTAGTAGTTTTTTTAGAGTGCTTAATAAATCAATTCAAAACAAATACTATGAAGTAAAAAATAATATCGTCTGACTTACGGCCAGCCCACATATCATTATAGTCGAGCTGGATGATAAAACTTTTGAAGATATCTGAAGATTTCCATTCCCTCGTGATGTGTATGCAACCTTCTTAAAAAACCTCGAGCCCTATAACGTTGCGAGTGTTGCATTTGACATATTGTTTTTAGATCCCTCTACCCCAACAAGTGATAAGATTTTTAGTAAGGCAATTGCAAATACTCCGAATATTATACTGTGATCATCTTTAAATAATAAATGAGTGGTACAAACTCCTTTTTCTGAATTGAAGCAAGGGACCTATACTACTTGATTTTTGCCTCCAAATGTTGAATCATCTAATAATACAGTATATTCATTCACTCCTCTTATAAAGGATGCCACTTGAAAAATATATGAGCATTTCACTCTTGAGGTTCTTCGTAGCTTTTATAAATACTACGGATATTCGGGTACATCAGGTCCTGGAATATATACTGATAAAAAATATGTATTTTCAGATACTATTTCATATCCTTTAGCGTCTAAAGGCTCAAGAGAATTACTAATTAATTTTATTCCTCCTGAAAAGTTTACTAGAATATCGTTTTCAGATGTATTTAATAGTTCAACTCTAAAAAGTATTTCAAGTGATATAGATTTTAGAGATGCCATAATATTAGTGGGCCCTGCAGCTGATGGACTAAAAGATGAATTCTTTACTCCTAACTGAGTTGAATATGGTGTTAATATTCATGCAAATATTTTAAATACCCTTCTTCAGGAAGAGTATGCTACGTATTTTGATAGAAAATTAGAATGGGTACTTATATTTCTATTGGTAATATTATCAGTATATGCAAATCTATCTCCGTCTAATAAGGTGTTACTTATTAGTAATTTTCTCATTGTAAGTGTCTTTTGGTTTATTTTTCCACTGAGTATACTGCTAGGAACAAATCTAATTATTAATTTCCCATCGGAGATTATATTTTCATTACTTTTAGCTTTCACATCAGCAAATATAGTGAAGTATCTCATAGAGGATACCAATAAACGGAAGCTTAATAAAGCCCTGAGTGAATATGTATGAGAGAGTATTGCGGATGAAATATTACTTGAACACGGAAAGGTAAACCTAGATGGACAAGAGAAAAACCTCGTATGTTTCTTTTCAGATATAGAAGGATTTACGACTATGAGTGAAAAATTATCTCCAAGAGAGCTTGTTACATTCCTGCGTGAATACCTTTCAGCTATGACCTATATCATTATGGATAAACAAGGACATGTTGATAAGTTTGAGTGAGATGCAATTATGGCATTATGGGGGGCGTTTTCGCAGCATTCTCATGCAGATTATGTGTCAGCATGTGATTCTGCACTACAACAAATGGATTCATTGCAAGAGCTGAATACTCGTTGGTCAAAAAAACTTGGTAATACCATACATGTACGAATGGGGATTCATGGAGGAAAAGCTATTATTTGAAATATAGGAGCTATATGAAAAAAAATGGAATTTACTGCTCTTTGAGATAATGTAAATCTTGCTTCACGTTTAGAGTGAGTTAATAAATACTATGGGACATATATATGTGTGAGTGAGGTTGTTTATCTTGCCGCAAAAGAGTTTTTCACGTTTAGGTATCTCGATGAAATACAAGTAAAAGGAAAAGACATCGCTGTAAAGATCTATGAATTAATTTGAAGAAAAGATATTCTATCTGAATCTCAGCAGCAAGTACATAACGGCTTTATGTGAGCCATGATGCATTACAAAGAAAAAAGTTTCTGAGATGCGAGAGATATTTTTGAAAAGTTAGCGAGTGATGGAGATGCTCCATCAAAAGCCTACGTAGAAAGATGTGATTTTTATATTAAAAACCCACCAGATAAAGACTGGGATGGAGTATGGAGAATGATGGAAAAATAATAATAATCCACACTTGAATTCTCTCCTTTCATACGAAAAGGAGAGAGGCCGCATATGTTACCACTTAATCTTACTTCTTCATTCCTGCTCTAATATTCTATTAATCTCTTTAAAATGCCCATTTCATAAAAACCCCCTATGTGCTGAAAATGGAGAGGGATGAGATGATTCTAATATAAAGTGCTTATTTTCATTAATAAGTACTTTTTTTCATATTGAGAAATTACCCCAAAGTATAAAGATAATTCACTCCTGAGAATCAGAGAGTTTTTGTAATATAGCATCTGTAAAATCTCCCCATCCACATGTACTATGACTCGCTGGTTTACTCGCTTCTACCGTGAGAATACTATTTATAAGAAGAACTCATTGATTAGCCCAATGTTCCAAGTTTCAAGACGAAGGAATATTATAATCAGGGTATTCTATTTTTAGCTCCTTATAGATGTTCCTAAGACTCGGAGGTACTTTGACTCCTTCTTGCACTGAAAAGCTCAGTCAGTGAGCCTGTCATGCTCCGTGATAGGGATCCTGACCAAGTATTACCACTTTGAGCTTATTAAGTGGAGTTGTATTAAATGCAGCAAAAATATTTTGCTCTTCAGGATATATTATTTTCCCAGCCTCTTTTTCTCATTTTAAAAAGCTCTGAATATTTTTAAAATAATCTTTTTCAAACTCACTCACTAACAGTTCTTTCCAAGATGATTCTATAAGATAGATCATGATTAATATTTTATAACATACTTTTAACACCTTTAGTATAATCTTCATAGTATTTTCAGCAAAAATTAATACACTCAATGTATATAACTTATACTGATTTTTATGGCATTTGTACATCTCCACACCCACACGCATTATTCAATCCTAGAATGACTCCCAAAACCATGAGATTATGTTAAAAAGGCAAAGGAGCTATGAATGAAGGCTGTTGCGATAACTGACACTGGAAACTTACACGGATGTCATGAGCTGTATTTAGCTTGTAAAAAAGCCTGAATAACTCCGATACTTTGATGTGAGGTGTTTGTTATGTCAGAGACGGATGAGCGGCTCAATCATAAACTCGTCTTACTTGCAAAGTCTCTCGCGTGATATCAAAATATTATTAGGCTCGCTTCAAAAGCTTCACTTGATAATGCTGGACAGACTCCTTGTGTTCAATTTAAGGACTTACAAGAATTTTCTCACGATGTGGTATGTTTGAGTGGACCGATTCATGGAGAGATACCGTATTATATTTTATCAGGAAAGAGTGATGAAGAAATAGTAGCGAGAATCAGGCAATATCAAGAAATATATGGAGTAGAAAACTACTTTCTTGAGATTTTATATCATCAGGATATACCAAAACAGCAACTTGTGACTGATAGAATAATAGAGTTATATAACACCTATGACATCCCTCTTGTTGCTTGTCAAAATCCTTACTATATTGAAAAGGAAGACAAAATGACGCAAGATGTTATTATGGCACTTGGAACTGGGCATGAGATAGAAAACCCAGATAGGCCTACACTGACTCGTGGCGACTATAGTTTTCTCTCTGAACAGGAGATGATAGAGATTTTTGGATATATCCCAGAGGCTCTAGAAAACACTCAGAAGATTGCAGATATGGTTGATATACATATAGAAACAGGGTGAATTCTTATTCCTACCTTTGAGCTTCCTGATGATATGCAAGCTCTTTTTGAGGAGGCAACAGAGTATCAAAAGAAACACCCAGGAAATACTCCTAAAAAACTACTTAATTCGGATGAATGGTATCTGAGATATCTCTCATACGTAGGAATAAACTGGAGATATAAGGATAATATTTCTAAGGAGATATTATTTGAGCTCATCCAAAAAACGGATATGCCATCACTTCAGACTCCCCTGGTTGAAACAGCGCCAGAAGAATTAAAAACGCTTTCCCTTACGTATTATTCAGCAAGAAAAAAAGAGATACTTGCAAGTCTTAGTGAGAAAATGCAAGAGAGAATAGAGCGCTTAGAATATGAGCTGGTCGTAGTACATGAAATGGGTTTTAATGCATATTTTTTAATAGTTTCTGACTATATTGCTTGGGCTCGTAAAAACAATATTCCTGTATGACCATGACGTTGATCTGCAGCTGGGAGTCTCATGGCATATTTGACAGGTATTACGGATATTGACCCGCTTCCATATGATCTACTTTTTGAGAGATTCCTCAACCCTGCCAGAGTCTCAATGCCTGATATTGATACTGACTTTGCTGATAATGACAGAGACAAGGTTGTCGAGTATTGTCGAAATAAATACGGCGCAGACAGAGTAGCGCAAATATGTACCTTTGGGACATTTGCAGCAAGAGCAGCTGTCAAAGACGTTGGACGTGTTATGGGAATTCCATTTCAAGAGATGAATGAACTTGTGAAACTCATTCCAGATAAACCAGGAACAAAGCTCATTTGAGCACTGGAGGATTCTCCAGAATTCAAAGATGCCTATAATGATGGAACCAGGCCTAAATATAGACAGATTATCGACAATGCCCTCAAAATAGAGGGGAATGTTCGTCAACTATGAGTCCATGCCTGCGCGGTTATCATTGCTCCTGAGCCAATGACTAATTTTACAGCCCTCGCTCATCCTCCAAAAGATGCGAACTCAATTGTTACCCAATACTCAGCCTATCCACTTGAGGACTTATGACTTTTAAAGATGGACTTCCTTGGGCTGAGAAACTTAACGATTATTAAACGCGCTCAAGAGATTATTGAGCATTCAAAATGAAAATGGGTAGATATTTTAGATGTCCCACTTGATGACCCTATTGTCTATAAAATATTTGCTGATGGGGATACAACGGGGGTGTTTCAATTTGAATCTGAAGGTATGAGAAAGTACCTGCGAGATCTTGCTCCAGATAGTTTTGAGGACTTGATTGCTATGGTGTCACTCTATCGCCCTGGACCTCTTGCCTATATCCCAGCATATATCGATCGTAAATATGGAAGAGAGGAGATTATGTATATGACAGAAGATCTGCGAGAAATACTCACAAAAAAGAAATATAGTGAAGAAGACATAGAGGAAGAAAAGAGAAAACTAGAGGAAGACCTCAGAAAAATACTCGATGTAACTTATGGTATTGCGGTCTATCAAGAACAACTTATGTTTATCGTGCAATATATGGCAGGATTTAGTCTCTGAGAAGCTGACCTACTGAGGCGTTGAGTCGGAAAGAAAAAAATAGAGGTTGTAGAGGCTCTTAAGATAGAGTTTGTACAAAAAGCAGCAGAGTTTAAGGGATATAAACCAGAAACTTCAAAGTATATTTATGAGGAGATGATCCAACCTGCAGCCAACTACTCGTTTAATAAATCTCACGCTGCCTGTTACGCCTTTATTGCCTATCAAACTGCCTACCTGAAGGCCCATTACAGAACAGAGTTTCTGACCTCTATGATGACATCAGATGAGGACAATATGGACAGGATAATACTGGAAGTATCTGAGGCTCAGGCAAATGGAATAGAGATAATGCGCCCTGATATTAATGGATCTCTCAAGCATTTTACCTACGTTGATGATACGCATATACGTTTTGGGCTCAAAGCAATTAAGTGACTATGAGATGGGCCAATTGATGCAATACTGCAGGCTCGCAAAGAGAAACCATTTGCAGATATCAATGACTTTATTACTCGCTGAGGAAGAGATATTCTTTTGAAGAAATCACTGGAAGCTCTTATTTATGCTGGAGCCATGGACATGTTCTGAGAGAGAGGAACACTCTTGGCTAATATAGACGGGATAATTAGGGCATCAAAAAATGAAGAAAAAAAGAGAGAATCTTCACAAATTTGACTCTTTGAATCTGGATTATGAGGGGATGACTTTGATGATGGATATGTGCTAGTAGAGGCTAAACCACTTTGATTTGAACAAAAACTCTTTGCAGAAAAAGAAGTGATGGGGTATATGGTTTCAGGCCATCCTCTCGACTCTCTATGTATGTACTGCCAGAGACGCTCAAGAAGCGTAAAGAAACTTAAAACGAGTATGCAGGAGCTAGAAATAGAATTTAAAAAAGACGAAAAAGCATTTAAAGATACACTCCAAAAAGAACAGCTTTCAGTCGTTGGTATTATTCTGGACCTACGAAAAATTATTACCAAGACAGGAAAAAATATGATGTTCCTGTATTGCGAAGGATTTGATTATGATTTTGAAGTGACTATTTTTGATAGAGACTATGCTGAGTATAAAGATAAATTAGAAGTAGGGAAAGTTGTCATTGTAGAAGGGACTCTCGACGTAAATTTTGAATATGGACGTAAAAATATCCGTAGTAAGACCATCATCATAGCCAGCCTTACGCAAGTTCGTGATCAAGCAAAAGATATGTGACTCCTAGATAATGTAAAAAGAAAAATGCTTTGAGCACAAGAAATAATTCTAGACAAAGAAAGTAGTGATATAGATGTAGATAAGTCTCATGAAACAAATAAAGAACTACTTGATGATAAATGAAAATTTGAAGAAAATCTAAATGAAAAAATTATCGAAAGTAAGATTGAAAAGAGAGAAAAGAACATGCCAGTTTATGAATATGAAAAATATATTGTTGAGCTACCTCGTAATATCAAATTAGAGTTGATTAATGATCTTAAAGATTTCTTAGCAGATGAGGAAAAATGAGGTATAAATATATTTATCTTATTATATTGAAAAGAGATTGATACTAATATGTTTATTAGAAGTATTGAAAGTTTGGAAGAATGGGAAGAAGAGAATTTATCTTAGTAATTATATTGGAAATGGATAGGGAGATACAACAAAAGTGAGATTTTTTATTTTATAGAGGAAGTGATGGTACTATAAAAATACAAGTTGTTATAGAAAATGGAACTGTATGGATGAATCAAGCTTGAATGGCTGATATTTTTTGAACTTCAAAACAAAATATAAGCTTACATTTAAATAATATTTATACTGACTGAGAGCTAGATAGATACTGAACTGTCAAGGAAATCTTGACAGTTCAACTTGAGTGAGAAAGAGATGTTTCAAGGAAAATAGAATACTACAATTTAGATGCTATTATTTCGGCATGATATAGAATTAGTTCTTATAAGGCTACACAATTTAGGATTTGGGCTACATCTATAATTAGAGAATACTCTATTCAATGATTTGTTTTAGATGATGAAAAATTAAAGCAATGAAATAATTTATTTTGAGAAGATTATTTTCAAGAATTACTTGAAAGAATACGTGATATACGATCTTCCGAAAGATTATTCTATCAAAAGATTACAGATTTGTATGCAACATCTATTGATTATGATACTAAATCTGAAGTAACAAGAGAGTTTTTTGCTACAGTACAAAATAAACTTCATTGGGCTATTCATCATCACACATCGGCTGAGCTCATAGTTGAAAGAGCTGATGCATCAAAAGAAAATATGTGACTTAAAACATGGAGTAAATCTAAACAAGAATGAAAAATAGTGAAAAGTGATGTTTCGGTTGCAAAAAACTATTTAACTGAAGAAGAAATTTCGGAATTAAATAGAATAGTCTCAATGTACTTGGATTATGCAGAGAACATGGCTAAGAAAAAAACTCCAATGAAAATGGTAGATTGGGTGAAAAGATTAGATACATTTTTAGAGTTCAATGAATATGATATTTTAAATAATCTATGAAAAATTACTGCTAAAACTGCTAAAACATTAGTTGAAAAAGAATTCAAAGAATTTCAAGTTATCCAAGATAAAATATATGAGTCAGATTTTGATAAGATTCTAGAAAAAGTTAATAAATCTACTTTACCGAAAGAATAATTTATATATCTATACTATCTAAAATAATTTTATGAAAAATACAGCACTTATTACAGGAGCGAGCTCTGGACTTTGAAAAGAGTTTGCCATCATTCATGCACAGTCATGATGAGACCTCATACTTATAGCGCGTAGGGAGGATAAACTCAGAGAACTAGAAAAGCAGCTGAGCGACGCTTTTGACTGTAAGGTAATGGTCATAGTAAAAGATCTCACAAAGCCTAATGCAGCTAGGGAAATATATGATGAGCTCAATAAATTTGGAGTAAAACCAGATTATCTGATCAATAATGCTGGATTTGGGTGAATAGGAAAATTCTCACAGCGAGCTTGGAAAGATGAACAGGCCATGATAGCACTTAACATCACAGTGCTTACGGAGCTGTGTCATATATTTCTCCCAGATATGATTGCTAGAAATAGTGGACGAGTCCTCAACGTGTCATCAACAGCTAGTTTGCTACCATGACCAAATCAAGCAGTGTACTACGCAACAAAGGCATTTGTAACATCACTTTCTAACGCGCTAGCAGAGGAGTTACATGACAGTGACGTAACGGTGACCGCGCTTCTCCCTGGAGCTACACAGACAGAGTTTTGAGCTATTTCAGGTATGGATAAAACCAGCTTCTTTGCAAAGACAGCCAGCGCTGAGAGCGTCGCTATGGATGGGTATAAAGCGATGCTAGATTGAGAGCTCAATATAATTTCAGGAATGAGTTTTGCTCAGAGACTAACCATGAGGCTTCTTCCATTTCTTCCAAAGAAGATGGTGCTTAAGACAGTAAGGAAAGGGCAGGAGGTTAAGTAAAAGTGTTAGTATTCCGTCACCTTCTTTTATCGCTATTACTAGTAGATGTTAGGGTAAATTTATAAATATATTTTGATTTTTACCCTAAAGGTGTTAGTATTTAGTCACCTATTA
>JAWUVV010000039.1:0-9776 GCA_034112165.1 Candidatus Altimarinota bacterium
GGAAAACATGAGAGTTTTATCACAGGTTTTGATAGAAAAAATATAATACTCGTTGTAAGAGAAGTGTCTCAAAAGGATGAAAAACAAGCTAAGACGCTTGATATAATAGAAAAGACTCCAGGGACTTGAATTATATACTGCTCAAGTCGGAAACATGTTATGGAGGTCAGTGCATATCTGATTTCAAAATGAGTAAAAACGGGAGTTTATAAATGAGATCTCACAGCTCAGGTACGAGAGTCAGAGCAAAATAAATTTATGAATGATGAATATAAAGTTATGGTTGCGACCAACGCTTTTGGAATGGGAATTGATAAAAAAGATATTCGTTTTGTTATTCATTATAATCTGCCTGGTAGTATAGAAAACTATTATCAGGAGGTTGGCCGCGCTGGTCGTGATGGCAAGATGAGTTATTGAGTCGTACTCGCTAGCTACGGGGATACAAAAATACAGGAGTTTTTTATAGATAATACCTATCCAGAAAAGAAACAAGTATTAGATGTATATGATTATCTCTATAAAAGCTATAAACTTTGAGAATGACGATGAGCAAGAGTTGCGAAAACCTACTATTCCATGGCCAGTGAGTCATGAGTATGAAACGATATGATAGTGTGAGCTATCATAAAAATACTGGAAAAATATAATATCCTACGGAGATGACTCGAAGAAACAGATAGTGAATCCGATTTTAGAGGACGATGACTCACACTTCTCCAGGAAAAGCGTCAGCACACCCATCTTATGATTGATTGGAAAAGGCAAGACATGCTCAAGGATGAGTGATATTTTAAACTAGAACAAATCAAGAGACTTTTATTTTATCCGGGCTGCCGTAAAAAATTCATATTAGAATATTTTGGAGATGAAGAAGACTTGAGAAACCTCAAAGATAATTGTAAACTCTGTGATTATTGTTTGGAATCATGAAGCGTATCAGAAGATGATAAAAAGAAATTTTTACCAGCGAGTACCTATGGTATCGTCCTTGAAACAGTTAAAAAATACAATGAAAAATTTGGAGCAGGAATGCTTGCAAAAGTACTGTGTGGGAGTAGTGAAAAACGAATAGTAGATTGGCATCTTGATGATTATCAACATTACGGAGTGTTTTCAGATATGAACGTTGAAATGGTAACTGCACTTTTTGAAGCGCTTACTATGGAAGATTTTCTTTGTAAGACAGATGGTAAATATCCATGTATTTGAATTACAGAATATGGAGGTGCCGCGCTGTATAAAAATATTTATATAACGCAAAATCTTTCTGATCTTAACGGCTACGTTATGCAAAAGGTAAAAAATACTTCTAAAAAATCATCATCATCTTCAAAAACTCCTGGAAAAAAGTCTCCAAAATGACAAACCTATCAAGATACTCTGGTTTTATTTACACAAAATAAAAGTGTTCATGAAATTTCAAAAGAAAGATGACTCTGAGTTCAAACAATAGAAGGTCATATCGTTCATCTTTATATTCAGTGAGATATTTCACTTATGAAAGTATTGGATATAGTGAGTCTTGAGCATGCAAAACTCATAAAAACAGTTGTTGATTCAGATGCTATACTTGATAATACCGAGTTAAGACCAATAAAGGATCAATTAGAAGAGCAGGGGAATACTAATATTTCTTATTTCGAAATAAAACTAACTCTTGCTATGATGGAGAGAGGAGATTTATAATAATATACTATGAAACTAATATTCCTTCTTCCTCCAAGTGAGGGTAAAAACTCATGATGAAACCAAACAAGCCAAAAGCTAAGTTTTGATTTTAAGAAGCCGTTTGAAATTGCAAAAAATGCGACACAAAAGGATTTGAAGTGTAAGGACAAGAGATATCAGGAGGGGATAGAGCTGAATAAGAAATTATGTAACTCCCCCTCAATCCCCCTCAACTGAGGGGGAAGCGAATGAAATGAGCAGGGGGAGTTTCTTCCTGCAATTTCTCGATACTCATGAGTGATGTATAACGCCATAGATTACACTTGAATGAGTGAAGTTTGAAAAAAGTATTTTGATGATAATTTTCTGATACTATCTGGAATGTATGGATTATTAGCTTCTCAAGATTTGATATGAAATTATAAGCTTCCAATTGAAACTAAGTGACTTTATACATTCTGGTGAGATACTGTTACGAAAACTCTTAATGATATTAATGCGGATTATATTGTAGATATGCTTCCTAGATCGTACAAAAAAATGATTGATTTTAAGAAGTTTAAAACCCCAATTATTAGTATTAATTTTCTTCACAGAAAAGACTGAGAACTTAAAAAAATAACTCATGGAGTGAAAAAAACAAAAGGTGAATATATAAAAAATATCTGTGAACATGGGTTCACAGATATTCCAAATCAGCAGGGTAGTGTTTTAGATATTGATATTATATCTCAGTAAAGAGTTTTTCTTCATTGTATCTGATTTTTGGCTTAGTCGCATAGACATCATCCATGTGCCTATATCCAATAGGAAGCAGTAATACGCTTGATAGGTTTTTTTCTTTGAGTCATAGTACTTCATCATATTTCTCGTTAATGAAACCCTCCATTGGGCAGGCATCTATTTCCATAAGTGCAAGACAGGTCATAATATTCCCAAGAGCAATATAAATTTGTTTATCAGCCCAGTTTTGTAATCATGCTTCATCCATATTATTCATAAACCCTTTCATCATTCCAGTGTATCCAGCGAGATCTTCTTTTGTTGCTCCAGTTTTCTCTATGGTATCATCTATATAGTTATCAACGAGTGATTCATCGAGATTTCAAACCCGACACAAAACTATAACATGACTCGCGTCCGTTACCTGTTTTTGGTTCCATGAATGTTCTAAAAGAGCATTTTTTGTTTCCCTATTAGATACTATAACAAATCCCCAAGGCTGTAGCCCAAAGCTTGATGGAGTGAGTTGTAGCATTGTTTCTATTTCTGATATTTGTCCGTCAGAAAGTGTTTTAGAACTATCAAATTGTTTTGTAGCATATCTCCATTTAAGGGCTGAGATTATATCTTTCATAGTTATATTATTTAAAAATTAAACTGGAGTGTTTCATCTATATTTGTATCATACAAACATATAATATTTAGTATAAGAAAAATTGTATGAAATGAGTAAATAAAATAAAAAAAACAGTGACTACATCTGTGAAAAATAACCTTATATTTATAAGAGATTATTTTCTTTCGTGGAGATTTGTTGTATTTCTTTGGGTCCTCTTTGTCGGAATATGCTTATGTTATATTTTTTTATTTTTTTCAGCATCGAAAATAGAAGCGCTCATTACGTTTCCAGGTTGAGATATTAATCTCAAAGAAATTACAAATCATCCTGCTGGCTTACTCATTTCTGAAAAAGTGAGTTATATAGCTCCATCATGAAACACTATAACAGGATTATATATTGATAATAATTCAGAAAAAATTGTATACTATTTTCATGGAAATTGAGCTCCTATGGAGTACTTTTACTCAGATATAAAGTTTATTTCAGATTTATGATACTCAGTTATAGCTCATGAGTTTCCAGGATATGGAGACTCTACTGGTATACCATATATAGAAGAAAATAGAGACTTTTCAAAAATATTTTATGAAAAGATGCAGGAGCAATTCTGATTTCAAGAGAGTGATGTTATAATATGGGGATACAGTATTGGAACTGCTCTGGCAGTAGATTTTGCAAAAGACCGAGAATTCGACTCACTTATTTTATTTTCTCCTTTAGCATCACGCTATGATATGTGATCAAAACTATTATGATTTCCATTGCAAAAATTATTTTTCTTAAAAAATTCATATATATCTAAAGAGATCATTAAAGATATACAAGAGCCGACACTTATCATTCACTGAAATATTGATAAAGTTGTTCCATTTGAGCAATGAAAATTAGTATTTGAAAATTCAGCTGCGAGTAAGAAAAAGTTTATAGAAATAGATGGCTTTGGTCACTCCTTGATTCCAGAGAGATATTGAGAAGTACTACGTTGATATATAAGTGATTTTTTAAATAAACAGGAAGAATCTGTTCAGGAAAGTAAGATATTTCTTGATAAAGATTTAGCTCTAAAAATATTAGAAAAATACCAAAAAGAGATAAGAATCGAAAATCTGGATTTTATCACAGATGATTCTATTACAAAATATGTCGATCCAAGTATCTCATTTACAGAAAAGTGATATATTCCAACTGATATGAGAAAACCTCTAGGGACTTATATAGTGGATAGTAAGTGAAATGCTCTGATGCGAGAGCAGGCAGTACTAGAATTTGAAAGAATGGCTCAGGCATTTTACTGAGAGTTTAATGAAAAAATGGTGGCAGTAAGCACATATAGAAGTTATGCTTACCAAGCAGGCATCAAATCTCGATGATGTCCTGATAATCTCTGCGCAAAAGCTGGGCACTCAGAGCATCAGTCTGGATTGACAGTAGATTTATGGTCAGCGTCAAGTCAAAAATATTGGAACTCCTCAGCGAGACTTACAAAGTTTTATATATGGCTGGATGATAATGCGTATCTCTATGGTTTTCATAATGGATATAGAAATGGTGTAGATATAGACGGATATGATATTGAACCGTGGCACTGGAGATATCTTTGAGGAGAGTTTGCCCTATACCTCCATGACGCTGATATAACTTTTGCGCAGCATTATTATGAAACGGATAAATAATAAAAAAATAGATATTTCTTATACAAGAAATATCTATTTAAGTGAGAGTTGATTCTGCTTCTATTTCTACTTCTTTTTCAACTTCGTCTTCGATCTCTTTTTGTAGTAATATCTGAGTAAGTAGTTTTCTTTTAGACAATTTAGATTTTTTTTCTCTATAATACTCATGGATTATCATCATGCTCGGTATAATAAAAAAGATGAGACTCAATATGGTTCATATACATATTATAAGAAATATCATATCGATAAGTCACATTGAAGAGAGATAGGATACACTTTCTAGTACCTCATCTGATGTTTTGTATACGTAGCTAAATCCTATCATTTTTATTCTACTGAAATTAATTCTCCTGTAAGCACGAGCCTGTTAAGTGTTGTTCCAATTGGCCAACAAGTCATAAGTGTTAATTTTGATCTATCATCATCTGACTCATTTTCTAATACTGAAACATCACCAGGTGAGATAACGTTTTTGGTTCGTATTTTATACGTATATTTTTCTTGTCCATAGTATACTATAACCTCATCTTCAAATGTAACTTTGTCTAGGAGGGAAAATACATCATTATATTCGCCTTCCAGCCACGGGAAGTTTGAGGAGTGTCAGAAAATAAATGAATTTCCTATCTCTCACGGCTTTGCGCTTCCTGGATATCTAATGACACCATTCTCAAGCTCCTTCATAAATATATCATTAAGCTCATTTACTCATTCTACTTTTTTTTGTTTAATATCAATCAGGGGAATGTTCTTTCCAATAGTTGGTATTACAATTCTATTTTCATAGGGAGTTATTTCTATTCATAAATCAACTCAGCTTTGTGATGGATGAGATGTTAAGCTCGACATAGAGTGCATGCTTCGAGTTGTTTTTTGAGAGTATTCTTGTTGCCTGGATACTTGTTTAAATGTGTTTACATCTGAAACATTTTTATTTTTTTCTTCTAAGTTATTTGCAGCTACAGACTGGATAAGTGAATTTTTCGTAACTTGCATCTCTTCAGCATAGATAATGCTGTATGCAAGATTCCAATACGCAGAGTAATTTGCTCCCACCATAAGTATTCCAAAGATACAAATAGAGGTAGAGAAATATTTTATAAGAAGTATGAATGTATTCCTTACCCTACTGGTAAAAGTTTTTTTTGCTGCTACCTGAGAACTGGCAATAGCGTTACTATCATCTACTATTGGAGTAGGAACTACAATTTCCTCCTGCTTGGTATCCTCTACAAGATCAAAAGCGGATAATATATCATCATTGTTTTGCATAATTTGTTTTTTGTTTGTATTTTTATTTTTGTACTATAATAGTAGCATATATTTTAGCGTGAAGCAAAAATATATAACTTGCTTTACATCGGGTTATGTGTATTATTGAGTAAATTACATACGCTCACAAATAAACACATATTATGGCTCGAAAATACGAAAAATCGTCGGGCTGAGTTGTATACAGAATCAAAGATGGAAAGCCGCAAATACTTCTCCTTAAATGGCTCAATTCTCGAAAACAAGAGGAGCTCGTTATTCCAAAAGGGAAAATCGAAAAGTGAGAAGTAGCTAAGGATACTGCTGTGAGAGAAATCTCAGAAGAAGCAGGTATTCCTGAAAGCGACCTAGAAATTATAAAATTTGTTACAAAACTCAGCTATACATATACAGCAGGATATCTCAAGGATAATCCTGTAATAGATAAAGATGTCTACCTCTTTATCGTAAAATACCATGGAACCCAAGATCCTATCGTCCGAAAGGAAGAGAGATTTACTGATTATGAATGGGTGGATATAGAAAAAGTAAAAAAACTTTCTATACGCTTTGATTTGAGTGGTATAATCTACCGTAATAAGCCATTTTTTATTTAATATATTCTATATAAAAAAGTATGATTGAAATAAGCTACAAAAAACCAAATATTCTCTGCGTAAAAAATGCAGATAAAAAGGAGATTACTTTCGACACGGAGCTACGAACTGTAATGATGGATGATTTTAATGTAACCTATCAAGGTGAATATGAAAAATCAGGAAATTTATTAGAAGTAAAAGAGTATACTGACCTACTTTTTTATAAATTTCTCATAGACAGTAAGCATATGTGTATTATATATTCAGACAGTTTTGAACTCAAAGAAGAAATAGTAAGTTTTTTCTGAGATGTTGATATTTTGATCATTATCTGAACAAAGGATGCAGTAAAAATATTTGAAAATATTGAAGCAAAAGTAGTAGTTCCATATGGAGCAGGAAAGGACATATTCCTCAATACAGTGGGGCAACACCCAGAAGCTGTCAAAACTTTTAAAGTTATGGCTGATCTCGATGGAGACAGAACAGAGTTTGTAAATTTAGAAGGATAATTATGTTACGCTTCTTACTATCATATTTTTTCTCTAAAGATAAAGCTATAGAGTTAATCGAGAACAATCAAGAAAATATTCAGGAATTATCTTCAAGTAATAAACATCTTTCAAATGCGCTACAAACTTGATTGAAGCTTTGGTCTATTTGGAAGATTTTATTAATAGTATGGTGGTGATCTATCTTATGCTTATTACTGTGAGGAGCTTATATAGTATATATTGTCATATCAAAATTTATATAAAAAAAACTAGAAAATATTTTCTAGTTTTTTTAGTTGTTTCTATGGTTCACGAAGGAGTTTTTCTCTCAACACTTTATTGATTCCCGTAAGAAAGGCAATTATATAAACAAAACTATCTCAAACCTTGAAAAAGCTCTTATCAGTATTGAGTGACTTGATAGGGAAGTATCTCTATAAATAGGGCTTTCTTGTAGTTACTTCTTATATAACTATATAGGATTATCAACACTATACGTTTATCACATTTTTAATATATATAAATCTATGATATAATATATATACCTATGTGATTATAGATGTTCTTCTTTTAAGAAGTAATGTCCTTATTGTATAGGAGAAATCCACAACATTGAGAGGTTTTATAGCATGGCACAAGTACTCGAAATCACTTCGGAACACAATCCACGTCGTTTCGACTCAGCAACTGATAAGTCTTGCGAGACAGAAAAAGTTGTTGACGTCACTGATGAAGCACAAGGTAAACGGTTGATCTTCCTTTTCTACCGTGATAGCAAGGGGCAACTCGTGCAGATGTGTGATCCATATGAGGGAGAAGAGATCATGGGGTCGGCTATCGATTTTCGTGTCGATTCACTCGACGCTCAGATGACCGTCGCACCCCGTGATGACACTTTTGGCTCGTGGGCGAAGCGTTTTAATTTTGATAAGGGAGCTCTTCGCGATCTTATTCAAGAACACGCTCCGTCATAGACGCGGATTGAAAAAAGGGGGCTACTGGGAAACCAGTGGCTCTTTTGCTATTTACTTTTTTACTGACTTGATAGCTTTATATATTGCATCTTCCATTTGTTTTGTCTGAATTGCTGATTTGAGCTCTTTCTTGATGAGTCTCAACGCATCAATACTGAGCTGAACTACCTCTCCATTGATTTCAACCTCATAGGGGCATAGATTACTGTCGAGATTGATAGACATTAAAAAAACTCTAGAAAATTACTAGAGTTCTTTCGTTTAAAAAAATGGTTCGGGATGTAGGGGTCGAACCTACGATGAGGGATTCAGAGTCCCTTGCCTTACCACTTGGCCAATCCCGAATAGCTAAAAACCACCCAAAAAATGGGTGGTTTTTAAAAGTGAATTATTTAAGTTCAACAGAAGCACCAGCTTCTTCAAGTTTTGCTTTAATTTCTTCAGCTTCTTCTTTTCCAGCTTGTTCTTTAACGGTTCCACCGTTATCAACGATATCTTTCGCTTCTTTTAGTCCAAGACCAGTGATTTCTTTCACAACTTTAATAACTGCGATTTTTTGACCACCAGCAGCAGTAAGTACAACATCGTATGCAGAGGGACCTGCATCTTCTTCAGTACCTCCAGCAGCCATCATAACAGGAGCAGCAGCAGATACACCAAATTCTTCTTCCATAGCAGTTACAAGATCGTTCAGTTCAACGATAGTAAGCTCTTTTACTAGATCCATGATCGTAGCAGCGTTTTTTGATAATTCAGCCATTTTTTGGGAAATTATAAAATAAAAATTAATTCTTGTAGAAATTTTGTTCAATATCCCTTTAGGGAAGTATCTCTCATAATTGAGATACTGAATACAGTTCTACAAGTTCTAGTTATAAACTAGTAGTATATTCAGAATTTGTAGGGAAAGCAGGCATGCGTTCCGTTTTGAAATTCTGAATATATATACTAAATTACAATTACGCCGCTTCGTCTTTTTTCTCTTCAGCAGCAGGAGCTTCTGGAGCTTTTTCTTCAACTTTAGCTTCACCTTCTAATTTCCCTACAGTTTCTTTTCCTTGAGTTTCAAGTTCTTTAGCCGCAGCATCAAAGAATCTTGCAAGTCCAGAAAGTGGTGATTGCATAGAACCAACCAATCTTCCAAGAAGTGTATCTCTTGATGGCATACCAGCAATTACCTTTGTAGCATCTAAGTCTTTTAATTCTCCTTCAAATACTGAAACAGCCCAATCAACTTTTATTCCTTTCGTTTTTGTAACAAGGTCATTTACCTTACCAAGACCAGCCATAGCATCGTCGTTACTACAAACAGCACCTATTTGACCAGGAAGATCAGATAAATCTACTTCAATTCCAAGAGCATCTTTTAATGCAATTTTCATAAGAGTCTTTTTTGCAAGGGTATATGTTGCATCTACTTCTCGCAGTGAGTTTCTTAAATCTCCAAATTCAGCAACTGTCATCGTGTTTGATGTTGCGAAACCAATTGATTTTGCCTCTTTAAATTTTGCAGTTAAATCTGCAAGGATATCATTTTTTTGTTGTCTAGTAACAGCCATGTTCTCGTGTTCTAATAAATAAAATTATAATTCATATGTAAAAAAATCTCTCTTGCGAGAGCAAGAGAGATTTCGCGGTGTTTTTTGTAATAACAAAAGTTCCAAGATTTCTTTCTTTGTCTCGGTAGGTCTTACGCTTCTTAGCCTACGGTCTTAAACAAAATATGAATGTACACAGATTATATGAAAAAATACTATGAGTCAAAT
>JAWUVV010000040.1:0-10263 GCA_034112165.1 Candidatus Altimarinota bacterium
AACTTATGTTTCTTCATGAGATTCTTTTAGTAAGTCGATGAAAAAAGTTCCTCAGATATTCTCTAGTTGAGAGATTGCTATAGTTGAATCTGGTGAAACAACGTGAAAATTATCGCTATCACTATGAAACCTCTCTGACAATTTAAGAAAGAGTTATGATCTACGGTCAAAGATTAAGGCAGCTCTGACATATCCTACCATCATCTTTGCATTTCTTGCTCTTGCTATCGTTATAGTACTGACCTATGTTATTCCTGGGGTAAGCCAGTTGTTTGAAACTTCAGAGGTAACTCTTCCTGCTGCTACTATTGCTCTCATAGCAACTTCTAATTTTATGATATATAACTGGCCTGTACTGTTATTGTTTATTGCAACTATGATAGTATTATTTTATGGTTATAAAAGTACCGAAAAAGGGAAAGTGAATATAGATTATTTCATATTGTGACTTCCTCTTATTTGAAAAGTTTACAAAAATTATTTACTAGCATCACTATCTACAAGTTTATGAACGCTTATCGCTTCTTGAGTTCCCGTAGTAAAGTCTCTGAGTTTAACTGCCAAATCACTCGATAACCTTGTATATGAAGCACATATTATGACCGTGATGGAAAAAGTATCGTATGGACAAAAAATAACAGATTCTTTTAGCGAGGTTGATCCTGAACATAAATTCTTTCCTTTGGATTTTCTTCAAATGCTTTCAGTAGGAGAAAAAACGGCGTCGCTGGATACTGTTACGAAAAAACTTACGGCTCAGTATACAAGGGAAGTTAATTATTCTCTGTGAAATTTAACAAAGTGGATAGAACCATTAGCTATTTTAGTAGCAGGTGTATTTGTCCTTTGGTTTGCTTTCGCTATATTTGGAGCTATTTTAAAAGTTACCCAAACGGTTGGATAAATGAAATACAAGCAATATACTTGATTCACGCTTATAGAACTTATGGTAGTTGTTACTATTATAGGTATTATTTCTCTTGCGACGTATATGCCATACGCTCATCATCAAAAGAAAACCTTAGTGAAACAAGCCGTAAAAGAGCTCAGCCAGACTCTCAGTGAATCAAGAAATTTAGCAATACACTGACTGGATACAGGCTCATGAAATGTATATGTATGAATAGATTTAATTCCTTGAGCTAAGACAATAGATTATTATACTTCTACTGGGTGAATTAATTTATTTATACCTGAGAATCTTTATAAAACCAAACAGTTACCAACTTGAGTAGAAATATTTAGTGTTAATGGAGATGATACCACTCCAGTTTATATGAATTTCTCTCCAATTAGTGGTTCATGAGAGGTACTTGGAGCATCATGAGATACAATAGCAATAGTAGTTTCCTATAAGTGAACTACAAGTGATGTTTTACAAAAAGAACTTATATACTATAGGAAGTCATTTATTTCTGATTATTAGAATGAAAAAAAATAGTAGTACATTTCAACCCGGTTTCTCTATCATTGAAGTTATGATAGGTATTTTTGTCTTTTCACTCTGACTCGTTGCGGTTCTTGGACTCTTGAATTCGTCTCTGAGTGTAAATGAGCTCAATAAAAACTCAATTATAGCAGGACAATTAGCAAGAGAACAAATTGAGCTTATAAGGAATATTAGAGATACAAACTATAAGAAGCTTAAACTCTGGAATCAACATAACCCAGAATCCGAACTCACTATTACTGATAAAGCTGACCTAAGTAAAGTATTTTTACCTGATGAATACTATTTTATTGAAAATAATTATACAAACTGAGAAATACTTGTAGAACCATTATGATCAACTATTCTTGAGTGACCAGAACATTTAGGATCTATGAATACAGAATATGGACTTTGTTTTGATAGTGTCAATAGATATATTAAATGTAGTCCAAGTGAAACGAATAACACTAAATTTTATAAATATCTAAAAGTAGAACAGGCAGAGGATGAGCTTGGAAATGATATACAAGATGCATTTATACTCATATCTAAAGTAATCTGGTATAAACGATGATACCATGAATTAGAAATAAAAACTATAATTACTGATTGGAGACGAATATAATATGAAAAAAAATCCTACAAATACCGCAGCCTTCACGCTCATAGAGATTATTATCGCTATGTCTATTTTTGGTATTATGATGATATCAGTGCTGAGTATATTCTTGTTTTCATCTCAAATGTCTACGAGAGTTGAGATGAATAGGATTATGCAAGAAAATATAAAGAACGTTACACAGGATATAGCTGAGAATATTCGAAAATCGAGTCTAGCTAATGTGATTCATGATAACTCATGAAATTCATGCAGCGACGCATCTACTGGAACTGGGACCAAGTTATGTTTAGATTCAGGTTTAGAATATACGATTTGATATTTTAATGAGAGTGTAAGTGAATGGAAAAAACAAAATACAATTGCAGAATGCAGAGATATTATAAAGCCAAACTGTCATATTATCAAAAGAGATAATTCAAGTGAGGATTACTATCCACTGAGTAACAGTTTCTCTCATTTTGAAAATATAAGCTTTGAGATAACAAATGAGGAGATTCCAAAATTAAGCTTACATATGACTATCAGGCCATCTGCCAAGAAATGACTCGCAAGTGAAATAGTGGAAAATTCAATAACTCATATCCAAACAACGTTCTCGCAGAGGCTTATTACAACCCAATAATATGAAAAATACTAACGCAACATCACCTGAAGGGTATTCTATTATCGCTGCAGTCTTGATGGTAGGATTTTTATTAATCCTTACCACAAGTACTTTAAACTTGGTACTCCAAGAGATGCAGGATGGGAGAGGAAGACAATGATATCTCTCTGCGTATGCAGGTGCGGAGTGAGCCCTGGAACTCGCACTTTTAGATATGAAAGTACAAGGATATTGATATGATGACGATAGCTTTATTGATAAAGAGATTTTATGATCATGACCAAAATATCCTAAGATAAGTTACGAATTCAATAGTAGGGTAGAAACATTCAATGGTTCTATTGCCCCACTGGGAATAGATATTATTCCATTGTTTTCAAGTTGATCTTGATGATTAGTCCCTACTACGGAGATTATTTTTAATATAGAGAGTGGTGATATATTATGGAACATTATAACTCAAACGAGCTGAGTATCTGGAACAGGAGGTTTTACTCAAGCAAAGCTTATTGGTGAAAAGACCTTAGACGCTTCGTGAAATTTTTGATTTAGTCCCCTTACACCAATTTCAAGTATCCTAAGTTGAGAAGATTATCTGATACTACAAAATTTATCTAACAGTCCATCATCCTATACGCTGACCTGAAATCCATGATTTACTCTTCCAAGAGCAGAGATTATTTCAAGCGCGAAAGTATGAAAGTACAAGCAAAACCTTAAAACAACGGTAGATAACACTGAATTCCTCTGAATTTTACGCTATTCAGTATACTCTTGAGATTAGCTAATATTAGCTATTTCTAGGGCTCTTAGGAAATAGAATGGCTACAGGTAGCAAAAAAATAAAAAAAAACTTGTAAAAGTGTTTAATAGCGCTAATATTTAGATGTTATTTTATATAATTAATATTCTGTATTATGAAAAAACAAGATTTTATTAAAGCTGTTGCAACTTCTGCTGGTCTTTCACAAGACGCTGTTGCAAAAGTACTTGGAGGTATGATCGATACTATTACTGCTGAACTTTCTAAGGGAGGGGAAGTAAATATTACTGGTTTTGGTGCATTTAAAGTTGCTCAAAGAGCTGCTAGAAATGGTGTTAACCCAAGAACAAGAGAAGCTATTAAAATTCCTGCTATGAAATCACCTGTTTTCAGAGCTGGTAAAACATTTAAAGAGTCAGTGAGATAATTATCATTATCACACGAAAAACAAAAAAGTATCCTACTCTTGTAGGGTACTTTTTTGTTATTTTCTTCTTTTAGTGCTATACTTTATGTATTACTGCTATAAACACATCTATGCAGGAGTTTACTTTACATGATTTTTCGACCAAACAGGAGGCAGAAATACTTATTACAAGTTTATGCCAGAAAGGTAGTATTGAAATACAAATTTCATATCTTTCAGATTTTCGTAGCGCTAAAACTCTCAGAGAAATAGTGGATAATATTTGTAAGCAGTGTTGAGTAAATCCTAAATGGAGGACGCGACTCGTTCTCATTATTGATGAACTTAATAATAATGCGATTGAATATGGAAGTAAAATGTGAGAATCAAACATGTTTGTACTTATTCTTAAAAAAGAAAATAATACAAGATTTTATGTAGAATCCTATGTAAGTGATACATGAAATGGTATAAATTCAAAAAAATCTAAAGATATGGAGCAACTCAGAGAATCTCATAAGGATAAAGATTTTTCGAGGCATGATTCTATTAGAGGAAGAGGATTATTTCTTATTATTTCTCAATTAGTCGATACGTTATATTTTAAAGATAACGAAGGGTGAGGTCTTACTGTTGGGATTCAGAAACTTCTGGAAGAGGATTGAAGAAAATAGAAGATCAGTATATTTTCTCTATATTGTTTTTACAAGTATCTTCCGTTTCACGCGTACATAAAAATATTTTTTCAGAGATTCGCAGGTCTATATAGACTTGTAAGTCTCTTTTATTTTCATTTGATTCCTTGTCGTAAATAGCAAGTCTACGAATCTGAGCATCAATATCTTGCTGCAGGTCAAAGATATAGATAGTTCAAAGAGAATCTTTTATAAGAAGTTCTCGCTCTTTTATAAAATAAAAAAATTGAACCGGATTAAATCATAGAATATTCTTTTTACTTTCATCTATAATAGTATGTATTGTATTTAATTCTTGCGTTCTTAATTTCTTTTGAAAATCAACATATTCAGAAATATCTTCAGATAAATATATGAACTGCGTGTCTGGATACTGTTCATTTTCCTTGAGTATAACACTTCCGTTTTCTAGGATAAAATGATGTTGTGTTTGAAATACAAGCTTGTAGGAATTCAGATAAATATTAATAGTATCAGGGAAATCTTTATTAATTCTAATTTCTGAAATAGAAGATTGAGATTTTTGTAATCTTTGGGCAATCGAGGCATTATCTATATTGATTAAACTTTTTCCCCTGAGATAGTCTAGCAATCAGTAGGCTCTGTTGATATCAATGAGAGCCCCTTCTCGATAAATATTTATTTTTGAGATAGATGTATAAGAACTATATAGTAGAAAAAAAGCTGATGCAGTTATGATACATAGCAGTAATAAGAACAATATTACTTTTGAGGAGAGGTTTGAAAAGATAGATATTTTTTTTCAAAATTTTTGAAAAATATTTTTTTTCCTTTTTTGGTATTTTCGAGTTGCTTTCTTCTCTAAAAATGAGGATAAAAGTTTTCTTTTGAGAGTACGGTTCGATTTTCTCTTTATTTTAGATGATGTAGGTAAATATTTTTTTATCATATTCAACTTTATATATTGAGATTTTTAATAGTAGTATATATCTGAGATGAACTTTCTCCACTATCATCATATCTAAAACGAATTTTTGGAACTTTTACAAGGGCCATTTCTTTTCATAATTTTCGTTGTAAACTATGAGCGTGTTCTGAAAGTTCTTTTGTCAGGGTCTGAGCATTCATCATGCAACTTGCATGAATATCCATATATGATAAATCATTACTAATTTCTACTTGAGTGATAGTCACAATTCAGTGAGTTGTAATGAGATCCTTGAGGTCGGTAACCAGGTACTCAGAGATTATTTTTTTAGATATTGATTGGGCTTTTATGAGTCTTTCTTGCTTCATAATATATGTTTTATAGTAAGTATTTTCTATAGTGATATTACCGGCATTTTTTAGTTTGACAAACAAAAAAAAAAGATATAATCCTTGCACTTTAAACATTATACTTCCAAGGAGATAGAAATATGATATACGCAGTTAGAAAAGAAGGTGAATCAAATGAAAAACTAATTCTTAGATATAAGAAAATGTTTTTCCAGTCTAGAATTGTAACTAAACTCAAAAAAGAGAGGTATGCAGTAAAAGATTTGAAAAAGAGAAAACAAAGAGAGAAAGCTATAATTACAAATCATTATAGGGAATTAAACGCAAAAGTTTACTTCTAATCTCATACTAAAAAATCCCTACCCAGGTAGGGATTTTTTAGTATGTCAACTTGCTTTCCTTTACCACTGTAGTTTTCTCTATAGAATGCTCTAAATAGATATATAAATGCTTTTTATGCAAAAAAATAAGAGTGCTTTTACATTCGTCGAACTTATAGTGGTGCTTGTTATCATTGCAATTCTTTCTACTATTGGTTTCATAAGCTATGAATCATTTCTTTCAACGGGCCGCGATACTGCTAAAATATCCCTTATGAAAGATATGCACACTTCATTTGGAACGTACTGATTACAGTCCAGAATCCCACTTCCAGATAACAAGGTGGATATAACGGCGAGTGGGAGTGTTTTTGCGTATCAATGAGATTTTACTCAGGAAATAGCTAATACTATTGGATTCAAGTGAAACCCGTATGATGACACTTTGGATATTTATCCAAGTTATATAATTCTTTCAAATAGAAAGGACACACAAATACTCCACTACCTAGAAGATCCACAATCAATACAAACAGCATCTATACATGATACATATGCCTTTACCGATTATCAACAATTGTTCCCAAAAGTTACAGGGAAAGCTCTGGGTATTTTAATAGAGAGAGATTCACAAGAACCCCTTCATCTGCTTGATATAGCTTCAGCATCATGAAGTTATGATATCATAAACGGTACAGGAGCACTTCGAGCCTATTATTCTCAAGATGAATATTATGAAGATAATATGAGTAGAATAATTCCAGATAAAAGCTGCCTTAGAATATTAGAATTATGAGGAGCGAGATGAGATTGAGTATATCGTATTAGTCCATTTTGAGCGGAAAAAATAAATGTGTATTGTGACATGAGTACACAATGAGGAGGATGGACTTTAGTTCTCAATTATTTACATCAATGAGGGACAAACCCTAGTTTAAATATTCTTACAAATAGTTTACCACTTCAAAACTCTACTATACTTTGAAGTGATGAAAGTGGTAGTGTTTATTGGTGACATACTTCAAATCAGTTATTAGATTCATTTGATTTTGAAGAGCTTAAATTTTACTGAATTACTAGTAATCATGATAGGGTCATGCATTTTAGTACTACATCATGTATAGACTATTTTAGAACAGGTACTTGAAATTGCTCAGGTATAAGTGAGAATTTTACTCCCCAGAAAGGACATACATCAGTTTTTCCTACTTCAGGAAGTAGTTTCTTTTCTAATCAGTGAGATCTTGCTATGACAAACTTTCCTTTTTTTATATCGGGAAATTATCATTGGTGAATTAGAGGAATTAACAATAGATGGGAAGTTGATGATTATTCTAATAATTCTTCAATGGACACTCATCATCAAATATATATACGTTAAAATTAAGATATTTAAAATATGAAACACTCTAAAAAATGATTTACGCTCGTAGAGCTCGTAGTAGTAGCAGTAATACTCTCGATTCTCGCAACAGTAGGATTTATATCCTATGAAGAATATATTACAGATACGAGAGACAGTAAGAGGCTTGCGCAGCTTACATGACTGCGAGATGGACTGAGACTTTGAATCACAAAATGACAACTTCCTCTTCCAGATGATAGCGTTGAGATTCGGAATAATGGGACTGCATTTTTGTATCAATGATATGCTGGGAAAAATGTTCTTGAATGAATATCTTATAGCGAAGCAACAAAAGATCCATATGATGATACTTATTATACATACCTCCTCTCTCGAAACAGAAAAGATTTTCAAATACTAGGTTTTTTAGAAGAATATAACCCGAGTGTTATTTCAAGTATACTCCCAGAAAGTTACGCTGCTGTAGATTATTCTCAGAGATTCCCACAAACTATGGGAAAAAAGCTATGAATAGTATTGCAGCAAGAAACGAATACTCCACTTCAAGAAATACCTGAGTATTCATGAAGTGGTTATATGGATTTACAGGATGCGACTACAAATGAGTTTAATGCCTATGTTACAGACTCGTATATTATTCCTGGAAAAGAAATAGATTTAGTAGGTATTATACCATATACAACTTGTAAGAAAATATTAGAATTAGGAGCTTCGTATGGGAATGGTGATTATACAATTAATCCAGAGGGAAATAATCCGATTAATGTATATTGTTTAATGGATAATGATTTTATAAGTGGATGATGGACTTTAGTTGCAAGAACTGTTGTTTCAGCGGTTTGAAATCAATTAAATTTTGGTTGGAACCTCTCTATTTGAGATGCGTTTGATGATTCGCAACCATACTCTATGGGAGCAGCCTCTTTAGCGATTTCGTTTAAAGAAGTACTTCTTACTTGATATAATAATGGTAAGAATATAGATCACTTTGCTGCTCATATACCTTCGACGAGAAATCAACTATTAGAATCTACTACATATACCCCAGTTGTAGAGTGCACACCGGTTTTAGATACATGAGAGTTATCTTATAACCATACATGAGACAGTGAAGAAATATGTGATATTATGGACCGATTAAGAACCGTAGATAATTATGGACTTCAATATAGTAATAATTATCTTTATCCAGGCTGAATTAGGACGTGGGGAGATAATTTAAGTTTAGACGGAGACAAGCCCCAAGCAATGTTATTTATAAGATAAAAAATATGTATAAAATAAATAAACAAGCATTTACATTTGTGGAGCTCATAGTAGTTATCACTATCTTAGCCATTTTAGCGACGATATGATTTTGAACCTATCAATCCTATTTAGCTGGGGGAAGAGATACGAATAGACTCGTACAGTTATGAGATATACATGATGGTCTTGAAAGATATAGTATCAATTCTAGACTCCCATTTCCTGAGGATATGATAGAAATTCAAGCAAATGGAAATACTTTTGCGTATCAAGGATATGCATGAGAAGGGGTAGTAAAAGCTATTGGGTATGATGGAGGATGAAAGGATATTGAATATGGGACATATCTTACATATATGTTATGAAATAATCAGAGAGATTTTCAAATTATGACCTATATTGATGATAATCAGTTACTGAGTGATACAATAATATCATCAAGTTATGCAAACCAGAATTATACTGCTAAGTATCCAAAAGTACTTGGAGCACCATTATGAGTCCTTGTAGAAGATCTTACCAACGCACCTCTTCAGGAAATTGATGCGGTATCTACTGCGTGACTTTTTGATGTAGTCACTGGTTCAGGTGAAATTATTTCTTACTTTACAGATACAAATAAAATAGTCACTAGGCAGGGGGGGGATATAAGCATGATTATACCTGACAAATCTTGTAAACGCATACAGGAGTTGTGAAAATGAAAATGAAGTGGTGAATATACCATCAATCCAGCAGGAGGAGCTAAGCAACGGGTCTATTGTGATATGGAAACAGATGGATGATGATGGACTTTTGCTGGGTATTTAGATGATAGTGATACGGCTGATTCTATTTCCTTTAACAATGCATTATGAACATACAGTAAAGATCTGAGTTCTAATCAAGGAAGTTATAGCCTAAAAATGGATGATTTACTCCATAGTGAAATGATGATTACCATAACTAACAAAAATCCAATTTTTGCAAACGAGCAGTGAAAGCTCATTATGTATAAATATCAAACATGAATGCCTTGATTTTATACTGGACCTATATGATGTACTGGATTTTTGGATGAAGCAGATTGATTTTTTTATAAAATGTTTTTGCAAGATGAGTATAAGTGGACTCCAGCAGGAGCATGTACTGCTACTGACTGGAGTACTAGACCTGATCCAATAAATTACCCAACTACTCCTGATTCTTGAAACAAATATAATTTCTCATTCACCAATTCAGTAGATTGATGAGGTTGATGAAAGGCAGCTAGATGGTGGTCATCATCATGGGGATTATCAGAAGGAACTAGTTGGAATCAGAATGTATGGATATTTGTTCGTTAATAAAAAAACATGAAATATAATTTTAAAAAATGATTTACGCTGGTAGAGCTTATAGTAGTTATTACTATTTTAGCAATATTATCTACTCTATGATTTGTTGCTTATACAGATTATTTAAGGTGAGTGAGAGATAGTAGTAGGATACAACAAATGACTGAGATTCATAAAGCTGTGACTTTGTATGGGACACGCTCAAAATTACCTTTACCTGAAGAATCTATAACAATTATTTCATGAGGGAGC
>JAWUVV010000041.1:0-9939 GCA_034112165.1 Candidatus Altimarinota bacterium
CTCGCGATGCGGAGGCCATCACACGCAACGTGATTGTGACCTCCGAAATTGTTATCCTGCCGATTGAGCCTTCGGCTTTCTCTACAAATGCGGCCAAAACCACCTTGGCGCAGATCGAGGAATGTCAGATTATTAAACCAACCCTCAAATGTGGGATTGTGGTTTCCAGCAAAATAGCAGGAACAGTCATAGGAATTGATATTCGCGATATTGCTGTGGGGTCTGGCTTCCCTGTCTTAGAACAAGACGTTACCACCCGCGTGGCCTTCGCAGGACGAGTACATCAATTAGCTGGCTGTGCAGGGCTTCTTTATACTGGCCTTGTAAATGCCGCATTCGACGTAAGTGACATCATAATTGTTGATGCTGTTGTAACAGCAGAGGATTGTGTTCTGAACGGAGGAATTGTTTATTGCGGCCTCACAGGCTTAGAAACAATTCCCCTGTTAGGTAGGGGTATTGGAAAAGTTTCCAAATTCGTGATGCGTGCAGATGGAAAGCTTGAGCCTATACTTGAAAATACTGATGAAGTTGTTGATTTTGTTGATGATAAAATTGACGACTTACCAATTGGAAATACAATAACCACAGTACTAGCTACCAGCATTAGTGCTAAAGTGGACTCATACACCAACGTGGCGAGTGATCAAAGAACACAGCATATCTTATATGGTGACAGTACGGGGGGCGGGCATTTATGGCCCGGATCCCCAGGAAAAACATCATTCCCAGAAACATGGGATGCAAACAAAGTTATGTTTGTAACTTCTGATCTTGCCACCAATCCTGATATGCTGTGGAAACCTCTAACTGGAAACGGTGGGATGTATACGAATGCTGGAAACCCTGCACGTTTCTTAGTTACCGATATTAACGGTAATCTTCCTGTAGTCGACGGTATCCCTGTCCGTGTAATAATTGAACCTGCGGGTGAAGGTATAATTACCTCATATCCAAAATATTAAATGGCTAAAATGAATCCTCAAATTAAAAATGAAACCTGTAGTTTAATACTTGAATTTTCAGAAGGTCTCCCGAAGGACCGCCTGGATATGATGCTTGAGCTAGCTGAGCATCAAGAATGGGGAATTGCTTTAGAGGCACTAATTGAAAATATTTCTGAATACAGCTTAGGCACGAACCAGATCCAAGCAGAAACAATTGCGAACCTAGCGGCCTCTATGGGTCTGAAACTTTCTATAAAATAGATATAATGTAAGACTCGCAGGGCAACGACATCCAAACACTGGAATTGTTTTCGATCAAAGGGGTTTTCCGATTTTTGATGACGTCGCAGTATTCGATACGAGCCTATCGAGAAGCGACTTTCTTGCTCTGGATTATAGAGCGCAAATGCGATTAGCTACACGTACTTTGCGTGATGAAATGGCAGTGAACTCTCAATTAGCAGCGCGCTTCACAGATAATCAATTTGAAACAATAAAAAGCGGGAAAGCAAGTATTCCTGGACTTACGTGGCACCACCATCAGGACACAGGACGAATGCAGTTAATCCCTCGTGATATCCACTCTGACACTGGCCATATTGGTGGTGATGCAATGATAAACGGACAATAATAACTTTATGGATGACATGGATTTTCAACTAACAAGAGAGAACCCCGAAGATATCGGGATCGCAACGACTTCCCTAATATTGGGTATTATAACGCTCCAGGAATTTAAGGAGTGGGCATATTTTGTAATTGAGCACTCCATGGGCGATGTTCCTAATTATATTTATGATATTATAGAGCTATCTGATAAGTACGACTACACACTTCATGTAGATAAATATGTTGGTTTTTGGCCCGCATGGGATGCGACAGATCTTCAACTAAGTGCACTGCAAGGACTCGGGTTTATAAGGTTTTCTAATTTTTTTTCTGATGCAATAGGAAAAGAAGACGCCCTTAAAGCATTAAAAGAATGCCCAGAGGTTATAGCAACTTTCAAGAAATATTTTCCATTCATTGCACTTTTTACAAAATAGATATTTCGTAGCGAGTTGAGGCGGCTGAACCCAGTGAAAATGGGCTATGGAACCACGCTCAGATGGCCCACCAAGCGATATTTTGTCGAAAGTTACCCAGTATGTCCGAAAGGGGGCCTTTTCCGACAGATCAGCCAGCTTTCGACAGAATGTTGTTTGGCGGACCGTGGGAATGTGGTGATATGTCTCTATTTCACAGGGCCCGGTAACTTCAACACTCTAAAAAATACCTATTTTGTAGAAAGATTCAACAGGTTTTGAGGTGAACACACTTCACGGTAGTTCTTCCAATCTGACTTTGAAATTAAAAGTCTAGAAACCATTTTTAATGTTTCGAGCTGCCTAGCTATTTCTTGTGAGACTAGCCGGTGTGAATCGACCAAATAATCGTTATTACTTGAGACATTCGTAAGGCTAAGTTTTTGATATAGGTAGCTATCCAAAATGTTGAAAGCATATTCAACAGGAGGAGCCACGTCCTCATTTGCTGAGTGATTTATTAAATAGATCAAATATTGCACAGAGGAGAAAGCCTCACATGCTAGACCTGAAGAAGATTGATTATATTCAATAGTAATGAAGTCGACCGGATCAGGTTCTTTTGGTTTTTTGAATTTATCAGGAAAAATTGACCAGTCCCAACATTGTTCAAGCAATACTCTCAATGGTCGAGGGTTTGCCCACTGTTGACCTTTTGAATAGTGTTCATAGACAGGTTGTTGCCTTTGACAAATGGAACAAAAAAACAGTGTCTTTTGTTGCAGAGATAATTTAGATATTTCTGCTTCTACCATTGCTTGATGTTTTAAAATTCTTCTCATGTTCGATGATCAATCAGTATATATATCTAGAGGCCGTCCGATTTGACCCCCATTGTCAACAGCATTGCCTGTAATGTTACTCACTCCAGCATTCGATTGTGCTGCTGCACAGCTGTCACAAGAAAAATCCACATTATTATTCCCCTATAAATCTATATTTGCATGAGTCTATTATAAATCTTGTTCTAATTGGACTCTATACAGCGTATCTCTTCCCTCTTTTTCCTCTGTCTTATATATAAGATTATCTTTCATATGCTTTTGTATTCTCTTATAAATCTGCTTGTTGTCAGAATACACCTTGTCGTAATCAACTAAGTATTTATTCAGCTGCTTGGCCGTAAAGAAATTATCAAGATTCTTTAAATAAAACCTATCTATTATCTGATCAGTAGCATCATAATATCTTATCCTGGAAGGAGATATTTTTCAAGTAATACTCTGTTGTTGCATCTGTAAATCCGTAATAGAGAAACGAGCCATGGTTTGAAACGATGAAACATAATAGAGCACCCATTCTTTCAGGTCTATTTTCCCACTGAGCACTCCCTTTACCTTCTTTAGGTATGTTGGCATATTCTTTTTGTAAAAGTATCCCATACCCTTGAAATAATGACCTTTATCAAAGCGTGATTGTATCGCGAGAGATTCTATAATTCTTGTGGATCTTTTATTTCCATTTGAAAACGGATGGAGTGAATAAAGGAAGAGATGAAGATGCGCGAGTTTAATAATATTAAATTCTCAGTTCGACATATATTCCTCAAGTTTATTCATAGCCGCTTCTGGATTCTTTGGTGGGTAATACTCAGATTTTCCATTTGGACTCTGAAATATTCCCATATCTACCTGATAATCTCGAAATTCTCACAAGTTATACTTGAGTCATTTCTCTACAAGTGAATCAAGACCCTTTGTTGTGATTTTATGAGCCTGCTTCACTAGTTTACTACTGAATACAAAATCTCACTTTAAAGATTGCTTGTAGGCCCAAATGAATCCGTTACGGATATTTGTAGCTTCGAGCTCTCAGAGAGATTCTCAGACAAGTGATTTATTCTTAATAATCTGCTCTACATAGTCTTTATCTACTATCTCTCCTTCCATTGTAGTGGTCCCATAGACATCATCCGTGATTCTTTCCAGGGTAAACACTTCACTAGAAATCTCAGCTCCATTTTTTGTACTTTCTTTCACTACCTCTTTATAGAGTTCTCCAATCTTCTCTTCCCATTCAGGGATAAAATAAGCGAGCTTTGCTTCATTCTCATACGCTCTATCTATAAGCGTCTCTATGAAGTGTTCATTATCTGGTTGCCCGATAGTTTGCAGATATCTATCAAAAGATACTTCCCTTTCAGGGTGAGATTCTAGATACCCATCTACGAGCTCTATCTCTGCTTTTGAAATTCCTGAGATTTTAAGATCATGTAAATTACTTCAGCTCTTTTTATTATAAAATTTTACATCAAACAAATCAGAAGAGGTTTTACTTTTCTGTATTTTATATGCAATCTCATTCCCCACCTGAGGTTTTTTTATATTTTGAATTGGTCATATATTCATTCCCCTGCTAAGATTAAGCATTAAAGCTGTTTTATGAGTTTATTCCCCACCTTAATTATATATTTTCTAGAGGAATAACAAATTTTAAGTTGCCTTACTCCCCACCTTAACATTAGTTTTAAATAGAAATTGTAATTTATTTCTCATAAATTTGTAGTGATGATTACTATAATACTATAGTGTTAGTAACTACAATTATTCTAGGACTCAATTTATAGGAGAGCATCCATTTTCTTGAGCGATTCATAATACTTAGCTATTCTCTGGGGGTAAATAGGGAGAAGTTTTTTTACTTGTACATCATCTACTAACATGAAATTATATTCACATTCTCCTGGATAATACCGAGAAAAGAGTTTCAGATACAAGCTATCTAGAAATGCTCTTTCTCTGCTTGAGCGAAAATTTCAAGCTCTATCTAAATAGATTCCCTCACGCGATGCGAGAGAAACTCCGTATTTAAAAAGAGTATAATCTCAGAGTTTTATTTCTTCGTATCCTCCAGTAGTTGAAACGCAATATAAGGCTCTACTTGCCTGCTTTATAATTCATGACTCATACAAAACAGTATCTAGAGATATATAGCTTCCAGGGAAAAGGATACTTGAAAGCTTTTCTCACTCAACTTCAATAGTGTTATTTACATAGAATCCCCTTTTTACTCTCGTGAAAATTCATTGTTTCTCATAACGAGATAAAAGCGTCTTTGCTGAGTTAGGATTCAGTCAGAGGTCTTTAATGACCTGAGGAGAAACACAGGGAATGTTTTTTATACTTATATCCATACGATATATTTATTAGTAAACTATAGTGTTTATTAAATAGATTATCGTTAGTATATCATGAAATCTAAGAAAAACAAATATATGTATGAGATGAGATGCAAGATATCATTCATATTCTAAAAAATAGCGTATAATTGGATTATAAATAACTATAATCCAATGTATGATGAAAAAATTTACTTCAGGAACATGGAAACAGCAGTATCAATATAAGAGTTTTTTACCTGAAAATATTAATACTCCGTTTTCTTGGGAAGACCCACAAATAAATATCTTACTAGAGAAAGCAAATCTTGAACTTTGAAAATTAGATAGCTTTTCAAGTTTTATTCCAGATGTAGACTTCTTTATCTCTATGCACATATCCAAAGAAGCAATCCAATCTAGTAAAATTGAAGGAACTAAAACAGAATTTGATGATCTGTTTTTACAAAAAGATGACATTACATCTCTTGAGGAGAAAAATGATAGAGAAGAGGTACAGAACTATATTACAGCGCTGAATAGGTGAGTAAATAAATTACAACAACTTCCTCTCAGTTTCAGATTGTTTTCCCACATCCATAAAACATTATTACAATGAGTAAGATGAGAGCATAAAACTCCTGGTGAAATACGAAAAAGTCAGAACTGGATTTGATGAAATAATTTAGAAACAGCTTTTTTTATCCCCCCCCACCATGAGGATCTTAAGGAACTGATCAAAGATTTCGAACTTTTTCTCCATAATGATGCTCTTAAAATTCCTGAGCTTATAAAGGTAGCTATTGCGCATTATCAGTTTGAAACCATTCATCCATATTTAGATGGAAACGGAAGAATTGGGAGACTTATGATAATACTCTATCTGATTGAGAAAAAAATCATTTCTCGACCTGTCTTATATATCTCAGACTTTTTTGAAAAGAATAAAGGGGCATACTACGATGCTCTTACGCTTGCAAGAAGCTCAAATAACATAGAACACTTTATAAAGTTTTTTCTTACTTGAGTGATTGAAACCTGTAAATCCTCAATACTTACTTTTTCTCGTATTCTTGTGATCAAGAAAGATATTGAATCAAAAATAGTAACATTGTGAAGTAAGAGCGAAAAAGCGATGATGATGCAAGATTACTTATATTCTCATCCCATTATTACAAGTCATGATGTCGTTGAGTTACTATGAGTATCTCCTACTACAGCAAACAGCTTTATAAAACTATTTATTGAGATATGAGTACTAAAAGAAGTAACCTGATTTAAAAGGCATAAGAAGTTTGCTTTTGAAGTTTATTTAAAGCTATTTAGGTAAAACTCGGCTAATTATTCAAATTATAAGGGCTAATGTAAAAAAAGTGTGCTGGAAAAATCTATTTTTCTCTTAAATTTCTGTTATAAATCCAAAGAGAGATGAATGAAATAAGTCTCTCTTTTACTATTCTTGTGAAACAATGTTTTTAGACTAAACAAATACCCTATAACGGCTTGATGAAAATTTTTCACCTTTGTTATACTCATGATGTGACTATAAATTGTAGCAATACCAACATGACTCATAGCGTGAGCAGTAAGTGCTTGAGAAGAAAAATAATAAATATCTATTTTTGTTCTAACAATATACGTATATTTCATGAATCTGTTTGCTTTTCTATATAGACCATATGACCATCAATAATTCCGTCAACATATTGATAGCTTTTACCAGGAAGAATTTGCATATTAATATATCCCTTCACAGAGGAAAGTTTTAGTATACCTGTTTCTTGAATAAATATATCTTTACTTCAAAATACACTATTTTGTCATGACTTGTATGAACTCATATCTATATCCTTATCTAACTCTTGAACCAGTTTATATTTCTTAGTGCTTCCATCATCTTGCCTAAGGATAAATTCTTGTCAGTCTATTATAACAAAAAAATCATCATGAAATCAAGCTTCATATTCATATCGTAATTGACCTTTTACCTGGACTTTTTCTCCGTTAAAGAGTCCTTGTTTTCAAACTTGAAACTGACTTGGAAAATCAATAAAAGCATTTTGTTCTCAGATTTTATTGAGCTCCCCACCACCAAATTCTAAAACAGAAGACTCTCATGTCTTAATAATACGATAAATAAGCGATAAAGTAGGTGTTCGAACATTTTTTATAGTCTTTGATAAAGTTGATACATTCTCAAGAATTTCGTTTTTCTCATTTTCTAGTTTTTCTACTTCATTTTCACCATAGAGCTTATACTTGATATAATATTTGTGTATTTCTTCCATGACATAATAATATCTTATTTGACTGTTTTAGTCAAACACACACAGCCAAGCAAAGAACTAAAGTTCTTTTTGCATTGGCTGGCTTTGTGTATGTGTGAATAAAAATAGACATATATCTCTAAAGTAATATATTGAATACATATCAATAATTTTACAACATGAATATAAAAATTAAGTTATGAGACAGAGTTCGGGAGTTAAGAAAAGAGCAATGATTAAAGCAGCAAGAACTTGCAGATAAAACAGGACTTCATAGGACATATATATCTGATATTGAAAGAGGAATTAAAAATGTTAGTGTTGAGAATATTGAGAAGATTAGTAAAGCCTTATCAATTCAAATTAAAAACTTATTTTAACATAAAAAAAAAGGAATATACCTTGGATATATTCCTCAATTGATTGAGATGTTAATCTCTAAAGTTAAATCAGTAAAAAGATTATTTCGTCAAAATTACATTCAATTTAACTTACTCTATAAGTATAATTCATCATTAATATTATGTCAAATAAAAATAAACTAAAAAAATACTTCTGAGAAATAATGAGGGAGTATTTTGCAGTATGAACACCAAAGTATTATAAAATAAATATTTCTAACACCAAAACTTTACTAAATGAGTTGAATAGCTATATAAAAATAACTAATTGAACAGACTATTTAAATATAAATCACGTAAAGTGCCTAATTGAAGAATATTTATACTATTCAGAAAAAGACGTAGTGTATAAAAAATATCATGTTATATTTTCAAGCTTCGATCTTTTCTTAAAAGGCTTTCTGGAGAAAGGGAAAAAAGACTCCAGCGATAAGGAATTCAAATCTTTCATATTTGAGTTAAAAACTAGAATACAAAGTATCATTAGAACTATAGAGAAAAATTACTTTTCTAAATGTGAAACCATTCTTTTAAGTGTATTAGATAAAGATGAAGATAAAATTCAGCCCTCTGATTTTTTGAAAATAAAGAAAGTTGTTCATTCTTATTCCACAGAAATCTTAAATCAATGATATTCTATATATTACGCTTATGAGAACATTAGCAAATATTTAAATTGATGATTTGCATCTAACAAAGACTTTATCTCAATCTTTAAATGAGAGAAGAATGAATATGAGATATATAAGAAAATTTATGTAAAAAATTGAGATATTATAAAAATCCTTGAAGACTCTTTTTGAAAGGAAAATATCTTTAAGTCTTTCCCTATAGAAAAATCTAGAATAAATATCAGTAGAGATTCATCGAAGTTTTTAGAACCCTTTTTAAGTTGCAATGAAACCTATCCTAATTGTGTGTGGATAAAATCTAAGGAAATTGCATTAGATTATATTAGTGCTTCTAACAATTCAGTAAATAAGATTCAAAAACTACTAGATTTAGTAAAATTTGAATTTATCAACGAACAAATAAGTATACATCATCACTGATTATTAATAGACTCAGAGTGAACATGATTAATAACATATATAGGAAACAATATCTATGTACATAGAATGAATAGTTCAAAAACCTTTTTTGATTATAAGAAAGACAAAATAGATAAAATTATGGATTCAGATGTTATAGAACAATCTACAAAAGAAAAAATTAATACTATTTTTAGATTTTATCGATTTTTTATTGAATCTAACACTATTGAACATAAATTCTTAAACTTATGGATATGATGGGAACATATATTTTCATTAAACTTTTGAAAATGAAGTACAACATGGTCAAACATACAACATTGCTATCCGATAATTGAATCAGTTTGATATATTGATGGTATTGTAAGAGACTTATTACAGGTACAGATAAATATTAAGGCAAATCCAAGAATCAAAAGTTTCGTTGGAACAGATATAAAACACTCAGCTACTAACTTATATAGAATAATTAAAGAAGACTGAGATGATTGGAGACGAATGATAAATACCCCCTGCTTAAGGGATAATGACTTATTATTAGTTAAATTATTTCGATTACAGCAAAAATTTAAATTCCCTAAAGATTTTATTAAAAATAATAGAAAAAAAACAGAATGGAACTTATATCGATTATATAGAGTAAGAAACTCCATTGTTCATAAATGAAATATTGAATCATTATGATTACCTATTGAAAAACTAACATTAGATTTAGAAGAATACTACACAAATCTATTAGAGATAATATTGGATAGATTTTCTGAAAATGATAGATTTGAAAACATTGAGCAATTATTTATATCCTTTGAAAAGACTTATGATTTCATTCAATCAGAAAAATGATTATCTTCAACACTAGATGAATCAGAAGTAAAAAATAAAATTCTGAATCCAATATTACTTTTCTAAAAGATTATATTTTGTTCAAATTCTTACGTATCATCTCCACCATTACCTATACAAAACTAAAAACCCTCAAGATTACATCTTGAGGGTTTTTATAGTCCTGAGACACCAAAACAGGGCAATAACTCAGATACAGACTGCTCCTATGCTTTGTCCGAATAATACTCATTTTGCACCATACTCACTAGCACCATAAAAGACA